>NZ_JBEOSA010000018.1:0-126446 GCF_040302625.1 Kitasatospora sp. NPDC097643 | reverse complement strand
CCGCACCTCGACCGCCGCCACCTCGGAGACCGGCATCCCGCCTGCCGGGCGGACGACGGGAGTTCGACGACAGGCCCTACGGCCGCGGCAGCGCCGCCCAGGCCGTCGCGAGCCGGCCGACCAGCTCCGCCGTGGTCTCCGGGGCGAAGGCGTACGGCAGGCGGAGGTGGTCGTCGTGGGCGCCGGTCGGGTCCGTGGCGGCGCCGGGGATGACCTCGGCGCCGTGGCGCAGGGCCAGCTGCGCGTAGCCGCGGGCGTCCGCGGCGCGCGGGAGCCGGATCCACAGGACGGACCCGCCGCGCGGCTCCCGCCACTGCCAGTCCGGCAGCCGCTCGGCCAGCAGTCCGGTCATCACGGCCAGCCGGTCGCGGCGCAGGCGCTCCCGCTCCGGGGCGAGCGCGGGCAGGGCCGGGAGGAGCCGGGCGGCGAGGGCCTGGTCCAGGACCGGGCTGCCGAGGTCGTGCAACGCCTTGAGCCGGGCGAGGCGCGCCACGACGTCCTGCGGCGCGCGGAGCCAGCCGATCCGCAGCCCGCCCCAGACCGCCTTGGCCAGCGAACCGACCGTCAGGACCGTGCCCCCGGCCGGGTGCGCGGCGATCGGCGGCGGGGCCTGCCCGGGGGCCAAGCCCGGCGCGTGGGCGCTGTCCTCCAGGACGGTGACGCCGTGTGCGGCGGCGAGTTCGGCGACCCGGCGGCGGCGTCCGGCCGACATCAGGGTGCCGGTCGGGTTGTGGAAGGTCGGCATCACGTAGAGCAGCGCGGGCCGGTGGGCGGCCAGTGCGGCGGCGAGCCGGTCGATCCGGATGCCGTCGGAGTCGAGCTCGACCCCGACCAGCCGTGAGCCGGCCGCGGTGAGGACGTCCAGGCAGCCCGGCCACCCGGGGGACTCCACGACGGTGGTCGAGCCGCGTCCGAGGTACAGCTGGGCGCACAGGGTGACGGCCTGCGTGGCGCCGGTGGTCACCAGCACCTGCTCGGGCCCGGTCGGCAGGCCGTGCGCGGTGTGGTGGTCGGCGATCGCGGCCCGCAGCGCGGGCAGCCCGGCCGGGTGGTAGCCCGCGTCGACGAGCAGTCCGGGCAGGTCCTCGCGGACCAGGTCGAGCAGCGCCCCGGCCAGGTCCGGTCCACCGGCCTCGGCCGCCTGCCCCAACGAGATGACGTCCGGCGGCTGCGCCACCAGCCGCTGGATGACCGCGGTGGCCCGGCCGCCGCGCACCCGCCCGTCGGCCGGCGCCCGGTGGGCGGCCGCCGCCCCCGACACCCGGGTGCCGCTGCCCCGGCGGGTCTCCACCAGGCCCGCGCCGCGCAGCGCGTCGTAGGCGGCGACCACGGTGGCGCGGCTGACCGACAGCGCGTCGGCGAGCCGCCGCTCGGACGGCAGGCCGTCGCCGGTGCGCAGGTCCCCGGCGCGCACGGCCCGGACGAACGCCTCGGTGAGCCGCCGGTACAGCGGACCCCCGGCCGCACTCCAGTCACCCAGCAGGTCGATCAGCCCGGCCGGCTCGGCCGTCCCGGACGTTTCGTGAGGTCGGTCGCGAGGCCGGTCGCGAGGCCGGTCGTGAAGTCGGTCGTGAAGTCGGTCCACTTTCCCCTCCATTGGCACGGGAGTCCGCGCCGCCGCCGTCCGAGGCTAACGGCATGACATCGAGCACAAACCCTGACCCCCGACTGGCCGCCATCTGCGACCTGTCCGTCCCGGCCGCGCGGGACGCCGTCGGCCGGCACGAGTACGACGGAGCCGTCCAGGACCTCTCCCCGGACGGCGTGCGCCGCGGCCTCGCCGCGCTCGGCGGCCCCGCCGGGACCGCGCCGTACCCGGACCCGCACGACGAGGCGCACGCGGCCGCCGCCGAGGAGGCCCTCCGGGTCCGCTTCGGCGAGCTCGAACTGCACCGGACCAACCCGCTGTGGCACATCGAGAACCTCGACCTGTCCGGCTACGACCGCCGCTACGCACCCGAGCCCGAGCGGGCCGCCGCCCGGACGGCCCAACTGCGCCACTGGCCTGACGCGGTGGACGCGGCGATCGAGTCGCTGGACCGGGTGCCCGCCGCGCTGGCCGGAGCCACGCTGCCGCTCGCCCGGGGGCTGGCCGCCTTCCTCGACCCCACGGGCGGCCCGGTCCACGCCGCCGCCGGCCGGGCGCACGCCCGGCTGCTGACCCACCTGGAACGGGCCGCCGCCGACGGCCCGCCGGCCGCCGCGCTCGGCGGCCCCGCGCTCGCCCGGCTGCTCGGCGCCGCCGAGGCCTGCACCGTCGACCTCACCGTGATCTCCGCCCGGGTGGACGCGGAACGGGACCGGCTGCGCGCCCTGCTGGCGGAGTCGCTGCGCCGGGTCGACCCCGAGGCCCCGCCCGCCGACACCGTCCGGGCGCTCCAGGCCGACCACCCCGAAGCGGACGGCCTGCCGGCCGAGTTCGCGGCGCTCGTCGACGAGACCGTCGCCTGGACGGCCCGGCTGGACCTGGTGCCCGACCACGACGTCGAGGTGGTCGTCGAGCCGATGCCCGCCTCCCAACGCCGCTCGGCAGCAGGTCTGTTCGCGGCCGCGCCGGACGAACCCGACGCCCCCGCGAGCTTCCGCGTCACCCTCCCCGACACCGGCTGGAACCGGGCCGAGCGCGACCAGTGGCTGGCGGGCGCCTTCAACCGGACCCTGATGCCCAACATGGCCGTCCACGAGGTGGCCCCCGGGCACGCCAGCCACTTCAGGGCGCTGCGCCGGGCGACCAGCGCCGTCCGCCGCACCCTGCACTCCGAGGCCTTCATCGAGGGATGGGCCCACTACTGCGAGGAGTTGGCGCTGGAACAGGGCTTCCGCGACGGCGATCCGCGGGTCGCCGTCGCGGTCGCCCAGGACGCGCTGCGCCGGGTCACCCGCTTCGCCTGCGCGATCGGCCTGCACACCGGGGCGATGACCCTGGCGGACGCGGAGGCGCGCTTCACCGAGGACGTCGCGCTGGCCGGCCCCGCCGCCCGGCACGAGGCCGAGCGCGGCCTGTTCGACCCCACCTACGGCCGGTACACCTGGGGCAAGTTCGCCATCCTCGACCTCCGCGCCCGGGCCGAGGCGCGCTGGGGCGGCGCCTTCTCGCTGCGCCGCTTCCACCGCGCCCTGTTCGACCTCGGCGCCCCGCCGCTCGGCCTTCTGCCCACCGCACTGGAGCGCGGATGACCTCACTCGTCGCCTTCGCGCTGGCCTCGCTCGCCCTGGTCGCCGTGCCCGGGCCCAACCTGGTCCACATCGTCACCCGCAGCGTCCAGGAGGGGCGGCGGGCCGGCCTGGTCTCCGCCCTCGGCGTGGAGACCGGCACCCTGCTGCACGTCCTCGCCGCCGTCGGCGGGCTGGCGACGCTCGTCGCCGACCACCCGGCCGCCCTCGCCGCCCTGCGCTACGCGGGCGCCGGCTACCTCTGCCACCTGGGCGTCCGCGCGCTGCGGCACCACCCGTCCGCCACCGCTCCCGAGGAGCGGCCGGACCGGCAGCGGCTGCTCCGGGTCTACGGCGACGCCGTCCTGGTCAACCTGCTCAACCCCAAGGTGGTGCTCTTCTTCCTGGCGTTCCTGCCGCAGTTCCTGCCCACCGGCCTGCCGCCCGGGCAGACCCGGGCCCGGATGCTCGTCCTCGGTCTGGTCTTCCTGGCCATCGCCCTCACCCTGGACCTCGGCTACGCCCTGCTCGGCGCCGCCCTCACCGGCCGGCTCCGCGGCACACCGCGCCGCGACCGCCGGCTGTCCCGGCTCACCGGCGGCGTCCACCTCGGCCTGGCCGCCCTGGTGTTCCTCTGACGGACGGTGGGTCACCCGGCGTGCCGGGCGCGGGAGATCGTACGATCAGTCGGTGTCTGACATCACGGAAACCACGCCCGGCTGGCTCGCTCCCGAGGAGCTGGAGACCACACGGGCCAAGATGCCGATCCTCTACGTCGAGGCCGTGCCGGTCCGCGTCGATGCCGCCGGGGAGGTGACCGAGATCGGGCTGCTGCTGCGGATCGGCCCGGACGGTACGGTCAGCCGCACCCTGGTCTCCGGCCGGGTGCTGCACCACGAGCGGATCCGGGACGCGCTGGTACGGCACCTGGAGAAGGACCTCGGCCCGGTGGCGCTGCCCCGGATCCCGGTCTCGCTCCAGCCGTTCACCGTCGCGGAGTACTTCCCGACCCTGGGCGCCACCGAGTTCCACGACCCCCGCCAGCACGCCGTCTCGCTCGCCTACGTCATCCCGGTGGCCGGCGACTGCCGCCCCCGGCAGGACGCGCTCGACCTGGTCTGGTTCAGCCCGGAGGAGGCGGCCTCGCCGCTGGTGCAGCAGGAGATGCCGGGCGGCCAGGGCATCCTGCTCAAGCGCGCCCTCGCCCACGTCGGCCGCCTGGCCTGACGCCCCGCCCCGCGGCCGCCTCCTCCTCCGGGAGGGGCGGCCGCTTCGGCGCGCGCACATACTGAAGCCGTGTCCGAAGCCCTGTCCGCGCACTGGGTGCTCCACGTGGACCTCGACCAGTTCGTCGCCGCGGTCGAGGTCGCGCGCCGGCCGGAGCTGCGCGGGCGGCCGGTCGTGGTCGGCGGCACCGGCGACCCGACCGCGCGCGGCGTGGTGTCCACCGCCTCGTACGAGGCGCGGGCGTACGGCGTCCACTCCGGCATGCCGCTGCGGGTGGCCGCCCGGCGCTGCCCGGACGCGGTGTTCCTGCCGGTGGACGCGCCGGCCTACCGGGAGGCCTCGGAGCGCTTCCTGGCCGCCCTGCGCCGGTTCCCGGTGGTGGTGGAGGCACTCGGCTGGGACGAGGCCTTCGTCGGCGCGGACACCGACGACCCGGAGGAGCTGGCGGACCGGATCCGCACGGCGGTCCGCATGGCGACGGGCCTGTGGTGCTCGGTGGGCATCGGGGACAACCGGCTGCGCGCCAAGCTGGCCACCGGCTTCGCCAAGCCGGCCGCCGCGGGCGGACCGGCCGCCGGGCGGCGCTTCCGGCTCACCGGCGAGAACTGGGCCGCGGTGATGGCCGACCGCCCGACCGACGCGCTGTGGGGCATCGGCGCCAAGACCGCCCGGAAACTGGCCGGGGCCGGCATCGGAACGGTCGGCGAGCTGGCCGGGGCCGACCCGGAGCGGCTCGCCGAGCGCTTCGGGCCGACGATGGGGCCCTGGTACCGGGCGCTCGCGCACGGCGCCGCCGACACCGAGGTCACCGCCGCCCCGCACGTCGCGCGGTCGCACAGCCGGGAGACCACCTTCCAGCACGACCTGGTGGACCGCGCGGAGATCGGCCGGCAGGTCGCCGTGCTGGCCGGGCGGGTGGCCCGGGACGTGGCCGAGGACGGGCGCCCCGCCGTCCGGGTCACGGTGAAGATCCGCTTCGCGCCCTTCCTCACCCACACCCACGGCCTCACCCTGCCCGCGCCGACCCGCGACCCCGCCGAGATCGCCCGGGCCGCCCTGGCCGCGCTGGAACGCTTCGACCAGGACCGCCCGGTGCGGCTGCTCGGCGTACGCGCCGAGCTGGGCGACGGGTAGCCGCTCAGCGCTCGCGCACCGCCACCCGGGACCCTGCCCACTCGACTCTTTGTCATGACCCTTTCGAACAGTGCGGTGTTGCTGTCACGCTGCTTCTCCCGGCCCACTCCTCCGAGAGGCTCCGATGAGCAGAATCCTGCGTTTCCTGTCCGCCGCCGCCCTGTTCGCCGCCGCCGGTACGACGGCACTCGCCACCCCCAACGTGGCGAGCGCCGCGGACTGCACGGCCGCCCAGGTCGTCGCCAACGGCGGCTTCGAGTCCGGCGGTTCGCCGTGGACGGCGGACAGCGGCACGATCACCAGTGACACCGGCCAGAGCGCCCACAGCGGCAACTCCTACGCCTGGCTGGACGGTTACGGCTCCACCCACACCGAAACCCTGTCGCAGTCCGTCACCCTCCCCACCGGGTGCGGCACCGCGACCCTCGGCTTCTGGCTGCACGTCGACACCGCCGAGACCACCACCAGCACCGCGTACGACAAACTCACCGTCAAACTCGGCACCACCACCCTGGCGACCTATTCCAACCTGGACGCCAAGGCCGGGTACGTGCAGAAGAGCATCGACGTCTCCGCCTTCGCCGGCCAGACCGTCACGCTCGCCTTCACCGGCGCCGAGGACTCCAGCCTCCAGACCAGCTTCGTGCTGGACGACATCACCCTGGACGTCTCCGGCGGCGGCACCACCCCGCCGCAGCCCGGCGACGCGACCCGCACCCCGGCCGCGCCCGGCTACACCGCCGACCTGAGCAGCGACAGCACCGGGGCCAACTGGACCGGGCACGAGAGCGTGAACTTCACCAACGCCTCGGCCGCCCCGCTCAACGAGGTGTACCTGCGGCTCTGGGACAACTGGCACGGCAGCTGCCCGGGCACCACCCCGATCACCGTCAGCAAGGTCACCGGCGGCACGCCCGCCGCGCTCTCGGTCAACTGCACCGCGCTGAAGATCACCCTGCCCGCGCCGCTGGCCCAGGGGCAGAGCGGCACGGTCGGCTTCGACCTCGCCATCGCGGTGCCGAGCGGCGCCGACCGCTTCGGCCACGACGGGGCGTTCAACTTCCTCGGCAACGCCCTGCCGGTGCTGGCCATCCGCGACGCGGCCGGCTGGCACCTCGACCCGTACACCAACAACGGCGAGTCCTTCTACTCGCTGGCCGCGGACTTCACCGTCACGCTCGACCACCCGTCGAGCCTGCTGGTGCCCGCCACCGGGACCTCGGTGGACACCCCCGGCGCCGCCGGGCGGACCGTCACCAAGGCGACGGCGAGCAAGGTCCGCGACTTCGCCTGGGCCGCCGGGCCGTTCAGCAGGATATCCGGCACCTCGCCGGCCGGCGTCAAGGTCAACGTCTACTCGGTGGCCGGGATCAGCTCCTCGGACGCCCAGTCGATGCTCTCCACCGCCACCTCCGCCGTCGACTCCCACGCCCAGCGCTTCGGGGCCTACCCCTACGGCGAGCTGGACGCGGTGATCGACAACAACTTCTGGTTCGGCGGCATGGAGTACCCCGGCTTCGTCCTCGACCTGGTCAGCACCACCGCGCTCACCCACGAGATCGGCCACCAGTGGTTCTACGGCATCGTGGGCGACGACGAGTACACCAGCCCCTGGCTCGACGAGGCGTTCACCGACTACGCCACCGACCTCGCCCTCGGCAAGTCCGGCAACGGCTGCTGGAACAGCGTCTCCTGGGCCTCCTCCGCCGAACGGATCACCAACTCGATGGCGTACTGGGACGCCAACTCCTCCCGCTACTCCACCGTCGTCTACGGCTACGGCAAGTGCGCCCTGCACGACCTGCGCCGCCAGCTCGGCGACACCGCCATGACCAGGCTGCTGCACGACTACGCGCAGTCCCACTGGTACGGCGTCTCCACCACCGCCGAGTTCAAGGCCGCCGCACAGGCCGCCAGCACGGTCGACCTGACCTCCTTCTGGAGCCAGCACCGCATCGACGGCTGAGCCCACCTCGCAGTACCCCGCCCCCCGCAGCCCCGAGCTGCGGGGGACGGGTGGTGGCGCGATGGTGGGGGCGGGGGAGCGAGAGCCGCCAGGAGGCAGCATGGACCACACCGTCGACCCGACCGACCTGACCGCCGCCGCCGCGCCGGACAGCCTCGGCAACTACCTCGCCGGGCTGCCGGCGCCGCCGATGGACCACGAGCACGGCCCGGCGAAGTCCGTCCGCACGGCCGAGTACCAGGGCCACCGGATCGTGATCACCACGACCTACGAGATCACCGTGGACGACCGGCCGCTGACGGCCGGGCTGGACGTGGACGACAGCGGCATGCTCTCCTGCCACGCCCTGCCCGCCTACCAGTTCGTCTCGGCGGTGGACGCCGTCCGGGTGCTGATCAACAGCTACCCGGACGCCTTCCGAGGGGGTCACTGAGATGGCCGTCGTCCGCCGCAACATCCTCACCGACCAGACCGCGCGGGACGACTACGTCCGCGGCATCCTGCTGCTCAAGCAGGAGGTCGGCCGCCACACCACCCGCCAGTTCGGCATCGCCGGCCCGGACACCCCGGTGCGCACCTACGACCTGTTCGTGATCTGGCACGGCAAGACCATGACGACCCCGATCCCGCCGCACGGGAACCCGATGGTGCGCAACGCCGCCCACCGCGGGCCGATCTTCCTGCCGTGGCACCGGGTGATGCTCGGCCTGCTGGAGGCCAACCTCCAACGGGTGCTGCACAAGCCGGACTTCGCCCTGCCGTACTGGGACTGGTCGGCGGACGGCGACCTCGGCTCGCCGGCCGACGCCGCGATCTTCGGCCACCTCGGCGGCGACGGCGACCCGGTCACCACCGGGCCGTTCGCCTACCACCGCACCGACCCGGCCACCTTCACCGTCCGGATCGAGAGCGACCCGAGCGGCATGCGGCTCGTCCAGACCAGCCGGGGCCTGCGCCGCTCCTTCGCGCAACCGCCGCCGTTCGGCTGGCGGACCCTGCCCACCGGTGCCCAGGTCAAGGGCGCCCTGGACTTCGCCCCGCCGCCCGGCGCCGCCCCGGCGGACCGCTACGACGTGCGCGACTTCAACGCCTCCTCGGAGGGCTTCCGCAACCGGCTGGAGGGCTGGCTGCCGAAGGACCCGAGCCAGCCCGTCCACCTGCACAACCAGGTGCACGTCTGGATCGGCGGCGACATGGGCCCCGCCACCTCGCCCAACGACCCGCTGTTCTACCTGCACCACTGCAACGTGGACCGGATCTGGCAGGGCTGGCTGAAGCGCTACGGCCCCCTCTACGCCCCGGACATGACCGCCCCCGCCGCCACCTACCTGGGCGAGCGCATCGACGACCCGATCGTCTCCCCCCTCGGCACCGTCACCTCCGGCCCCGCCGCCACCCCGCGCTCCGTGCTGGACCTCTCCGCGGTCTACACCTACGACGCACTGCCGTAGGGCGCGTCTGACAGTTCGCGCGCCCGGCGGGAATTGTCAGACACGTCCTCGCCACGGTGGCAAGTTGCCGGAGCCCCGGTGGCGTGCCGCAATGGAAACGGAGGAGCGGCGCCCGACCGTGCCGCCTGCACGACAGGAGCGGTAATGACCGGTGGACCCGAGCCCATCAGCGACGTCGACCGTGCGGCGCTGGAGCGGAAGCTGACCGAGCTGCGCGCCGACCGGGCGCAGGTCGCGGCCACGCTGAGCGGCGGCGAGGAGCCCGGCGACCGGGCCGACCAGGCCGACGAGTTGCAGCGCGCCGACCGCCTCGCCCGGCTGGACGACCAGATCACCGAGATCACCGGGCGGCTCCGCGAGGCGGACCTCGCGGGGCCACCGAAGACCGACACCATCGGCGTCGGCAGCACCGTCACGGTGCGGTTCGCGGACGGGACGGAGGACACCGTCGAGGTCGGCGAACTCGCCGAGGCCCTGAACACCAGCCTGGTCACCTCCGACAGCCCGCTCGGCCAGGCGCTGCTCGGCCGCCGGGCCGGCGACACCGTCGACTACCAGGCCCCCGACGGGCCGACGACCGCCCACGTGGTCTCCGTCGGCGGCGCGGGCGGGAAGTCGTGAGCACCGCCGGGGCGGGGCCCGGCAGGGCGGCGCGGGCCGTCCCGGCGGCGACGTCCGGGTCGTCCTCACCCCGGCCGGCGACCGAACGCCGATGACCCCGGACACCCCACCGCCGCCCGGCCGGCCGGCCCGGGCCGGCGCGCTGCTGCGGCACGCCAGGCTCTGGCTCGTGCCGACCGTGCTGTGCGGGCTGGTCGCACTGCTGCTGTCGCTGCTCTACATGGGCGGCATCCTCAACCCCAACGGCAACCTGCACCGGCTGCCGATCGCCCTCGTCAACCAGGACAAGAGCCCCCCGCTGCCCGGGCAGCAGCAGAACATCGGTCAGCAGCTCACCGACGCGGTGGTCGCCAGCAGCCCCGGGAAGACCGTCGACTGGCGCCGGATGGACCGGGCCGCCGCCCAGGAGGCGATGGACTCCGGCAAGGTGTTCGGCGCGCTGGTCGTCCCCGAGGACTTCACCGCCTCCGTCGCGGCCCTGGCCACCGACGGGGCGACCGTCCGCCCGACGATCAGCGTGCTGACCAACCCCGGCCTGGGCAGCCTGGGTTCCTCGCTGGCCTCGCAGATCAACCAGGCCGCCGCCCACCAGGCCTCGCAGACCATCGGCAAGCAGCTGAGCGCCGCCGTGCCCAACGCGACCCCGACCACCCGGCTGCTGCTCGTCGACCCCGTCGCCGTGACCACCGCCGTCGGCCACCCGATCGGGCGACAGAGCGGCCTGGGCCTGAGCTCCTTCTACTACGCGCTGCTGCTCGTCCTCTGCGGCTTCATCGGCGGCAACATCATCAACAGCGGTGTGGACACCGCGCTCGGCTACGCCGACAACGAGATCGGCCCCTGGCACGCCCGCCGCCCGACCGTCCCGATCAACCGCACCCAGACGTTGCTGCTCAAGATGGTGATGACCGCCGGGATCTCGCTGCTGACCACCAGCCTGCTGATGGCGGCCACGGTCGGCGTCCTCGGGATGGACGCCTCGCACCTGCCGCTGCTGTGGATCTTCTCCTACTGCGCGATCGTCGCCGTCGGGCTGGGCGTGCAGGCCATCAACGCGGCCTTCGGCGGGATCGGGCAGCTGGTCTCGATGTTCGTCTTCATCGCCCTCGCCCTGCCCTCCTCCGGGGCGACCGTGCCGCTGGAGGCCACCCCCGCCTTCTACCGGTTCCTCGGCATCTTCGAGCCGATGCACCAACTGAGCGTCGGGACGCGGTCCATCCTCTTCTTCGACGCCCGCGGCGACGCCGGCCTGACCCGGGCCTGGATCATGATCGCGGTCGGGACGGTCGCCGCGCTGGTCTTCGGCTTCGCGATGACCCGCTACTACGACCGCCGCGGTCTGCGCCGGCTCACCCCGCAGCCGGCAGCCGAGTGAGGCAGGTCGGCGGTGGCGGAGCGCGAACGCCCCGCCACCGCCGACCTGCTGACCGCCTCGTTACGGCTCCTTACGGCGCGATCTCGAACTCCGGCGGCTGGAGACACGCGAGGCATTCCGTGTTCGGCGCGGTCGGCGTGTCGAAGAACGAGCGGGTGATCGCCTGCGCGCACGGTGAGTCGGCGAAGACCACGTGGGCCACGTAGGGGACGGTGACCTCGGTGGACCGGCTCAGCGTGCGGGCGGCGTACGGCCCGCTGCTCGGCGCGGTCTGGGCGTCGAACCCGCCCGACAGGACGAGGGTCGGGATGTCGCTGTGCGTCACGTCCCGGATCGAAGGCGGGGCGGCCGGCACGTCCCAGGCGCGGCAGTCGTCGTGGAGCCAGGCGAGCAGCGGCGCGTTGGCCAGCACCGACCGGGGGAAGGACGGGAACGCCTGCCGCCCGGCCCGGATCACGTCGTCCTCGCTCTCGAACGGTGTCCACTCGCGGCAGAAGACGCCGTAGGAGAGCCCGTGGGAGACCCTCCCGACGGCCTGCGGGCTGAGCTTGCCGCCCGCCCACTGCTCGGCGATCCGCTGCGGGTTGCCGTGGGCCAGCTCGTCGATCGAGCGCGGCACCCCGGCCGCCAGGTGGGTGGCGGAGACCAGCCAGTTCACCAGGGTCCCGCCGTCCAGCACGACCTCGACCGGCGCCGGCTGACCCGGGACCGTGACCGTGGTGGTGACCGGTCGGGCTTCGAGCTCGACGACCAGCCGCTCGAAGGTGGCCTTCAGGTCCGGATAGCGGGTGTGGCAGGCGGGCTGCTGCGCGCAGGCGTCGAACAGGCCGTCGAAGCCCTCGCGTGCCGCCTTCCAGGTGACGGCGCCGCCGGCCAGCGAGGGCGGCAGGACGCCGTCGATGCCGACCGAGCGGATGCCCTGCGGGTGCAGGCGCATGTACTGGAGCGCCAGGTCGGTGCCGTAGGAGATGCCGAACACGTTCCACTGCCTGACGCCCAGCGTGGCGCGCAGTTCGGCGTAGTCGGTGGCGCTCTCGGTGCCGTCGTAGGCGCTGAGGTCGGCCCCGCGGCCCACCAGCTGCTCGCGGCACTCCCGGGTCGCCTCGACGTGCAGGCGCCCGGTGGACGGCGCACCGTAGACCAGGTCGAGGGCGCGTGCGTTGAACTCGTCGATGTTCGGGCAGGTGAGCTGCGGGTCGGCCGAGTAGGTCCCGCGCTGGGACATGAAGATCACGTCCCGGTCGTGGTTCAGGGCGCCGTTGAGCGCCAGCGGGATCTCGGAGACGGCGTCGTCGCCGGGCCCGCCGGCGAGCCACACGATCGGGTCGGGGGCCGCTCTCCTGGTGGCCGCGGGGATGATCGCGACTCCGAGGGTGATCGTTCGCCCGTCGGGCCGGGACCGGACCTCGGGCACGGTGAGCGTTCCGCAGCGGGCCCTCCCCAGCGCGGGGATCGGGTCCGCCGTCCGCGGGCAGGGGCCCGGCTCGTAGTGGGCGTGGCCCACCGTCCGGGCGACCGTGCCGAGTGGCGCCTCGTGGCCGTCCTCGGCCCGGGCGGGCAGCGCGGCGAGGCCGAGGAACAGGACACCGGCCGTGGCCCCGGAGAGCGTGGTCCGGAGCCGGCGCGCGAGGCGTCGGTGGTGGGGCGGGCGGATGGACGTCATGTTCTCTCCGGCTCAGGGGTGATGGTGAACGGCTTCGGCTCGAGTCCGGCCACGCAGCAGGTGTCGGGCGGTGTGGTCGGATCCGCGAGGAAGGAGGCCAGGACGGCCTGCGCACAGGGCGACTGGGGGACCACGAAGTGGCCGATTCCGGGAATCTGCACGGCGGTCGAGCGGGACAGCGTCCGGCCGGTGTACGGGCCCCAGCTCGCCCCGGTCTTCGCGTCGAAGGTTCCGGAGATGATGAGCGTCGGCGCGTCGCTGACGGTGGCGATCCGCTGGACCGCGGTGCGGTCCGGGACGTTCCAGACGCGGCACACGTCGTATTCGAAGGGCAGCTGCGGGGCATGGGCCAGGACGGTGTCCGGCCAGCCGGGGAACGCCCGGCGCCCCGCCGCCAGGACGTCGGACTCCGAGAAGCCGGGCACCCACTCGGCGCACGCCACCGACTGCGTCAGGCCGTGGGCGGTCTCCCCGACGGCGGGCGTCGCGCCGGCGGCCTGGGCCTGCGCGAAGCGCTCCGGGTTGCCGTGGGCGAGTTCGTCGAGCGCCGCGGGGACGTCGACGGCCGGCAGGGCGCCGCCGTCGGCGACCAGCAGGTTCACCAGCGCGCCCCCGTCGAGGACGACCTTCACCGGGCTCCCTCCGCCCGGCCGCTGCACCGTCAGCGTGAGGGGGTTCGCCTCCAGCCGGCGGACCTGCTCGGTCAGCGTGCCCGCGAGGTCCGGGTAGCGGCTCTTGCAGCGCGGCTGGGCCTCGCACGCCGCGAAGATCGTGTTGATGCCCTCCTGGGCGCTGTCCCAGGTCCAGGGCAGGCTCACGATCTGCGGAGGTGTGACCGAGTCGATCGTCACCGAGCGGATCCCGTGGGGGTGCCGGCGCAGGTAGGTGAGGGCCAGGTCGGTGCCGTAGGAGTACCCGTAGACGTTCCACCACTCGATGCCCAGCGTGGCGCGCAGGTCGGCGAAGTCCGCGGCGTTCTCGGTGGTGTTGTAGGCGCTCAGCTCGATGCCCTCGGCCGCCAGACGGTCCCGGCACTCCCCGGCCGCGCCCACCAGGAGCCGTCCGGTCGACGGCGCGTCGTAGGGCAGCCCCGCGGCGGCCGCGTTGAAGCGGTCGATCTCGGGGCAGGCGAGGCTCGGCTGCGAATGGAGCGTTCCGCGCTGGGCCATGACGATCAGATCGCGATCCCCGTTCACCCCGGAGTCGATCAGGAAGGGGATGGCCCCGAACGCGTCGCCGCCGGGGCCGCCCTCCATGAACACCACCGGGTCCCCGGCCGGCGTGGTGGACGCGGCCGGGACGATCGCGACGGCCAGCCGGATGGTCCGCCCGCCGGGTCGTTCCCGGTTCTCGGGCACCTCCAGGAACCCGCACCGCCCGGGGACCGGCTCGGGCCTGCTGGGGCAGGGGCCCGGCACGAACCGCGCCGGGCCGCCCGACTGCTGCCCCCGGTCGGCCGGTGCCGCCGCACTGCTCGGTGTCGCTGCGCTGCTCGGCGCGGCCGCGCAGCTCGGTGTCGGTCCGGCCGCGGCCAGGAAGGCCAGCGCGGCTGCGACGAGCGAGGCCCCGGTGGGCGCACCCCGGGAGCGTCCCCGTGCGTACCGGCGCTGCGCCCACCTTCGTACCGACCTGCCGATCCCGCGATCGGGCGGCAGGCAACCCTGTTCGATGCCCTGTTCTGCCATGTGGTTCCGCTTCTCCGAGGTCCCTGGCCGCCCCGGTCGGGGCGACGCCGGGTGGCGCCGGCCGCCGTCGCACGGTTCGGGCGCGCACCGCGTACGCCAGCCTGGGACGGTGGGGGGACGCACACCACCCGTGGGCGCCACTCGGAGCAGTGCGGAATCAGCGGGCGGTGTTGCTACTTCAGCTCGAACAGCAGCGAGCGGACCTCGGTGCTCCCGGTGTTGTGCGTGGAGTGGTCCACGGCCGGGAACCACATCGTCTCGCCGGCCGCGAGCGGGACCTCGACGGTTCCACCGGACTCGTCGGTGAAGGCGACCGTCCCGTCCGCGAGGTTGTAGACGAGGTTGTCGCGGTGGTGGTGCATGGCTGTCGTGACACCGGGCTGGAGCCGGGCCTCGATCAGCCGCACCCGGTCGTTCTCGAAGAGGACCTTGTAGACGTCGGGTGCCACCTGTGCAGCGTCAGCCGCCATGGGATTCTCCTGATCGGGAGTGGAGGGAACGTCGTTGACGTGCTGTCGACGCTAGCTCCGGGCACCCGGCCGTGCGCGGCGGGCCACCCGGTCCGGTGACCCGGTCAGCGGGTGGTGGTGACGCCGGGGGTGAGGTGGAGGCGGGCGGGGCGGGTCGGCGGGCGGAGCTGGTCCGGGGGGAGGAGGTCACGGCGGGACTGCCAGCCGAGGAGGCGTTCGCGGGCCTGGGCGTCGCGGTCGGGGGCTCGGTCGGGGGCGGGGCCGAGTTCGCGGAGCAGGACGCGGGTGGGGCGGTCCTCGGCGGCGGGCAGGACCGCCAGGACGGAGAAGTGCGAGCCGGGCGGGAAGACCACCTCCGGCTCGCCGTCCTCGGCGACCACCGAGGTGCGGCGGCCGGTCGCGGACCAGACCAGGAACTCGACGGACGTCCCCGGCACCACCTCGGCCGCCGGGGTGCCGACCACCGGTGCCGGCTCCACCAGCAGCGCCCCCGGGGCGTAGTGGCGCAGTTCCTCCTCGCCCGCGTCGGCGCCCAGCAGGACGGCGCCGCGGTGGTTGGGCAGCCGGCGCAGGCCGGAGCCCAGGCAGGCCAGGTACGGGTCCAGCGGGCCGGGGGCGCCCCGGCGGGCCGCCTCGACGAGTTCGCCGCGCGGCACCGGGACGCCGGTGTCGACGTGGTGCAGGTAGACCGCGGCGAGGTCGCTCTTCAGGTCGTCGCGGGCGTGCGAGCGCAGGGCCGGGAGGCGCATGGCGACCTGCTCGGCCCGGCTGGCGCAGCGCTGGAAGTGCTCGCCGAGGAGGGCGCGGAAGGCGGCGCGTTCGGCGGGGGTGCTCGGGCGGCCGGGGCCGGGGTCGGCGGAGGGGCCCGGGGTGAGCAGGCGGGCCGGGGGCGGGGGCTCCTCGGTGGTGGCCGACTCGCTGGCCGATTCGGTGGCGGGGGCGGGGAGTTGCGGGTCGGCGTCGGGGTCGGCGTTGGGGTCCGGGGTGAGCAGACGGGCGGTGGGTGGGGGCTCCTCGGTGGTGGTCGATTCCCTGGCGGGGGCGGTGCCGAGCAGGAGGGGTTCAGGGGTGGGGGCGTCCGGCTCGGTGAGGGCGGCCAGCAGTTCGTCCAGGGCGGTGAGGACGGCCGGGGGCAGCTCCGCGCCGTCCGTGCCGACGAGCAGCAGCGGGCGGGCCGGGTCGGGATCGCGCAGCCGGGGGCCGCGGTCCCGGACCGGGCCGTCGGGGCGCAGCCAGAGGCCGGCGGGGACGGCCTCCAGGCACCAGTCAGGGACCGGGGCCCGGTAGCACGCCGGTCCGCAGCTGGCCGGGCCGTCGGGGGTGGTGCGCCAGGCGGAGGCGACGATGCGGCCGCGGCCGGAGTCCGGGCCAGGTTCGGGGCCGGGGTCGGCGGTGGCGGTCAGTTCGGTGAGCCAGGGCTCCCAGGCCGGGGCGCCGTCGGCGGTGAGCAGCCGGGCGGAGTGGCCGGCGGCGGTGCGCATCGGCAGGCCGACGGCGGCCCGGACGTCCCGGCCGAGTTCGGCGGCGAGTCCGGCGGCGAGGGCGGTGAGCGCTCCGGTGCCGGCCCAGGGGGTGCTGAGCAGCGGCTCGGCCGACGCGTCGGGGAGCAACGGGCGGATCCGGGCGGCGAGTTCGGCGGCCGGGGGGAGCGGGCTGCCGGGGTGGCCGACGATCAGGAGCACGGTGGCGTCGTCGGCGGTGGCGCGGGTCAGGGCGTCCGGCGGGCCGTCGGGGGCAGGCTCGGTGCGGAGCCAGTAGCCGTGCGGCAGTGCGGTCACCAGGGGGTCGGTGGGGTGCTCCGGTCCGGCGGTGATGGGCCGATCGGGCGTGTGGGGTGCGGGCGTGTGGGGTGCGGGAGCCGTCGGCAGCGGCCAGCGCGGTCCGAGCCGGCGCAGTTCCCCGGCCGGGGTGCAGAGCCACCAGGAGGCGTCGTCGCCGTCGGCCGGGCCGGTGGTCAGCAGGGTGCCGTCGGGCCGGAGGGTGACCAGTCCGTCCGGTGCGACGACGCCGAGCCCGGCCAGTTCGGCGATCCGTTGGGCGGGCCGGGGCCCGCCGTCCGGGGCGGCGGCGGCCAGGCCGGAGGCGGCGAGCACGAGGGCGGTGGCGTCCCGGGTGGCGGCGGTGCGGGCCAGTTCGTCGAGGCGGGCGAAGAGGACGGCGGGGGCGTCCGGGGCGGCGGCGAGCACGGTGACCGTCCGGGCGACGGGGGTGAGCCGGCCCAGGGCGGCGCTGAGCTCGGCGGGCGGGGCCGCCGGGTCGGCGCCCTCGCCGCCCCCGCCGGGGGCGATCACGAAGTGCGGGCCGACCCGGTGCAGGTCGGCGGGCGGCGGAGCGGGGGCGGGGGCGGCGGCCCGACGGAGGCCCAGCCGGCGCCGCGCCGGGTTCCCGGCCGGGTGCGCTGCCGTGCTCATGGTTCCGCCCTCCCCCCGCCCGGCCGGGGCCGCCGGGCGTGTCATCCGGGACAACGGGCCCGCCCCCGCACCGGGTTCAGCCTTCGCCCGGCTCCACCAGGGCGGTCTGCACCTGCACCGTCCGGCGCCGGGTGATGTACAGGCCGCGCCCGGCCGGGAAGGTCCGGGGCTTGGTGTTGCCGAACAGGTAGCCCTCGCTCGGCGGGCAGGACAGCAGCAGGGCCGGGGTGTTGACCTCCTCCAGCTTGCGCAGCAGCTGGTCGGAGGCGGCCCGCCCGATGCCGTTGGCGCTGCGGGCGACGATCAGGTGCAGGCCGAGTTCGACGCCCTGGGCCAGGTAGTCGAGCAGCGGCCCGAACGGGTGGTTGCCGAGGCCGCCGGAGGAGCCGGCGGCCAGCTCGTAGTCGTCGACCACGATGAACAGTTCGGGCCCCTCCCACCAGTCCCGCAGCCGCAGCCGGGCCGGGGCGATGTCGGCGCCGGGCAGCCGGTTGGCCATCGCCCGGGCCGCGCCGTCGACGATCTGGCGCAGCACGTCGACGGAGACCGCGTGGCCCAGCCGGTACTCCTCGGGCACCGCCTCCTGGAGCACCCGGCGGTAGTCGATCAGCATGATCCGCGCCTCGTCGGGCCGGTAGGCGGTGGTGACGGCGGCGGCGACCAGCTTCAGCAGGTTGGTCTTGCCCGCCTCGCTGTCGCCGACCACCACCAGGTGCGGGGTCTCCTCGAAGTCGTGCCAGAGCGGGGTGAGCGCCACGTCCTGGAGGCCGAGCGGGATGCGCAGCCGGCCCTCGGGCGCGGGCAGCGCGGTGGCGGGCAGGTGCAGCGGCAGCATCCGGATCTCCGGCGCGCGCGGGCCGGTCCAGTGCTCGGCGACGGCGTCGACCAGGTCGGCGACGCCCTCGCCGAGGTCCTCGGCGGTGCCGCTGCCGTCGGTGCGGGGCAGTGCGGTGAGGAAGTGCATCTCGTCCGCGGTGAGGCCCCGGCCGGGGACGTTGGGCACCCGGCCGGCGGCCCGCATGCCGATCGCGGAGTCGACCGGGTCGCCGAGCCGCAGCTCGAAGCGGGTGCCGAGGAGGTCGCGCAGCGCGCTGGTGACCTCGCCCCAGCGGGTGGTGCCGACGATCAGGTGGATGCCGTAGTTGAGGCCGCGCTGGGCGATCAGGGTCAGCGCGGGCGCGAGGTCGGGGAACTCCTGGCGGACGGTGTTCCAGCCGTCGATGACCAGGAAGACGTCGCCGTGCGGCTCGTCCGACAGCTCGCCGGCGGCCAGCCGGCGGCGGAAGGCCGCGACGGAGTCGATGCCGAGCTCGGCGAAGCGCTGCTCGCGGCGGTTGAGGATGCTGTTGAGCTCGGCGACGGTGCGCACCACCCGCTCGGGGTCGTGCCGCCCGGTGATCCCGCCGACGTGCGGCAGGCCGCGCAGCGAGGAGAGCGTGCCGCCGCCGAAATCGAGGCAGTAGAACTGGACCTCGCGCGGGGTGTGGGTGAGCGCCAGGGCGGTGATCAGGGTGCGCAGCAGGGTGCTCTTGCCGCTCTGCGGGCCGCCCGCGACACCGACGTGGCCGCCCGCGCCGGACAGGTCGGCGGTGAGCAGGTCGCGGACCTGCTGGAAGGGGCGGTCGACCACGCCCACCGGCACGGTCAGGGTGCCCCGGCCCGCGCCGGTCTCGGTGGTGAGGCCGTACGCGGGGTGCGGGGCCAGCGGCGGCAGCAGCTGGTCCAGGGTGGGCGGCACGCCCAGCGGGGGCAGCCAGACCTGGTAGGCGGGCGGCCCGGCGTCGACGAGCTTCGCCGCGGCGAGCGCCAGCAGGCTGCGGGTCTCCTGCGGCGTCTGCGCCGGCTCCTCGGCGGCGGGCAGCGCGACGGGCTGACGCGGCGCCACGTACCCGGTGCCGTAGACCGCGACCTGCCCGGCGACGGCGGCCTGGCGGGCGGCGGCGGGGCGCCTGGCCCGGTAGGGGCCGGAGACGTACGCGGCCTTGAACCGGGTCAGGGTGGCGATGTCGCTGCGCAGGAAGCCGTTGCCGGGCTGCGAGGGCAGCTGGTAGGCGTCGGGGACGCCGAGGACGCCGCGGCTCTCCATCGCGGAGAAGGTCCGCAGGCCGATCCGGTAGGACAGGTGGGACTCCAGGGCGTGCATCCGGCCCTCGTCCAGCCGCTGCGAGGCCAGCAGCAGGTGCACCCCGAGCGAGCGGCCGAGCCGGCCGATCATGATGAACAGGTCCATGAAGTCCCGGTGCGCGGCGAGGAGTTCGCTGAACTCGTCGACCACGACGAAGAGCGTCGGCAGCGGGTCCAGCGGGGTGCCGGCGGCGCGGGCGGTCTCGTAGTCGAGCAGCGAGCTGTAGTTGCCCGCCGCCCGCAACAGCTCCTGGCGGCGGACCAGTTCGCCGTGCAGGGCGTCGCGCATCCGGTCCACCAGGGCGGCCTCGTCGGCCAGGTTGGTGATCACCGCCGAGGTGTGCGGCAACTGGTCCAGGCCGAGGAAGGTCGCCCCGCCCTTGAAGTCGACCAGGACGAAGTTGAGCACCTCGGAGGAGTGGGTGAGCGCCAGCGCCAGGACGAGGGTGCGCAGCAGCTCGGACTTGCCCGAGCCGGTGGCGCCGATCAGCATCCCGTGCGGGCCCATGCCGCCCTGCGCGGACTCCTTGATGTCCAGTTCGACCGGCGTGCCGTCGCCGGAGAGCCCGAGCGGCACCCGCAGCCGGTCGGCGATGCCGCGCGCCGCCCAGCTCTCGGTGACGTCGTGCCGGTCCAGGTCGCGGATGCCCAGCAGGGTGGCGAGGTCGAAGTCGGTGGCCAGCGGCTCCCCGGCCTCCGCCGTGTCGCCGATCCGGTACGGGGCCAGCAGGGCGGCCAGCCGGCGGGCGGCGGGCAGTGCGAGCGCGTCGGGGCGGCCGAGCTCGGTGACCTCGTCGCGGTGGTTGCGGTCGGCGCCGACCATGGCCAGCCGGCCGTCCTCGATCCGCAGTCGCAGCCGGAACCGCAGCGGCTTCCACTCCAGGGCGTCGCCCAGGTCGAGCAGGACGGTGTTGCGCCAGCCGGCCAGCGCGGCCCGGCCGGTCGGGGCGGCCGGCGGGCCGTCCAGCACGATCACGGTGAACGGCTCGTCCCGGCCGGGCTGCGCGTCCGGCTCGTACGGGGGCCGGCCGGCGAACTCGGCGCCGAGCAGCTGCTCGATCTCCACCAGCGACCCGGCCACCAGCCGCACCGGCCCGAGGCCGTCGGTGTCCACCGGGTGCAGGGCGTGCGGCAGCCACTTGGTCCACTCCCACTCAGCCTGGTGCGCCGGGTCGGTGACCACGGCGATCCGCAGCTCGTCCGGGGCGTGGAAGAGCGACAGCTGCGCCAGCATCGCCCGGGCCAGCGCCCGGGCCGCGGCGCGGTCCTCGTCCTGCGTGCCGCGCAGCAGCACCTGCGCGTACCCCCGAAGGTAGACCGCGATCGGCTGGTCGGCGACGGTGCCGTAGGCGTGGATGAAACGGCGCAGCGCGTGCGCGCACAGCGGCTCCAGGTCCTCCACCGGCTTGGTGGACAGCGGCGCCAGCCGCACCGCCAGCCGCTGGTGACCGGTGCCGATCCGGACGTCGCCGAAGTCCGGGTGGCTGCTGCGCCGCTCCCACAGCCGGGAGGTGCGCACCAGCGAGGCCAGCGCGGCGGGCGCGGGGTGACGCCAGGCCAGCGCCTCCTGCTGGCGGGCGACGGCGCCGCGGACCTGACGGCGGATCTGGGAGAGGTAGCGCAGGTAGTCCCGGCGCTCGGCGCGCAGCTCCCGCTTGCGGTCGGCGGCGCCGCGGATCAGCTGGGTGACCAGCATGCCGACGGCGGACAGCGCCATCATGCCGAGCGCGACGTAGGTCAGCACGCCGCCGCCGTCGTCGGGGCGCAGGAAGACGAACACCATCGACAGCGAGCTGAGCGCCATCGGCGCCATCGCGATCATGTTCGACATGCCGCTCTGCGCCTCGGGGAGGGCGGGCGGCTCCTGCAACTGGATCTCGCCGTCGGGCATCGCCGGGCCGGGGCGCCGCGGCGGACGGTTGACCAGCACCACACTCAACGAAGGGCTCCTCGCACCGGGGAGGGGCGCCCGCGGGCCGGCGGCCCGGGACGCGCCCCGTCCAACCGGGACGACGGGCGGCGGACCGGGCGGGGTTCAGGGGTGCCGGAGGACGGATCACGCGAAGTGGTGAACCCGGCGGGCACCGGCGTCCGTGACTGCTGGTGTGGGTGACACCCGGGCCGGACCTTCCCCCAGCCCGGCCCGGGCCGTCACCCACCGAGGACGTCCGGCCCGTCCGCCGTGGCGAGCCGCCGTCCGAGAGCCGCCGTCCGAAGCCGTGCCGCGCAGCGAGGAGAACCGTGAACGGGAGCGCCAACGGGACCGCCGTCGCCGGGCTGTGCCGACTGAGGTTCCGCACCCCCGAGGCGGTGCTGGAACTCGCCGTCCCCGCCGACGTGCCGCTGGCCGACCTGCTGCCCGCCGTCCTCGACCACGCCGGCCCCGAACTTGCGGAGCGGGGCGTCGAACACGACGGCTGGGTGCTGCAACGCCTCGGCGGCCCGCCGCTGGACGAGGAGCAGAGCCCGGACGCCCTCGACCTGCGCGACGGCGACGAACTCCAGCTGCGCCCGCGCCGCGACGCCCTGCCCGAGGTGCACTTCGACGACCTGGCCGACGGCGTCGCCACCGGCATGCGCGCCCGCCCGGACACCTGGCGCCCGGCGCTCACCCACCACGTGGCGCTCGCCCTGGCCGTCGCGGTCCTCGTGGGCGGCCTCGCCCTGCTCCTGCTGCCCGGCCCCGAACGGACCCGCGCCCTGGCCGCCGCCGTCACCGGGCTGCTCCTGCTGCTCGGCGCGCTGAGCGCCTCCCGGGCGGTCGGCGACGCGGGCGCGGGCACCGCGCTCGGTGCCGTCGCCGTGCCCTACCTCGCCACGGCCGGGGCGCTGCTGCCGACCGGCGGCGGACCGGGCGCGACCGGGGCCCGGCTGCTGGCCGGCGGCTGCGCGGCGGCCGGCGCGGCGGTGCTGGCGCTGGCCGCGGTCGGCTGCGCCGCGCCGCTGTTCCTCGGCGCGGTGCTGCTCGCCCTGGACGTGACGCTGGCGGGCGTGCTGACGCTGAACGGGGTGTCCTGGCCGGAGACGGCGGCCGTGCTGGCGGTGCTCTCGGTGGTCCTCGGCGCCTTCGTCCCCGGGCTCTGCTTCCGGCTGTCCGGACTGCGGCTGCCCGCCCTGCCGCGCAACGCCGAGGAGCTCCAGGAGGGGATCGCCGCCGTCCCCAGCGCCACCGTGCACAGCCGCAGCGCCGTCGCCGACGGCTTCCTGACCGCCTTCCACCTGGCGCTCGGTCTGGTCCTCACGCTCTGCCTCACCGTGCTGGCGGGCGAGGACGACTGGGCGGCGAAGGCGCTCACCGCCACCCTGTCCGTCCTGCTGCTGCTGCACGGCCGGGCGATCGGCAGCATCCCGCAGCGGCTCTCCGTCCTGCTGCCCGGCGCGTACGGGCCGGCGCTGCTGGCCGGGCACGTGGCCGCGGGGCAGCCGACCGGCGGGCGCCTGGTGCTGCTGGTCGGGCTGCTCTGGGTGGCGGCCGCGCTGGCCGTCGTCTCCTGGACGATCCCCGGGCGGCGGCTGCTGCCGTACTGGGGCCGGGCCGCCGACCTGCTGCACACGGCCGCGGCGGTGGCGGTGATCCCGCTGGCGCTGGCCGTGGCCGGGGTCTACCACGGGCTCCGCGGCATCGCCGGCTGACAGCACGACACGAGCCACCCGGCCGCCGAGCACCGTTCGCCGCCCCGGACCGTTCGCCGCCCCGGACCGTTCGCCGCTCAGGACCGTTCGCCGCCCCGAGGAGAACCACGAGATGCAGTCGAAGCGCGACCAGGTGCAGGCCCACCTGTTCGTGATGGGCAGGCTCGCCACCGGCATGCTGCGCGGCGAGCCCGACGCGGCCGACACGCCCGCCGGGCGCACCTCGCGCGGCACCGTCACCGGGCTGGTCGTCGCCGTGCTGGCCTGCCTGGGGGTCGCCGTGTACGGGGTGATGGTGCCCGGCGGCGCCACGGCCTGGCGCAAGCCCGGCACCGTGGTGGTGGTCAAGGAGAGCGGCGCCCGCTACCTGTACCTGGACGGCAGCCTGCACCCGCTGCTGAACGAGGCCAGCGCCCGGCTGCTGGCCGGCGACCAGCTGGTCGTCGACCAGGTCAGCGTGAAGTCGCTGGCCGACACCCCGCGCGGCGCCCCGGTCGGCATCCTCGGCGCCCCCGACGGCCTGCCCCGGCCCGACCGGCTCGCCGACGCGCCCTGGCTCGCCTGTGCCGTCAGCCGCCCCGGCCCGACCGGCGGGCGGCTGCCCGAACTGGCCCTGGCCGTCGGCCCCGGCAGCCGGGGCGTCAGCCTGACGGACGGACAGGCCGCCCTGGTGGCCGCCCCCGACGGCACCGAGTACCTGCTCTGGCACGGCCGCCGGCTCCGCGTCGACACGAAGAACGGCGCCCGCCAGGCCCTCGGCCAGACCGCCGTCGCCGCCTACCCGGTGACGACTGCCTTCCTCAACGCGCTGACCGCCGGCCCCGACCTGGCCGCCCCCGACCTCGACGGCCGCGGCTCGCCCGGCCCGGAACTCGCTGCCCGCCCCACCAAGGTCGGCCAGCTCTTCACCGGCCCGGGCGGCGACCCCTACCTGCTCACCCCGGCCGGGCTGGCCCCGCTCGGCCGGATGGCCTTCGAGCTGCTGCGCAACGATCCGCGCACCCAGAGCGCCGCGTACGAGGGCCGGGCCGTCACCCCGGCCGCACTCGGCCCGGCCGACCTGGCGGCTCACACCGCCCCGGCGGCCGCTGCCGGGTCGCCCACCGCCGGGTTGCCCGCCGCGCCGCCCGAGCTGGTGACGGTCGCCCAGGGCCGGGGCGTCTGCGCCGACCTGCACCTCACCGAGCAGGCGCCGACCACCGCCGTCACCCTGCTGGACGCCGCCGTCGTCGCGGGCCTGCCGCCCGCCGCCCAGCCGGGCGTCGAACCGGCCTGCGCCGGCGCCGACAGCATCGCGGTGCGGCCCGGTGGCGGCGCGCTGGTCCGGGCCCTGTCCAGCGCCGGCGTCGGAGCCACCCTCTACCTGGTCACCGACACCGGGGTGAAGTACCCGCTCGCCTCGCCCGCGGTCGCCAAACAGCTCGGGTACGCCGACACCGTGCCACCGGCCGTGCCGGAACCGCTGCTGACCCTGCTGCCGACCGGGCCCAGCCTCGACCCGGCCGCCCTGACCGGCGTCGCGAACCCTTCGGCGACCGCTGCCGCGCCGCCGCCCGCCCGCCCGGCCGCCCCCGCCTGTCGGCGCTGAACCGCTGCCCGTAGGCGCTGAACCGCCGCGCGCCCGGCGCTGAACCACCGCCCGCCGCAGGCCCGTTGAATCAGTTGGAACCGGGTCCGCGGACCCGCCGCACCCGGCACCCGCCGGGCGCGGGAACCCGTACCGAGGAAGGGAAACCCGTGGCCAACCCCGCCCTGCAGACAGAGGACGCGGTCGTCCAGAGCGTCCTGGCGACCCTGGACACCCACATCCAGGCGATGTACCAGGCCGGCCGGAACGTCGAGGCGATCAAGGAGGAGATCCAGCAGCACTTCAAGGCCGCCGCCAGCACCGCCTACCAGGCGAAGATCGACGACTGGAGCGCCCGGTACACCCAGCTCCAGCAGGCGTACGACCACTTCAAGGAGGCCCTGGCGAAGGGCCACCAGCAGATCAACAACGCGCACCAGGAGGCGCTCGGCGTCGGCGGCAACTGGAACACCGGTCCCTCCTCCGTCGTCTACAACGGCCTCAACCCCAGCTGACCCGCCCCCCCGTTCACCCCCTCCTCCGCGCCGCCCGAGCCGCCCGGCGAGGCCGGCCGACCCCGAAAGGAACCCCTGATGGCCGACATCGTGCTCAACCACGCCAACATCGACGAGGCCGCCGACGCCCTCACCCAGGCCGGCCGGACGATGGACGACGCGATGAAGGACTGCGAGCGGGCCGTGACGACCGCCGAGCAGCAGCTCCAGGGCGATCTCGCCGCCGCCGCCCACTCCTTCTACCTGGTGCTGTCCGGCAACGACGCGACCATGACGGACGACCTGCTCAAGGGCGCCGACGTGCTGCGCACCATGCACGGCCTGCTGCGCGACGCCGACGCGCGCGCCGCCCAGGGCGTCGGCTGATGACGGCGCCGGTCGGGGTCCGGTGCCCGGGGCGGCCGCGATGACCAGCGCCCCCGAGCCCGTCGACCTCAACCACACGCTCAGCGTCAAGCACGACGACCTGGAGTACTTCGCCAACACCCAGCTGAAGAACTTCCTGCACGAGCTGGCGGCCGACCCCGGCTACACCTCGGTGCTGGCGTTCGCCGGCGAGGGTGCCGGGGACTACACCGGCCTGCTGACCGGGCACGGCACCGAGTTCCCGCTCGCGGAGAACGTCAAGACCAATTTCAAGGCCCTGGCCACCGGCCTGGCCGGCGACCTCAAGACGCTGGGCGTGCAGATGACCGAGGCCCAGCTGCGGATCCAGCTGACGCTGACGATCATGGACGCCGCCCACGAGGAGGCCATGACGGCCGCCGAGATGATGCAGATCCTCAACAAGGTGGGGTCGGCCGCTCCCCCGAAGACCGGGTCCGGGACGGGGACCGGGTCAGGGACCTGACGGGGGACCCGACCGGGCCGGAGCACTCCGCCCGGCACACCTGAGACGTTTGGAGGGATGGACAGAGCCCATGGGCGACATGAAATGGGAGGACGTCCTCAAGACCTTCGCCTCCGAGGCGCAGCGCACCGCCAAGATCGTCACCCGGGAGGAGGTCGCCGGGCCCCCGTCCGCCGACCACCCCTGGTTCCGGCCGGTGGACAAGTTCGTCGGCGGCTACGAGTGGTACGCCAACGCGCCGTCCGGCAAGGGCGGTTACGCGGGGACGGGGCATCCCGACGTCTGGTGGGCCTGGAACTACTCCACCAGCACGGGGGACTACCACTACCGGATCACCCTGAGCGTCAACTACACGGACTGGGGCAACGACACCGACAAGCCGCTGTCCAGGTTCGTCAACCAGCACGTCGCCATCCTGGAGCCGGCGAAACCGGGCGGGAAGGGCAACGACACCATCAGCCCCGCCAGCCTGCGAGCCGGGGCGCAGACCCTCTCCCAGATCCGGACCTGGCTGACCACCTGGTACCCCCGGGTCCACGGCTGGGCGGAGAAGCTCAACAACGACGACAGCGACTGGCAGGGCAGCGCGGCCGGGGAGTTCAAGCTGCTGCTGGAGCACTACGCGCTGGAGCTGGAGGGCATCCGGCACCAGATCGAGAACGCCCCGTACGAGGCGGACCTCCAGGCGGCGGCCACCGCCATCGAGCAAACGGCGGTGGACCTCGGCTACGTCCACTGGCTGTGGTACGGCAGCGGGCTGGCCTGGCCGAGCCACGCCATCTACCAGGCGCTGAGCGACACCCTCCAGGGCGTCGTGCCGGACATCAACGCCAACGGCACCCTGAACGGCATCACCACCCCCCTCGGGGACCCGCGGGAGCAGGGCTTCTACGACCAGCTGGAGCAGAAGGCCAAAACCCTCTGGCTGGGCTGGGTCAGCCAGTACCTCGACAAGCGGGAGATGCTGCACGTCGAGAACGAGCAGGTGCACACCGGCCCCGACCCGATGAGCGGCCTGACGGCCGCCTACACCAAGCTGAACACCGACTTCGGCTTCGGCTACCGACCGGTCGGCCTGGACCTGCCCCCGGTGACCGACCCCACGAAGACCGGCCCCGGGGACGACCCGAACCACCAGGGGACGAAGGACGGCGGCAAGGACGGCAAGACCGACCTGGGCGGCGGCGGCAGCGGCGGCGGGGGCGAGGGCGGCGGCAAGTTCAGCCTCAACGGCGCCGGTGGCGGTGGTGGTGCGGGCGCCGGTGGCGGCGCGGGCGGCGGTGCGGGCGCCGGGGGCAAGGGCTCCGGTCAGCACACCCCGCCGGTCTTCGGTGGCGCCGGCGGCGGGATCGGTGGCGGCGACGGGCCCGGCGGCACCGGCAGCGGGACGCCGATCCTCGACAAGGACAACAAGCCCGTCCTGGACGCCGACAAGAAGCCCGTGCTGCTGCCCCCCGGCGGCTATATCGGGGCCGGCGGCCAGGTGTACGACGCCAGCGGCCGCCCCGTCCGGGACAAGAACGGCAAGCCGGTCGTCGTCCCGGCCGGCTCGGACGTCCCACCGGGGACGGGGGCGGGCCTGTACGGGCTCAACGCCAAGGTGCCCAAGGGCTCGACCGTCCGGGAGGACGGGTCGGTGATCGGCCCCGACGGCAAGCCGGTGCTGGACCGGGAGGGCAATCCGGTGGTGCTGCCCAAGGGCGCCACCGTCGCCGCGGACGGCACCCTGCTGGACGCCGCCGGCCGGCCGATCTCCGACACCACCCAGCGGTTCAACGACGCGCAGCGCGTCATCGGCCCGATCGGGGGTGGGGGCGGTGGCGGGGGCGGCGGCGACGGTCTGCTGCGACCGCCGACCGGCTCCCCGGGCCTGTCCTGGCAGTTGGACCCCGACCTGCTCGGCCCGCACGGGACCGGTGGCACCGGGTCGGGCCTGCTGCTCGGCACCTCCGCCGGTTCGCTCTCCGGTGCGTACGGCGGCGGGGGCGAGGGCGGCCCGCCGACCTCGGGCGGTGGACAGCTGCCCCGGCTGGTCAGCTCCGGCGGCGGACTGAGCCCGCGGGCCATCGAGAACAGCGGCGGGATGGTGCCCGGCGGTCGAGCGGCGGTGTCCGCCGGTACGGCTGCGGCCTCGGCCGCCTCGGCGGAGAAGGCCGCGATGGGCCAGAAGGCCTCCGCGCTCGCCGCCGAGGAGGCGGCCGCGCTGCGCGGCCGCTCGGTGACCACCAGCGGTGGCGGCATGCCGATGATGGCGCCGCCGATGGCCGGCGGCATGGGCGGTGGCCAGGGCGAGAAGGGCCGTCAGCGGACCACCTGGCTGGCCGAGGACGAGGAGGTCTGGGGCACCGACACCGGTGCGGTCAGCGGCGTCATCGGCCGCTGAGGCGGGGTGCGGGGAACCAGTAAGGGGCAGCGGCGGGGCCGGTCTGTGGGGCCGGCCCCGCCCCGTTCCACGTGTGCGGCTCATGCGGCTCATACGACAACTCGGAGTTCGGAGTGGAGAGATGACGTTCTCGTTCGAGGAGCAGCTCGCGCAGGCGATGGCCGCGCTGGAGGAGCAGCAGGCCCGGATGGCCGAAACGGCCCGGGAGTTGCGGGCGGCCACCGCCTCGGCGACCTCCAAGGACCGGATGGTCACCGCCAAGGTCGGCTCGCAGGGCGAGGTGACGGCGCTGACCTTCCACACCACTGCCTACCAGGAGATGGCACCCGCCCAGCTCGCCGCCGTCCTCAAGGACGTGCTCAACGAGGCCAGGGCACGGATGGGCGAGCAGATCGCCGCGTCGATGCGGGCCTTCGACGGGGTCGGCGAGACGCTGCGGCTGGCCGTCACCGGCGAGCGGGAGGACGAACTGCCGTTCACCGCCGACGGTTTCGACCTGGAGGCGCTGCTGGCGCCGCTCACCGCGATGCGACCGGGCGCCGACGGGCCCAAGTCCCCCCAGAAGCAGGAGGAGTTCAATGGCTAAGCAGCTGAAGAAGCTCGACGACCTCAAGTCGGCGTTCGGCAAGTTCGACGAGATGTCGGCGCTGGTCGACAAGGTCAAGGGCGAGATCGACGACGTCAACAAGAAGAACGTCGCGGCGGGCGGGAACGACGAGATCGGCAAGAAGTACCACGAGCAGGTGGACAAGCCGACCGAGAACCTGACCGTCCTGGTCGGGGCCATCCGGGACAAGCTGCAGAGCATCGGCCTGCACGGCCAGGGCACCGCCGACCTCTTCGACCGGACCGACGAGCACAACACCCAACTGGTCCGCTGAGCCGCCCTCGTAGCCCACCGCCGCCGCCCCCAGGAAGTCCCCGCCATGGCCCACTCGTCCGTCCACGTCTCCGACGGTGTCGCGTCGTTCTTCCACCTGCTCACCGGCATGCCCTGGCCGGAGTCGGACGAGGGGCTGCTGCGGGACGTCCAGGACGACTACGTGGCACTGGCCGAGGACCTGCCGAAGCTGCGGGATTACGTCGCAGAGCTGGTGACGGTCTGCCGGTCGCAGTTCGAGGGGCAGGCCGCCGAGGCCTTCGCGGCCGAGATGGAACGGTTCATCGGCAGCGCCGGGGGAGACGACTACCTCACCATCGCGGGCAAACTCTGCACCGAGCTGGGCGAGTTCGCGGGCAAGGTGGCGAACACCGTCGAGTACACCAAGTGGATGATCATCGGTCAGATCGTCCAGCTGCTGTTCGAGCTGGCGCTCGCCATCTTCTGGTCGCCGTTCACCGGCGGCGCCTCGCTGCTCGCGGTGGAGGGCGCCAAGCAGGTCGCCAAGCAGATCATCATCGCCCTGCTGAAGAAGCTCGTCCAGGTGATCCTGCTGCACACCTTCTTCGGGGTGGCCGGCGGTCTGCTGCTGGACGCGATCATCCAGGCCATCCAGTTCGGCCAGCACAACCGGCACGAGTGGGACAAGGACCTCACCAAGCAGGCGGCGATCTTCGGCGCGATCAGCGGCGTCATCGCCGGGCCGCTGCACCTGCTGGGCATGGGCCTCGGCAAGCTGCTCGGCGCGGGTTTCGGCAAGCTGTTCGTCTCCACGGAGTTGGGCAACTCGCTGAAGGGGCTGGCGGGCGGGCTCGGCAAGGGCGGCGCCAAGGAGCTCGGGAATCTCGGGGGCAAGGAGCTGGGAAACCTCGGGGGGAAGGAGCTCGGCAACCTGGGGAGCAAGGAGCTCGGGAATCTCGGGGGGAAGGAGCTCGGCAACCTGGGGGGCAAGGAGCTCGGGAATCTCGGCGGCAAGGAGCTGGGCAACCTCGGCGCGAAGGAACTCGGGAACCTGGGCAGCAAGGAGCTCGGTGGTGCCGGGGCCAAGGAGCTCGGGTCCGCGGGCGCCAAGGGCGCCGGATCGGAGGCCGGGCGGCTGCTCGGCGACGAGGCGGCGATGCGGTTCGCGGGCAGCATCGACCGGATCCTGCGGGAGAACTCCACCTGGCTCTCGAAGGGCTTCGCGGCCGGCGGGAAGAGCGGCGCCAATGCCGGGGCCCGGTTCGCGGAGCAGCTGGCGACCTCCTTCGAGAAGCACCTCGGCGGAGCCCTCGGGAAGGACGCCGCGCGCGAGCTCGGCAGCAAGTTCGGCAGGGAGTTCGCCGAGAAGTGGGCCAAGTCCCCGGAGAGCCGCGCCGCCCTCGGGGCCTCGCTCCGGGAGATCGCCGACGGCTCCCACATCGCCGGCCCCGAACTGCGTGTCCTCGCCGAGAAGTTCCCCGAACTGGCGGGCCATGTCGGCAAGTTGAACACGATGTTCGTGCTCGGGCACATGCTGGGCGAGCAGCTCAAGATGGGGGCCAACCAGTACCTGAGCGAGGGCTTCTACAACCTGATCGTCGACGACAGCCACCAGTTCTCGGCGAGCGGTTCGAGCTTCCTGTCCGGTTTCCTGATGGGCGGCGCCCGCCACCTGCTGCACGGGCTGAGCTCACCCCTGATGACGAAGTACGCCGACTTCGTCCGCGGCCTGCAACACGCCGACATCCCGCCCGGCGCCAGCAAGTACTTCGGCCCGCTCCACCCGCTCACCCTGCTGTCGGTGGCCACCAACCTGTCCGGGCACTCCGTGCCGTTCCCGGTGCCCCGGCTGGGCCAGCACGTCGGCGGCCCGGGCGAAGGCGGCGGCGGGGCGCACCGGACGGGTGGCGAACTCGGCGGCTCCAGCCCGTCGTTGACCCCGCCGCCCGGGTCGCACCGGACGGAGAGCGGGTCCACCGGGAGCGGGCCGGAGCACCGGGCCGAGCGGCCCTCGGGGTCGTCGACGTCCAACGGGCCGGGCAAGCCGGTCGAGACGGAGTCCCGGGCGGACGGCGGCAACGGCGCCAAGTCCGGTACGCAGAGCGGACACGGGAGCCCGACCGTGCCGGAGCCCGCGCCGCGCCGGGCCACCGAGTCGAGCGGCGACGCCACCAACCCGCCGCACCACGCCGCGGGGGAGGAGGGCCGGCACGTCGGTGGCGGCAACACGGCCACCACGGGCTCCGGCGGGGACCGGCAGGGCGGCGACGGGCCGGGGTCGGGGCCGAAGGCGGACCCGAAGTCCGAGCTCAACGGCGACGCGAACCCGCGCCGGGGTGGCGACGGCGACCACCGGCCGCCGAAGACCGAGGCCGGGCCGCGCCGGGACGACGATCCCGACCCCAACCCGCCGGGCAAGGACGACCCGGCGCCGAACCCGCTGCGGCAGGCCTTCCTGGACCGCCAGGCACGCCTGCGCGAACTCGGCCTGCCGACCGCCGACTCGCCGAACGAAGGCCCGAAGGCCGGGCACCGGTTGGGCGACGGGCAGTCGGAGGCGGTCCGGCAGCAGGAGGCGGATCGGCTGAAGCGGCTGGGCTGGCCGGACGGTCACGGGCCTGGCGACGCGGAGGGCGGTGAGAAGCCGCCGGCGTCCCCGTCCACCGGTTACAGCGGTCCGTTGGGTGAGGGGCACTCCGAGGCCGTTCGGCAGCCGGAGCAGGCGCGGCTGGACCGGCAGCAGAAGGCCGCGAGCCGGGACGCTGTCACCCCGGCGCCCGACGGGGGCAGCGGGAAGCCGCCGACGGGGTACAGCGGTCCGTTGGGTGAGGGGCACTCCGAGGCCGTTCGGCAGCAGGAGCAGGCGCGCCTGGATCGGCAGCAGAAGGCCGCGAGTCGGGACGCTGTCACCCCGGCGCCCGACGGGGGCAGCGGGAAGCCGCCGACGGGGTACAGCGGTCCGTTGGGTGAGGGGCACTCCGAGGCCGTTCGGCAGCAGGAGCAGGCGCGGCTGGATCGGCAGCAGAAGGCCGCGAGCCGGACCCCGGCCACCCCGGCGCCCGACCGGGGCAGCCGGAAGACCCGGATCGTCGGGTTCGACGACCTCAGGACCACGGACGAGGCCGACGCCGGCGCTGGTGCCGTCCCCAACGCCGGTTCGGGCGGGCGGAAGGGCGGCGGCCCGGGCCCGGCCAACGGCGGAACGCAGGCCCGGGGAAGGTCCGAGGGCAGCCGGACCCAGGTGGAGCCCGCCCCCACCGGGCCCGATCACTCCGGCGGCTCGGAGGGACAGACCCCGCCGGACCGCTTCCCCGGCAAGGGCCACACGCTGACGGAGGACCCGGGGACGCGCCCGGCGCCGGACCAGCACCGGCCCGCGGCCGAGCCGGACGCCGAGGCCTTCCCCGGCCCCGGGCACGTCCTGGGCGGGCCGAAGGCCACCCGGGAGGGTCGCGTCACCGAGTCGGGCACCCGCGAAAGGCGTGCCGACGCGGCCGAGCAGCGCCGCGACGAGCAGGCGCAGGACCCCGCCGCCCGGGAGCGCGCCGAGCAGCGCGCCCAGGAGACCGCCGAGCAGGCGGCCAGGGAGGCCGAGCGGCAGAAGCGACTGGCCGCCGAGGCGGACGCCCGGGCCCGGGCCCGCTGGGAGGCCCTCCAGGAACGCGACCGTGCGGCGGCCGAGGAGGCGGCGCGCGCGGCGCAGCAGGAGGCCCGGCGGAAGGCGGAGCAGCAGGCCGCCCGGCAGGCTCGGGAGGCCGCCGCCGAGGCCGACTGGCAGCTGCTGCTGGCCGACCTGCGGGACCGGTCGGGCGGTGGCTCCGGCGTGCTGGGCGAGGTCACGCTGACCCGGGCGCGGGACCTGCTCGCCCAGCACCGGGAGGCCGGCCCGTCCCCGGCCGGGCCGACCGTTGCCTGGCACCGGCTCGCCCGTGAACTGGGCGTCAACGTCGACTCGTTGACGGCCCGCGACCTGATGCCCGACCTGCCGCAGGCGCTGGAGCGGCCCGAGCCGCCCCACCCGCCGCAGACGCGGGAGCAGGCGCGGCCGGACCCGGTCGCCCGCCGGAACTACTTCGGCGACGAGGACGGGACCCCGTCCCCCGAGGGCGGGCAGCAGGGCGCGACCCAGTCCGGAGCGGTCCTCACCCACAAGGTCCACGGCACCGGCGGCGCCGTGGACCGGGCCGCCCTGGAGCACACCGCCCGCGAGCTGGCCGACGACCCGGAGGCACCGGTGTCGGCCCGGGACCGGCTGGCCGCCGGGGCGCTGCTGAAGCTGTACGACGACCTGTACCACCGGGACGCCGCCCCGGAGACGATCACCCGCGACCTCGGCCAGGTCCGGGTGCTGCGCCGCCTGGAGCAGCTGGCCCGCGACCACTACCGGATGGACGCGCCTTACCTGTCCGGCGGCTGGCTGGCCGGCATGGCGCACGAGCTGCTCGCGCTGTCCGACCGGGTGCGCCCGCAGCCGGCACACCTGCGGAAGCTGGTCGACGCCGCCGGGGACGTCGACCCGGCGCTGACCGGCGACGCCCTGCACGCCGCGCTGCGGGGGAAGCTCGCGCCGCCGCCCGAGGAGGTGCCGGAGCCTGCCACCCCCGCCGTGCGGCCGCCCGCCGCGGAAGCCCCTGCCGTGCAGTCACCCACCCCGGAAGCCCCTGCCGTGCAGTCACCCACCCCGGAAGCCCCCGCCGTGCAGCCCCCCGCCGCGCGCAGCAAGCGATACCAGACCCGCCCCGTGACCACCCCCGGCGGGGCCGGGGCCGGCATCGCCCTCCGGGGGAAGAAGCCCTTCCCGAAAGCGCCGAAGATCGCCGAGGACGTCCGGGACGTCTACCACTGGGCCCGGCCGCCCAAGCCCGTTGCCGGCGGCCCCCAGCCGGTCGAGCGGACCGGGACCGGGACCGGCGACCAGCAGGAGCGGACGGGCGCCGACTACAGCCTGACCGAGGTGACCGGCCAGCAGCCGTTCCTCGTCCTGCTCCCCGAGGACGTGCACGACCTGGACCCCGACCACCTCGCCGCCGCCCTGGCCGAGGACCTGCCGACGGAGGCGCTCACCCCGGAGACCCCGCTGGTGCTGGTCGGCCCGCACACCCTCGGCAGCGATCTGACCGTCCCGCGCGCCCTGGCCCGGGCGACCGGGCGGACGGTCTGGACGAGCTCGGTGGGCACCTCCCTGTCCGACGGCGTCGTCCGCGTCAAGGCCAAGCTGCGCCCCGAGCTGAAGGCCAAGCAGGAGAAGGTCGAACGCGGCTTCTGGATCAAGGAGGTGCCGCCGGACCCGGACCTCCCGGAGCCGGACCGGCCGGAGCCGGCCGGGCTCGGCACCATCCCCACCATGACCATCCGCAAGGACGAGGCCGGCCGGAGGGTGGACGCCAAGCGGCCCGACGTCGTCGACGAAGCCGAGCTCGACAGCCAGCCCGTCCTGTTCCCGCTGAGCCGGCAGTCCGGCGGCCGCCTCTACCGCGACGAGTCCCTCACCCGCATCTGGGAGGAGGTGCGGGACGGCTTCGACCCCACCACCCCGCACTTCGAGTACCTGCCGGCCGACTTCCTGGAGCACGACGACCCGACGGCCGCGTCCAAGGACGACGACCCCGACCTCACCCCGATCGGGCTGGTGCCCTGGGACGTCTCCGCGCCCATCTACACCGTCATGACGCATGCCACCCACCTCGCCGCGACGCTGCCGACCCTGGCGGAGCAGGCGAACGGGAAGAAGCGGGTCCACCTCACCGGCGACACCCTGGGCCGGATCGTGCGCCGCCGCCCCAGCTTCCGTCGGATGCCGAAGGACACCCAGATCGTGCTGATCGCCTGCCAGGCGGGTGCCAGGGGCGACAACGGCAAGGTGATCGCGCAGGAGGTGGCCGATGCCACCGGGAACGTCGTGTGGGCATCCACCACCACGATCAACCTGTCCATCGGGCAGCGCGTCGCCCCGATCGGCATCCTCAGCAACGAGCACGGCACGCCCGGGCGCTGGGTCAAGTTCGTCCCCGGCGGCACCCCCGACACCGAGCAGGGCTCGCACAAGCCCGCGCGCTCCTCCGCGGCGAACCGCGCGACCGGGTCGGCGTCGTCGTCGACCGGGAGTTCCCGGCGGCACCTCCTGGGCGACCAGGGCGACGGGACGGACCCCCAGTCGCAGGGCACCCCGCCCCCGGCGGCCCGGGTCCTGCTGCTGCGCGGCGAACTGCACCGGATCGTCGAGGTGCCGGCCGACGGCAACTGCCTGCTCAACGCGATCCTCGACAGCGGACGGGCCGCCCTGCCCGACTGGCAGCACGCCGGGCTGGACGCCGACGGGCTGCGGCAGCTGGCCGCGGCCTGGTTCCGCGGGGAGGACGGCGCGGACTTCCGCCGCGAGATCGACCGACGCGGGGAGTCGCCGGTCGACCGCCTGGACCCGATCGACCCGCTGGACGACGAACCCGAGGAGACCTGGCAGGTCCACCTGCAACCGGGCGACACCGAGCCGACGATCCTGCGCCGGGCCGACATCGAGCAGCGGACCATGAGCGAGATGTACGAGCTGGCGATGCGCAACGTCTCGCTGTGGAACACGCCGTTCTTCGACGAGGCGCCGACCGTCATCGGGCGGGCGCTCGGCCTCGGCATCACCGTCATCCAGGGTGACCGGCGGACCGCGGCCGGGGCGACCGGGCCGGGCGTACCGGAACTGCTGGTCCTGCGGGACGTGGGCCGCGCGGGCGACCTGCCGCACTACTCGGGCCTGGCGTCGCTGGAGAGCCACGGAACCACCTCGACCGTCACCGAGACCCCCGTGGACCGGGAGTACCTGAACGAACTGTCCGGCTTGGGCAAGGGAAAGCAGCAGAAGAAGCAGCCGAAGAAGCCGAAGGGCGGGTCGGGCCAGCCCGCCGAGCAGGACCAGCCGGCACCGGAGGCGCCGGCGCAGCAGCCGGCCGCGCAGCCGGCCGTCCGGCCCACCACCGCCGAGGAGGCCGAGATCGCCGCCGGCCAGCGGGTGTTCCGGGTGACCGACGCCATGACCGTGCGCACCTACCTGCTCGCCGCCGACTTCGGCAAGATCAAGAACGCCGCAAACTGGGCCGAACTGGGCCCCGGCCTCTACACCGGCCACACCTTCGGCCACGCCGCCTCGTACGACGAGGGGCTGCGCGGCCTACCGGTCGTCATGGAACTGGAGCTGACCCGAGCGGCGAAGGGTCTCCAGGTCGTCAAGCACATCAAGGAGGACTGGAAGGCCAGCCAGATCGACAAGACCATGAAGGACTACGACTTCCTCACCGACGGAACGCAGTTCAAGTTCCACTCGCGGTTCTACGGTGGCTTCCTCCAGGGCACCGGCGGGCACCACGAGCCCACCGGTGAGGAGAGCGGCCTGAAGATCGTCTCGCTCAAGGTGAAGGAGGGCAAGGACTCCGGGACGTGGAAGGAGTACACGGCCGACGAGTTCGTGGCCGAGTACGAGAACTACCTCATCCGGACCCACCAGGAGAAGGCCCGGGCCCGCCTGCGGATCCGTGACATCCGCCGGCGGATGATGCCGCCCCCGCCGGAGCACGAGGAGACCGAACTCCTCCAGGAGGCCCCGCCGGCCCACCCGCGCGACCTCGGTCGGATCCGCTACCTCCAGCAGGCGCAGGAGTACGAGCGCCGGCTCGCGGCCCACCTGGGCGAACGCGAGGACGTCCAGCACGAGGTCGGCAAACTGGCCCGGCTCGCCTGGGACCTCACCCCGTCCGACCAGAAGCACAAGCTGGGCACCCGGCTGTCCAGCGTCACCGGCATGGTGGGCACCGAACGCCACCTGCTGGAGCGCGTCGTCCGGGAGGGCACGCTGCGCGAACGGATGGCGCTGCTCTACAACGGCTACCGCTCCGACCACTTCGCCAAGCTGGCCGGACAGGAGAAACTGCCGCGCCCGGAGGCGCTGAACGCCGAACGTGCGGACCGGCAGGCCGGTCCGACCGAAGAGAGCAAGACCGGCCTCAACCCGTACGACGTCAAGCCCCCGCTCAGCGACGGCGAGTGGTACAGCGCGGTGGACAAGGACGGGATCCTCGGCTGGCAGCCGGGCGCCAAGACGTTCCACTACCGGCTCGACAGCAAGCTCCAGTTGGACGCCATGCGCGGCGGCGGCCTGATCAGCTCCGGCACCTCCGGCACGGCGTTCGGGCTGCTCCAGTCCGCGGCCGAGCTCAGCCGGGTCGCCGCCGCGCGGGGGCTGGCGGACAGCGTGATCGACCTGCGGCTGCTGCGGCTGGCCCTGCTGGCCTGGATGATCGACGCGGACGACCACACCTTCCACGAGATCATGCTCGGCAGCCAGCTGTTCGAGGAGTCGCTGGCCTACGACGACACCCGCTGGCGCTACCGCACCCTCGCGCCGCTGACGGAGGACGAGCTGCGCCGGGAGGTCGCCCCGGACGGGTTCTTCCCGGACGAGCACCTGGAGCCCTGGCAGGGCACCCCGGCCGGGGGCAGTGCCGGTCAACCGCGGCAAACCGCCGTTCCCTGGCGGTCGTTGAGCGAGTTCCGGCCGGAGCTACGCGGGCGGCTGATCGAGGATCCGGCGATGTCGGAGCAGGAGCGGGCGGCGCAGCGGGAGGCGCTGGAGCAGTTCCCGGTGCAGCCGGAGCGCTACCTGGTGGTGGTGCACACCGGCACCGACGGCCGGCCGCAGTGGAACGGGCAGCCGATCGGGCCCGAGGACCTGGCCGTCCTGCTGGCCGAGGACGGCGCCTGGAACGGGACGGACGAGCTGGTGTTCGTCGCCTGCGGCCTCGGTACGGCGCTGGACTCGACGTACGCGCCGGAGGTCCTGCGGTACCTGCGGGAGCGGGAGTTGGGCACCACGGCGCTGGCGCCCGACCGGAACGTCTGGTTCGTGCCGTCCGCCGGCGGGGCGGGGCACCTGGTGGTCGCGGCCGGCGTCGGGGTGGACGCGCAGGGGCGGCCGGTGGTCCTGCCCGGCGGGCACTGGACCCGCTACCGCGCGCCGGAGGGGAGCGAGGGGCCGCCGCCGGTCGGGGAGACCGGGGGTGCCTACCTCCCGCCCGTGGGGCAGGAGTTGGCGGGCCCGTTGCCGGAGGAGCTGCGTTCGGGCGGCGCGGACGAGCTGACCGGTGAGCTGACCGGAGCCGTCCGGTTCGGCGCCTCGGCCGGTACCACGGCCGGAATCGTGGTCGAGGAGGCGCCGGTGCCGGTGCTGTCGGCTGCGCCGACGGCCGCCCAGATCGAGGCGGTGCTGGCCGGACCCCGGCGAAGCCCGTCCCCCGCCCCGCATCGGAGCGGCCACCCGGCGCGCGGGAAGGGGCCGGTGAACGGCCCGGCCCGCCCGGGCCGTTCACCGGGTGAGGGCGCCGCGGGCCGGGACGGCGCCGGTGCAGCGGGACGGGAGCGGGAGTGATGGCGGAACCGGGGCGTGCGGTGGCGCGGAGCCACCAGCCTGACGAGGGCGGCGAGTTCCGGCTCGCGGCGGTGTTCGACGTGGTCGACCCGGTGGCCGGGCCGGGGTTCGCCCAAGACCGGGCGGTGGTGGCGGACGAGGAGGAGCGCGCGGCGCTGCTCGCGTACCTGCGGGCCGGGGCGCCGGTGGTGATGACGCCGATGCTGATGGACGACGTCCTCGACACCGGCCGCCGGGGCGTCGTCCCACTGAACTACCGCACCGACGGTGCGTGGATCTGGACCGACACCGTCACCTACTACCTGGCGGAGCACGCCCTCGCGCCGGAGCCCGGGCTGCTCGCGCACCTGCGGGAGCGCGGCGCCTCCGGCCCGGGCCCGGCCCCGGATCCGGCGACGGTCGAGCGGGCCGCCGCCTTCCTCCTCGACCCGCCGGTGCCGAGTGAGCCGGTCTGGCGCTTGGACGTGTGACCCACGCTCAGGGGCCGGACCAGGAATTCAGCGGGGCGTGCCCGGCCCGGCGGCTGTTCGGCTGCGCCGCCGGGCCGGGCACGTGGTGTCCGGTCAGCGCACGCAGGTGAGGATGACCTCCCAGTAGCCGGGCGAGATCACCTCGACCTCCTGGTTGCACTGGTCGTCGGTGTACCCCGCGGCGTGGGCGGCGGCCCAGACGTGGTTGACGGCGTAGGTCGGGTTGGTGCCGTAGGCCTTGAAGTACCTGGTCGTGGTGGCCGATGCGTCGGTGGCGGCACCTGCGATGCCGAGCAGGGCGGCCGTGGTGAGGGTGACGGCGGCGATGCGGCGAGGAAGCGAACCCATGGCTGTTCTCCACTTTTCCTGATGGATGGTGCGGGAGTCGACACGTGCACAGTCACTGCAAGCAGGGACTGTAGCAACGGATGTGAACGACCAACAGATCTACAACACTTGACCCGCACAACCGGAAGAATTCTGTTCCGCTTGTGAACGCCCGGTGATCCTGCGCGGACCGCACTGAACCCGCGGCGGGTCGCCGTCCGTGGGAACGGGAGGGACGGGTCCGTCGCCCGGGTGGTCCGGGTGGGGCGGAGGCCGTCCAGGTTCGGGCATCGTCGTCGAGGGCCAGGGGGCCAGGGTGGGCAAGGAGCGCAGCGGCCGGGGGAGTCGAGCGGAGGGGGCGGAGAGCGCCGGGATCCAGTTGCCCGCGGTGGCGTGGGTCGTCCCCGAGGAGCTGGCGTCCCGTGCGGCACCGGCACCTGCACCGGCGGTGGCACCCGTGCCGGCACCGGCACCGGCCCCCGCCGAGCCGGAGCTCACGGCGGTGGCCGCCACCGGTGCGGTGCCCGAGGTCGAGGCCACCCCCGCAGGTGGCACCACCGCCGCGCCCGGTCCAACGTCCGTCGCTGCCACCGTGGTTGAGGCCCCCGCGGGGGTGACCGCCGTACCCGGGCAGGAGTCGGCGGAGGAGCCGGGGGGCGGGCCGCGCCGGATCTCCCGGCCGATGGTGGCCGCCGCGGTGATCGCGGGCCTGGTGCTGGTCGGCGTGCCGCTGGGGGTCTCGCAGTTCGGCGGGGACGACCGGGGCCCGTCGGGTGCGGAGGGGCCGCCGCCCGTCGGGTACACGCAGCAGGACGGCGGCGGCAACGGCTTCGTCCCGGGCGCCGACGCGCACGGCAACGTGCTGGGCGAGCAGCCCGCGACGCTCACGCCGTCCGCCCCGGCCACCCCCTCGGCGCCCGCTGACGGTGCCGCCGCGACGCCGACGGCGGCGGGCGAGGCGCCCCAGGACCAGGGCGGCGCGGGTGGCCAGGCCGTGCCGGTGGCCGGCCGTCCGGTCACGGGCGGCGGCGCACCGGCCGGCGGCGGACGGCCGGACCCCGGCAAGGCCGCCGCCGGGTCGTCCGGCGGCCAGAGCGGCGGCACCGGCGGCGCGGGTGCCGCCCCGCAGACCCAGCCGCAGCAGCCCCAGCAGGCCCAGCAGCCACCGGCCGCCCAGCAGCCCCCCGCCGCCCAGCCCGCGCCACCGGCCCCGGTGCCGCCCGCGCCGGTGGCGAAGCCCGCCCCGCCGGCGCCGGCCCCGGCCCCGAGCTACGCCGCCGTCGCGGGCCCGTTCTGCACCGGCGGTGGCACCACCACCCAGCAGTACGGCTGGTTCGACAAGGGACAGGAGGGCTGGCGCACCAACTCCGGCGGCTACGCGGGGGACGGCTGCAACGGCAGCTTCACCTCGGTGCCGATGTCCGGCGCCGCGAACAAGGACGACGGCAACTCGGTGGTCTGGACGTTCAACACCGCGCCGGTCACCAGCGGCAGCTGCAAGCTGTCCGTGTACGTGCCGGGCAGCGGCGACGTGAAGGCGGTCGGCGGCGCCCCGACGTACTACACCGTCCAGAGCAAGTCCGCGCCCGGCAGCGGAACGATCGGCTCGTTCTCCGTCAACCAGGTCGGCAACCGGGGCCAGTGGGTCGCGGTGGGCAGCTACCCGCTGAGCGACGGCAAGATCGCCGTGATGCTGCACACCCGGGGCCTGGACTGGCAGGGCGACTCCAAGACCTACGCCCACCACGCCGCGTCCGCCGTCCGGGCCACCTGCACCGGCTGACCCCGGCGACCCGGGGCGGACCGACCCCCGGCCGCGCCCAAGGACCTCGGCCGCGCCGAGCGACACCGGCCGCACGGCACGACCCCGGCCGCACCCAACGACCACGAACGACGGAGGAGAGCGCCCCATGACCCGCCATGTGCTGACGGTCTGTGCGGAGCAGCGCGACGGCGGCTACCGCACGATCGGCGCCGCACTGGAGGCGGCCCGCAGCGGCACGGTGATCAGCGTCCGCCCGGGCCGCTACGAGGAGAACCTGGTGATCACCAAGATGGTGACCATCACCGCCGAGGAGGCCCGCGGCAGCGTCCGGATCTCTGCCCGGCGCGGCCCGGTCGTCCAGGTGGTGTCGGAGGCCGTCCAGCTGACCGGGCTGGTGCTCCAGGGCCAGGACGAGGAACTGCCGGCCGTGGACGTCCCGCGCGGGCAGGCCGCGCTGGAGGACTGCGAGGTGGCGGGCTCCTCCTGGACGGCCGTGCTGACCCGGCAACAGGGGGTACTGGCGATGCGCGGCTGCCGGGTCGTCAACCCGGCCGGGGCCGGCATCGTGGAGACGTCCGCCGGCACCAGCGTGATCCAGGACTGCGTCATCGAGCACCTGGGCAGCTCGGCCGTGGTGATCGGCGAGCGGGCCAACCCCGTCGTGCGGGGGTGCGTGCTGCGGGACGCCCGGGGCAACGGGGTGTGCGCCAACGGCGAGGGCCGCGGCTCGATCGAGGACTGCGAGATCTCCGCCACCGACAAGCCCGGCATCGCGCTGGAGGAGCACAGCACCACGCGCGTGCTGCGCACCACCGTCCGGGACGCCTCGGTCGGGGTCTTCCTCAGCTCGGCCGCCCAGGTGCTGCTGGAGGACTGCACCGTCCACGACACCCGGGGGCACGGCCTCGTCCTGGCCGGTGGCACCGACCCGCTGGTGCGCCGCTGCCGCACGGCGCGCACCAAGGGCCACGGCATCCACGTCACCGGCCGGTCCCGGGGCACCTTCGAGGACTGCGAGGTGGCGGGCGCCGGGGCGGCCGGGATCCTGGTCGACGAAGCCGCCGGCCCGGCCCTGACCCGGACCGCCGTCCGGGACAGCGGCGGCGCCGGGGTGGAGCTGGTCGGCGAGAGCGCGGCCGAGTTCGACCGGCTGGAGGTGCGCGGCGCGGCCGGCGCTGGGGTGAGCGTGCGCGACGGCGCCAACCCGCTGCTGCGGCGGCTGGACGTCGCCGAGGTGCGCGGCCACGGCGTCGAGGTGCTGCGGGAGGGGCGCGGGCGGCTGGAGGCCGGCGTGCTGGCCGCGACCGGCCGGGCCGCGCTGCGGGTCGCCGACGGCGGCAACATCCAGGTCGGCGGGACCACCGTCCGAGGGACGGGTACGACCGGCTCCTCCGCCGCGCACGGGGCGTACGGCGCGCAGGGGGCGTACGGCGCGCAAGGCGCAGGGACGTCCGGCGTCGAGATCGGTCCGGGCGGCATCGCCGCGCTGCGCGACTGCGACATCGCCGACTGCACCGCCGACGGCGTCCTGGTCGAGGACGGCGGCGAACTGACCATGGCCCGCTCCCGGGTGCACGGCAACCGTCGGCACGGCCTGCTGCTGGCCGCCGGCAGCCGGGCCGCCCTCACCGGCTGCGAGCTGACCGACAACACCCGCGACGGTGTGCGCGCCGAATCCGAGCAGCCGATCCGGATCACCGGCTGCACCGTCACCGGCAACCGCGGCTCCGGCCTGCGGCAGACCCGCCCCAGCACCCGGCTGTCGGTGGAGAACCTGACCAGCCGGGACAACGCACACGCCGACAGCCACGGCAGCGCCACCGCCGGCGCCGAGGACGAGCCGACGACCGCCCGCCCGGGCGGTGCGGATCCCGGCGCGGATTCCGGGGCAGCCCCCGGAGCGGAGGAGCGCGGAGCGTCGGCGGTGGACCGCCCGGCCGACCCACTGCCGCCGCCCGAGCCGGAGGGCCCGCAGGCGGCCCTCCAGGCGCTGGTCGGCCTGGAGGGCGTCAAGGACCAGGTGGCCACCCTGGTCAACCTCAACAAGCTGGCCCGGCGCCGCGAGCAGGCCGGCATGCCCGCCCTGCCGATGGGCCGTCACCTGATCTTCGCGGGACCGCCCGGCACCGGGAAGACCACCGTCGCCCGCCTCTACGGCGCGATCCTCGCCGACCTCGGCGTGCTGCGCAGCGGCCACCTCACCGAGGTCGCCCGGGCCGACCTGGTCGCCTCGATCGTCGGCGGCACGGCGATCAAGACCACCGAGGTGTTCCAGTCCGCGCTCGGCGGCGTGCTGTTCATCGACGAGGCGTACACGCTCGCGTCGGGCGCCGCCGGCACCGGGCCGGACTTCGGCCGCGAGGCGATCGACACCCTGGTCAAGCTGATGGAGGACCACCGCGACGACGTGGTGGTCATCGTCGCCGGCTACTCCGACGAGATGCGCACCTTCCTCGGCTCCAACCCCGGCCTCGCCTCCCGGTTCAGCCGGACCGTCGAGTTCCGCAACTACTCGGCGGAGGAACTCGTCACCATCGTCGAACGGGCCGCCGCCGGCCACGGCTACCAGCTCGCCGGCGCCACCCGGGACGCGCTGGGCACGCACTTCACCCGGATGCCCAAGGGCGCCGACTTCGGCAACGGCCGCGCCGCCCGCAAGGTCTTCGAGGAGATGGTCGACCGCCAGGCCTCCCGACTCGCCGACCTCGCCGAGCACACCGAGCTCACCGACACCGACCTGGCCGTGCTGCTCCCCGAGGACCTGGGCGAGGCCGCCGCCGGTACGGCCGCCCGCGCGGACGGGAGCGGCGGGCCGGGCCCCGGCGGCGGTGAACTGCTCGACCAACTGCGGGCGATGGTCGGCCTCACCGCCGCCAAGGAACAGGTCGAGAACCTGGTCAACCTGATCACCCAGGCCCGCCGCCGCGAGGAAGCCGGCCTGCCCACCGCGCGGATCAGCCACCACCTGGTCTTCGCCGGCCCGCCCGGCACCGGCAAGACCACCGTGGCGCGGCTCTACGGCGCCCTGCTCGCCGAGCTCGGCGTGCTGCCGCGCGGCCAGCTCGTCGAGACCGCCCGGGCCGACCTGGTCGGCCGCTACATCGGACACACCGCCCAGCTCACCCGGGAGGCCTTCGAACGCGCCCGGGGCGGCGTGCTGTTCATCGACGAGGCCTACACCCTCACCCCGCGCGGCGGCGCCGTCGGCGGCGACTTCGGGCAGGAGGCCGTCGACACCCTGATGAAGCTGATGGAGGACCACCGCGACGAGGTGGTCGTCATCGTCGCCGGCTACCAGGACGAGATGCAGGGCTTCCTCGGCTCCAACCCGGGCCTGGCCTCCCGGTTCTCCCAGCAGATCGCCTTCGACCACTACAGCGCGCAGGAGCTGGTCACCATCGTCCGGCTCCAGGCGGAGGAAGCCGGCTACCTCTGCGCGCCCGAAACCCTCACCGCCCTGGGCGAGTTGTGCGCGGCCGTCCCCCGGGACCGCAACTTCGGCAACGGCCGCTTCGCCCGGCAGACGCTGGAGGCGATGGTCACCCGGCAGGCCGGCCGGCTCGCCCGGCTCGACGTCGGCGACCTGTCCGAGCTGAGCCTGCTGCTGCCGCAGGACCTGCCGGGGCTGCCGGCGGGTCCGGCGGGTCCGGTGCTGCCGCAGGGGAGCGCGGTGTGACGGGTGTGGCGCGGCGTTCCGCCGTTGTGGCGCTCTGCTCCGCGGCCCTGCTGGCGGCGGTCGCCCCGGCCGCCTCCGCCGCGTCCGCCGCCGGGACCCCGCCGGCCGACCCGGGCGCGCTGCCCGTGATCGTCCAGAACCGGGGCGCGGCCGGGACCGGACGGTCCGACGGCTGCGTCAAGCCCTCCGACCGGAACACCGAACGGACCCCGTGGGCGCAGACCTTCCTGCGCCCCGAGTCCGCCTGGCAGCTCAGCCGGGGCGCGGGCGTCACCGTCGCCGTCCTCGGCTCCGGGGTCGACCCGGCCTCCGGCGCGCTCGACGGCCGGCTCACCCCCGGCCCGCGCGAATACGGCCCCGGCGACTCCGCGCGCGACTGCGTCGGCCACGGCACCTTCCTCGCCGGACTGGTCGCTGCCCGGCGGCAGGACGGCATCGGCTTCGCCGGCCTCGCCCCCGAGGCGCGGATCCTCGCCGTCGCCGTCACCGACGACGTCGGAACCACCACCCCGGCCCTGCTCGCCAAGGGCATCCGGGACGCGGCGGACGGCGGCGCCCGGGTCATCGCCGTCGGCGTCCCCGTCGCGACGGCCGACGAGGCACTGGCCGCCGCCGTCCACTACGCCGACGGCAAGGGCGCGCTGGTGATCGCCCCGGCCGCCTTCGACCCGGGCAACCCCTCGGCCGGCGGCCCGGCCGGCGGCCCGGTGTACCCGGCCGCGCTGCCCGAGGTGCTGGCCGTCTCCGACCTCGCCCCCAACGGAAGCCCGCCCGCCGGGGGGCCGGACGGCGGCCGGATCGACCTGGTGGCGCCCGGGGACGCCGTACTGAGTGTCGGGCCGGGCGGCAAGGGCCACTTCACCGCCGCCGGCCCCAGCTACGCCACCGCCGTCGTCGCCGGCACCGCCGCCCTCGTCCTCGGCTACCGGCCCGACCTCACCCCCGCCCAGCTGCGCGAACGCCTCACCGCCACTGCCTACCACCCCGGCACCGCCCTCCCCGACCCGCACGTCGGCTACGGCACCGTCGACCCCCTCACCGCCCTCAGCACCCCCCTCCCCGGCGACCCCCCGTCACCCACCACCCCCACCGTCCCCCCGCTCCAGCCCCCACCCCCCGACCCCGCCCTCCACCAGGCCACCACCCTCGCCGCCGCCACCCTCGCCATCGTCACCCTCACCCTCGGCACCGCCGCCCTCATCGGCGCGGCCCGCCGCCGCGACTGGCGGCCCGGCCGCTGGCAGGCCTGACGGGCTGCCGGCCGATTCGGCAGACCGGGTTCCAGGGTCGTCGCCGCAGCGGACGAGCACGGACGCTGAAGACGACGACCCGAACGACCCCGCACCGCCCTCGCGGACGTGGAGCAGCTCTTCCCCGAACTGACGCCGCCGCGACGCGACGCAGTGCGCCTCCACCCGCGCGCCGGTAGCCCGTCCCCGGCCGAGAGCCCGGTCGGCGGGCCGCTGCTGTGCCCCGCCGACGAGCCGTGGCCGGTCTGCGGTCCCGTCCAGCTGCTGATCTTGGCTGCACCTGCCCGCCGCGCCCGGTGAGGGCGCGTGAAGCGGCCCGGTCCAGTTCGGCCGCATGGTTGCCGGTCACGAGGATGGCCCCGCCTGACCGGGGCCTCCGGTCGCAATGAGGCGGGGGCTGTGGTCAGCCGACGGGTTCGAAGAGCCACATCTGGGTGGCCGAGGTGTCGCCGAAGCCGACGTCGGCGGCGGCCGTGGTTGTGGCGGCCGAGGTTGTGGCCGCCCATTCGGTGGACGGGAACGGGCCGGACGTGGGGCCGTGGTCAGGGGGTGGCGGTGGCTTCGGCGAGGGGGATGCCCTCGGCGACGAGGGCGGTGAGGTCGAGGTAGGCGCGGCGGGTCTTGGGGCGGAGCTTGGCGAGGTCGAACTCGCCGCCGAGGGCGAGGTGTTCGTCGAAGGGCAGGACCACCGCGCCGCGGCAGCGGCTCTCGAAGTGGGCGACCAGTTCCTCCACCCGGATCTGCCGCTTACCGTTGCCCCGGATGCTGGAGATCACGGTGACGCTGCGCTGCGCCAGTGCGGCGTAGCCGTTGGCGTACAGCCACTCCAGGGTGCTGCCCGCGCTGCTCGCGCCGTCGACGCTGGTGGTCGCGGTGATGACGAGCTGGTCGGCGAGGCCGAGGACGCCGCGCATGGAGCTGTGGAGCAGGCCGGTGCCGCAGTCGCTGAGGATGACCGGGTACTGGCGGCCGAGCAGGTCGACGAGGCGCTGGTAGTCCTCGCCGCCGAAGCTGGTGGCGACGGCCGGGTCGGCGTCGTTGGCGAGGACCTCCAGCCCGCTGGGGGTGAGCGAGGTGAACCGGCGGACGTCCATGTAGCCGGTGATGGTGGGCTCGGCGGCGAGCAGGTCGTGGACGGTGGCCGGGGTCTCCAGGTGGACGCGGCGGCTGAGGGTGCCGGTGTCGGGGTTGGCGTCGACGGCGATGACCTTGTCGGAGCGGGTCTCGGCGAGGAGGGAGCCGAGCGCCAGGGTGGTCGAGGTCTTGCCCACCCCGCCCTTGAGGCCGATGACGGCGATCCGGAAGGAGCGGCGCAGGGGGGTGCGGATGGTGGCGGTGAGGCGTTCGAGGTCGCGGGTGCCGCGGCCGAGACCGAGGCCGAGTCCCAGGCTGCGTCGGCCGGTCCTCGCGGCGGGGGCGGCGGGCACGGCGGGGGCGGCGGGCACCGCGGGCACCGCGGGAACGGTGGGCAGAGCGCGCAGCGCGGGTCGGGCGGGGAGCGCGGGAGGCGCCACCGCCGGGGCGGCCGGGGCGGGCCGTGCCTCCGGGGGCACCAGCACCGTCCCCAGGACGTCCAGCGGCCGTTGCCAGTCCGGCCCACCCGCCGGCCCACCCGCCGGCCCACCCGCAGCCCCGGTCGGCGGGGTGACGGGGCCGTACTCGGGGGCGAGGTCCCAGTCCGGGCCGGTCGTCAGTCGGTGGATCCGCCCGGTGGTGAGGGGGTCGGCCGCCACGTGTTCGTCTCCTGTCGCCGTCTCGGCCCTGCTCCGTGCACGGGTGTGCGGCGTCCCCCGACGCCGGCGCCGTAGGGCCGTCCGCTCCGTTCAACGGGCGGGGCGGGCGGCGCCGTTCAACGGCGGGCGGACCGGTCGCCGGAAAACACCCGATGGCCCCGCCCGGCTCACTCGCACGGTTGCCCCCTGGGGGCGGGGTGCGGCCGGGCACGTTACGACTGGACCGGACACGTCCGGTCAACTGCCCGTTCCGGGCACCCTCACCCCCTGGGACCGTAACCATGAACGACTCCCCGACCGTGGGCGCCACCGTGCACCTCGTGGCACCGGACGGGGGCACGGGCACCGCCCTGGCCTCCGGCTTCCTCACCGGGCCGACCACCGTGCTGGTGCCCGACCCGCCCCGGATGCTGGCGGACCCGTGGGCGCGCTACGCGGTCCGGATCGCCGCGGGCGGCGACGTCGAGAGCGTACGGGTGGCCGGGGTGAGCCTGGCCGCCGCCGCCGTGGACGGGATCCGGACGGCGGCGGCCGTGCTGGCACTGGTCGGGCCCTCGCGGCACGCGGGCGACGCGGCGGTGGCGATCACACTGGACGCGCTCACCGACAGCCTGCGCCGCCACCGCGGCGATCTGTGGGCCGCGTACGCCGAGCTCGGCTACCCGGTCGCGCCGCCGGCCGGCTCCGCTCCCTCGCCGGCCGACCTCGCCCCGGCCTGGTGGCTCTCCCTGGCGGGCGACGACCTGTCGACCTTCGCCCAGGGGATCTGCTGCGTGACGATCAACTGCGGCGGCTGCCCGAAGAAGTGACCCCGACGCGGTGAGGAGCTGAGGAGACGGATCCCGTGGTGACCGAACAGACCGCGCCCAGGGCCGGCCGCCGCAGGTGGCTGCGGTCCACCCGGGTGCAGGACGCCGCACTGGCGCTGGCGGTGATCGTCCCGGAGGCGTTCTTCTTCGGCTCCCCGGTGTCGCCGGACACCACCTGGCAGGAGGAGCTCCAGCTGCTGGCCTTCGCCCTGCCGGAGGTGGCGGCGCTGCTGTTCCGGCGGCGGTGGCCGGTGGCGGCGTTCGGGGTGGTCTGGGCGGCCGCGGTCGGCGCGAACCTGCTGACCGTGTTCACGGACTTCCACTTCACCCCGTACTTCGGGGTGCTGGTCGCGCTGTACACGGTGGCGCGGCAGTGCCGGCTGCCGGCCGCCCTCGGCGCGCTCGCCCTGGCGCTGGTCCCGATCGGGCTGGCGATCTGGGACACCGTCGCGCAGCTCGCCGCGCCCGGGTACGAGACACCGGCGCTGATCGCGGGGCTGGCGTTCTACCTGCCGATCACGGCCGCGACCTGGGGCATCGGCCGGTGGACCCGGGCGGTGGCCCTGGCGGCCGCGCACGACCGCCGGGAGCTGGCCCGGGCCCGCCGCGCGGTGGTCCACGAACGCACCCAGATCGCCCGCGAGTTGCACGACATCGTGGCCAACGCGGTGGCGGTGATGGTGCTCCAGGCGGAGACGGCCCGGACCGCCCCGGACCCGGTGCCCGCCGGGTCCTCCCTGCCGTCCTCCCTGCCGTCCGCGCCCTCCCCGGCGACGGAGGCGCTGGCCCGGATCGAGGAGGTCGGCCGCAGCGCGATGGCGGAGCTGCGCCGGCTGCTCCGGCTGCTGCGCACCGCCGACGCCACCGTCGGCGCCACCGTCGAGGGCTGCGCGGGCCGGCGTGGGCTGGGCGACCTGGCCCCGCTGCTGGAGCACGTCCGGCAGGCCGGGATCCAGGTGGACCTGGAGGTGCACGGTACCCCGGTGCACCTGGACGACAGCGTCGACCTGACCGCCTACCGGCTGGTGCAGGAGGCCGTCACCAACATCACCAAGCACGCGGGACCGGGCAGCCACGCCGTCGTGCGGGTCACCTGGTCCGATGCGCTGCACCTGGATGTCGTGGACGACGGCGCGGGCCGCCGCTCCCGGGCGCGGGGGGAGCTCTCGACCGGCCACGGCCTGATCGGTCTGGCCGAGCGGATCGCCCTGTTCGGCGGCGAGCTCAGCGCCTCGCCGTACCGGTCGGGCTTCCGGGTCTCCGCGACCCTGCCGCTCGCCCCGGGCGTGACCACGGCCGGTGCCCCCACCGTCCCGGCCACCGCCCCGGCCGCCCCCGAACGGGCCGGGTGACCGGCGGCCCGCCCGTCGTGGCACCGGCGGGTGCTCCACCGGCAGCTGCGGCCACGGGGCCGCGCCGGGCGGCCCTGGGCGGGTGAACCGGGCCTGCCAGGGGTCCCGTTGAGCGAGGAGGGCGCATGCCGCGCCCCCGTCTCGCTGGGAGGATCCGATGTGCACCACCACCGCCACTTCGGCCGTGCCGTCCGGCCGTTCCGGCGGCGGGTGGGAAAACCCTCTGCCGGACCGGTCGGCACTCGGTACCGTCTCCCGGTGGCACTCGGTATGCGCCGAGTGCCACGAGGACGAACCGGCGTGAGTCCCGTGGGACGGGACGGGGGAGGGACGACGATGGATCCGGACGTGGCGGACGTGCGGGCCCTGGTGGCGGCACTGGTGCGGGACGGCGCGGAGAGCCTGCCCGGGCCGCCCGTGCTGGCGGTGCCGCAGGGGACGGCGGAGGAGGTGATCGCCGTCGCCCGGCGGCTGGCGGTGCGGGCGCTGCCGACGGGCCGGTGGCGGCCGGAGCCGGCGCCGGGGCTGCTGGAGCTGGCGTCGGCGCTGGTGGTCGAGGAGCACCCGTCGGCGCCGGACTGGTCGGCGGAGGAGCGGGAGCGGCTCGCGGGCTGGGTCGCCGTGCTCATCGAGCAGCGCGGGGAGGAGGGGGTGGAGGAGTTGGTGCGGGCGCTCAATCGGGCCTGACGGCGGGTGGGTTGCCGCGTTGGCGGAATGTTGGTGCGGCCTTGGCGGGTGCGGGCAGGGTGCTGTTGCAGCCGCCGGGGTCGTCCGGTCGGTGTGTTGCCGTGCCCCCTGCCCGATCTGAGAGGTAGCGCGTGTCGAAGCCGCCCGTCGCCCAGCCCACGCCCGTCACCCAGCCGTCCGCCCCGTCGGACGTCGTGCAGCCCGCGACCGTTGCGCAGCCCGCGACCGTTGCGCAGCCCGCGGCCGTTGCGCAGCCCGCGGCGGCGCGGCGGGCGGCGCGCCCGACCCTCGACCCGGAGACGCTCGCGGAGATCCACCGGCTGCACGGCGGCTACCTGCTGCGCGCGCTGCTGCGGGCGACCGGCGGCGATCGCGGAAAGGCGGAGGACATCCTCCAGGAGACCCTGCTGCGGGCCTGGCAGCACCCGGAGGCGCTGGCGGCCGGGCCCGAGCAGAGCCGCCCGTGGCTGTTCACGGTGGCCCGGCGGATCGCCATCGACCACTACCGGATGGCTTCCGCACGCGCCAAGGAGGTGATCGGCGAGCCGCTGGAGGACCGGCCGCTGGCCGAGGACCCGTACGAGCAGGTGGTCGTGGCCCGGGACATCGCGCTGGCCCTGCGGCGGGTGCAGAAGCACCACCGGGAGGTGCTGGTCGAACTGCACCTGCGGGACCGGTCGGTGGCGGAGACCGCGGCCCGGCTCGGGGTGCCGCCGGGGACGGTCAAGTCCCGCAACTTCTACGCGATCCGGGCGCTGCGGCCGGTCCTGGCGGCCGAGCACGGGTACGCCCCGGTGGACGGCGCAGCGGTCGGTTGATCCGTCAGATCGAGTGCGTCTCACGGGAGTTGACGGACTCCTCCAGGACGGTGGTGAACTCGCTGACGAAACCGGCGAGTCGGTCGTGGGCGCGGAAGCGTTCCAGGGCCGAGCGCAGCCGCTCCCGGGCCTCCGGCTCGCGGCCGCTGGTCAACAGGTAGGAGGCGTAGGACTGTTCGGCGATCGCGTGCAGGTAGAGCACGCCGCCCGCCTCCTCGCAGCTCGCCAGCAGGCGGTTCCAGGCCAGGTCGGCGGGAATGCCGCGGCCGAGCGGGGGAAGGGCGTGTGCCTCGGTGAGCATCGACCACAGGTGGACCGAGGTGACCGGGCGGGCGGGCAGCAGGTTCCGGACCTCGCGGGCCCGGCGCAGGGCGTCGTCCCGGTCCCCGGCTGCCAGGGAGACCCAGGCGTGGTGGGCGAGGGCGCGGGCCAGGCGGCTCGGGTCGCCGGACTCGGCGGCCAGCTCGGTGGCGGTGGCCGCGAGGCGTACGGCCTCGACGGCGTCGCCGAGCAGTGCTGTGACCAGGGCCAGCACGGAGAGGGCCTGGGCGCGGGCGGACCGGGCCTCCGTGGTGTCGTCGCCGGCGGCGTTCGGGGCAGTGGGATCCGCCGGTTCGGCCAGCTCGGTCGGTTCGGCCGGTTCGGAGCAGGCCACCGCCCGGCGGGCCGCCTCGGCGGCCTCCTGGCGGCGTTCCAGGCCGAGCAGGGCACCCGCCTCCGCGCAGTGCAGCCGGGCGGCGGCCAGGCGGTCACCGGACGCCTCGGCGGCCTGCCCGCCCAGGCGCATGCAGGTCAGCCAGTCGGTGAAGCGGCTGGAGCCGTAGTAGAGCGGCCCGGCGGCCAGGGCCAGCCGCCACGCCCGGTCCGGGTCGTCGGCCACGGCGGCGGTGACCAGCGCGCGGATCACGGGCTCCTCCGTCTGGAACCAGTCGAGCGCCGTGCGGATGCTGCCGGCCGGCGGCAGCGCGGGCGGCTGGGGGGCCGGCCCGCCGAAGCCGTTCTGGCCGGGTTCGACGAAGTCGCCGCCGTGCCGGAGTGCTGCCTGGTAGTAGTCCAACAGCCTTTCCCCGGCGCGGCGTTGGCGTACCTTGGGGAGGTCAGCGAGCAGGTCGGCGCTGAACAGCCGGATCAGCTCGGAGCGGCCGTAGCGGCCCGGGGCCGCGCCGGTGAGCAGGTGGTGGGCGGCCAGCTCGCCGAGCGCCTGCCGGGCGGTCGCGAGGTCGGCGCCGAGCAGTGCGGCGCTCGCCAGGGTGTCCACCTCGCGGCCCGGGTGGACGGCGAGCAGGGCGAGCAGATCTCGCGCGGTGGCAGAGAGTTGACGGAATGTCAGAGCAAGCTCTGCCGTGATGCCGGTCTCGCCGTCGGCGTCCAGCACGGCCAGGCGGGTGGGCTCCTCGGCGAGTTCGGCGACCAGGTCGGCGATCCGCCAGTCCGGTTGGGTGGCCAGGCGGGCGGCGGCGATCCGCAGGGCGAGCGGCAGGTGGTCGCAGAGCTCCGCGAGTCGGTCCGCGGCGGCCGGTTCGGCGCGCACGCGTTCGGGGGTCAGCGCGCGCTCCAGCAGGCGCCGGGCGTCGGCCGCGGGCAGCGGGGAGAGCCGGAGCAGGGCGGCGCCGTCGGCGGCGACCAGGCCCTCCAAGGAGCCGCGGCTGGTCACCACGGCGGCGCAGTCCGGCCCGTCCGGGAGCAGGTCGGCGACCTGATCGGCGTCGGCGGCGTCGTCCAGCACCACCAGCAGCCGTCGGCCGCTGGTCCGCTCCCGGTAGAGCGCGGCGCGACCGGCCAGGTCCGCGGGGGTGGCGTCCGCCGGCACGCCGAGCGCGTGCAGGAACCGGCCGAGGACGGCGGCCGGTTCGGCCGGGCCCGCCGGGTCGAGACCGCGCAGGTCGGCGTAGAGCTGCCCGTCCGGGAAGTCGGCGGCGGCCCGGTGCGCCCAGGCGGCGACCAGCGCGCTCTTGCCCACACCGGCCGGGCCGACCACCAGCGCCAGCCCGTCGCCGGCGCGCTCGCCGCTGCGCGGTCCGTCGGCGCCGCGCCGTGCTCCGCACTCGCGGTCCAGCCACTGCGCCTCGGCCGCCCGGCCGGTGAAGTCCACCTGGCGGCGCGGGAGTTGCCGGGGCGTGCGGGCGGTCGGCGGGGGCTCCGGGGTGGGCGCCGGTGGGCGCGCCGGTCCCGGTACCGACGCCGGGGAGGGGGGCGCCGGCACGGCCTCGTCACCGGCCAGCACCTCGGCGAGCGCGGCCTGCAACGCCGGACCGGGGCGGATGCCCAACTCCTCGGCGAGCCGCAGCCGGGCCTGGTGGTAGACGGTCAGCGCGTCCGCCCGTCGGCCGGCCTGGTGCAGGCAGCGGACCAGCAGCGCCACCACCTCCTCGCGCAGCCCGTCGGCCCGGACACCGTGCTCCAGGGCGGGCACCGCCCCCGCGCCGGTGCCCTGACGCAGCCGCAGCCCGGCCCAGCTGATCAGCGCCGCGGTGTGCGCCTGCTCCAGCTCGTCCACCACCGAACCGCGCAGCGCGGTGTCCGGCAGGTCCGCCAGGGCCGCCCCGCGCCACAGCCGCAGCGCCTGCTCCAGCAGCGTGACCGCCTCGGCGGCCCCGGCGTCGCAGCCCCGGCCCGCCAGCTCATCGGCCCGACCGGTCAGCGCCTCGAAGCACAGCGCGTCCACCTCGTCGGCCGGACCCGCCAGCAGGTAACCGGACGCCCGGGTGTGCAGCACGAACGGGGTCGCGGCGATCGCCTTGCGCAGCGCGGCCACGTGCCCCTGCAACGCGGCCCGGGCACTGGCCGGCGGCCGGTCCCCCCACAGCAGCTCGCAGAAGCCCTCCACCGCGACCACCCGGCCGAGCCGCAGCGCCAACAGCGCCAGGATCGCCCGCCGCTGCGCCCCCGGCAGCGAGGCGAAGCCGTCGGCCCCGGCCCGCAGCTCCACCGGGCCGAGCAGCCGAATCCGCACCGGTAACCCCCACCTCACCCCGACAACGCCCGCCCGGGGGTCGGCCCCGGGGTGGTGCAGTGTAGTGCGCAATCGTGTCCTGTTCGCGCCAGACCGCCTCGCCCGGCGCCCCGGCCGACCGGCCGGGGCCGGCCGTCCACCCCTCGGACGCGTCGACGGATCGGTTCGGTTCCGTGCGTCTCCGGGGCGGGAGGGGGAACGGGCGATGGCGGCCCGGCTGACCGACGTTGCCGCCCGGTACCCCGGCATCGAGTTGTCTGCGCCACCTGCCTCGCCGGGCGCCCGGCGAGGCAGGCCTGGCAGCGCGGCCTGGCGCGGCCCTGCCCGGCCCGGGTGGTGGACCTTCCCTGCCTGCCGCCGTCGACCCCGGGCGGCGGTCCCGCCCCCGCCTGGCCGCGCCCGGCCGGTCGGCAGACCGTGGCGGTCGGTAGTCGTGGGGAGGGGTGCTGGTGACAGGGGGTGGGCGGCAGGTGTTCGTGGTCGCACCGGGCCATATCCTCGGGGGACGTGGGGAGTCGCCGGAAGGCGGGGGAGGAGAGGGCCGCATGCAGATCGACCTGCTCGGGCCGGTCGTCGTCCGGCGGGACGACGGGGTGCCGGTCACGCCGTCGGCCCCCAAGCGTCGCGCCCTGCTGAGCGCGCTCGCCGTCCGGCTCAACCAGACGGTGGCCACCGAGGACCTGATCGAGCTGGTCTGGGACGGCGCTGCGCCGCCCACCGCCCGGGCGGCGTTGCAGGGTCATGTCGCGGCCCTGCGGCAGCTGTTGGACGCCACCGACCTCACCCTCGACACCCGGGGCGCCGGCTACCTGCTCGCCGGGGACCCGGGCCGGGTGGACCTGCTGCGGTTCGGGTGGCTCTGCGACCGGGCGGGCCTGATGCTGCCGGACCAGACCGGGGCCGTCGACCAGCCGGGCCCGGGGCCGGAGGACCAGGTGCTGCCCCTGCTGCGCACCGCCCTGGACCTCTGGCGCGGCCCGGTGCTGGCCGACTGCGGCTCCGCCCTGCTGCGCGAGCGGGTCACCCCGTACGTCACCGACCTGCGGCTGCGCGCCCTGGACCGGCTCGCGGACGGCCTGCTCCGGGTCGGCCGGGGCAGTGAACTGGCCGCCGAGCTGGCCGAGGTGGCCTCCGCCCACCCGACCCGGCAGGCGCTGGCCGCCCGGCTGGTCGGCTGCCTGGACCAGGCCGGGCGCCGGGACGAGGCGATGGCCTGGTACGACCGGGCGGTGGCCTGGCTCTCCGGCCCGCCCGGGCCCGAGCTGCGCGAGGCCGGGGAGCGCCTCACCCGGCGGCCCCAGCCGCAGCCGCAGCCGCACGCCGACACGCGGACCGGGGAGCCCGCACCCGTACCGCTCACGCCCGTACCGCCCGCCGCCCCGGCGCCCGTCCCCCAAGCCACCACCCACGACCGCCGGTTCGTCGGACGGTCGGCGGAGCTCGCTCGCCTGGACGAGGTGGTGCCCGCCGCCCGGGCCGGTCGGCCGGTCCTGGTGACCGGACCGGCCGGGGTCGGCAAGAGCAGCCTGGTCCGGCACTGGGCGCAGCGCTCGGCCGACCGCTTCCCGGACGGCCGGCTCCACGCCGACCTGCGCGGCTTCGACCCGGCCGGCCCCCGCGAACCCGCCGAGGTGCTGGGCGAGTTCCTCACCGCGCTCGGGGTCGAGGAGGCCGCGCTGCCGGACGACGCCGAGGAGCGGGCCGAACGCTTCCGGGAGCTGGTGGCGGGCCGCCGGGTGCTGATCGTGCTGGACGGCGCCCGCTCGTACGAGCAGATCGCCCCGCTGCTGCCCGCCCCGCCACCGCCCCCTGCGCGCGAGCCCGGCCGACCTGGGTCCGGCGAACACGCCCCCGGCGAAGAGGAGTTCAGCGAGCAGGAGTCCGGCGCCCCCGAGCGCGCCCCGGTGACGGTGGTCACCAGCCGCAGCCGGCTGCGCCACCTGCTGGTCCGGGAGGGCGGCATCCCGCTCCCGCTGGGCGTGCTCAACCCGGGGGACGCGGACGACCTGCTCGCCCGGGCGCTCGACCCGGCCAGGGTGGCCGCCGCACCCGAGGCGGCCGCCGAGCTCGCCGGGCACTGCGACCACCTGCCGCTCGCGCTGCGCCTGGCCGCCGCCCGGCTGGCGGCCCGCCCGGACTGGTCGCTGGGCGACCTGACGGCGGAGCTCGCCGACGAGCAGACCGGCCTCGCAGCCCTGGCCGGCACCGGCCGTGGCCCGCTCGGCATCACCGCCGCCCTGGACGGCACGTACCGGACGCTGCCGCCCGCCCCGGCCCGGTTGTTCACCCTGCTCGGCCTGCACCCCGGCGCGGTGATCGACACCGCGACCGCCGCCGCGCTCGCCGACCTGCCGCCCGCCGTCACCCGGACGCTGCTGAACCGGCTGGACGCCGTTCACCTGTTGGAGGAGACCTCGCCCGGCCACTACGCCAGGCGTGAGCTGGTCCGCCGCTACGCCGTCCGGCAGGCGGCCGACCTCGGCTGCGAGGACCGGCTCGACGCCCTCGACCGGCTGATCGCCCACTACCTCGCGGTCACCGCCGCCTGGACGGCCGAGGCCGACGACTGCGGCGGCGTCCCCGGGGGCGTGCTCGGGGATGCCCCCGGCGGCTCCGGGGCGGCCGCCTGGTTCCGCCGCGAGGAGAGCGCCCTGCACGCCGTCGTGGTCTGCGCCGAGCAGTACGGCCGGACCGCCGAGTCCTGGCAACTCGCCCACCGCATCGGCCTGTTGTACGAGACCACCGGCGCCGACCGGAGCCGCTGGCGGGCCGTGGTCGAGGCCGGTCTGCGGTCCGCCCAGGCCTGCGCGGACGAGGCCGCCGTGGCCCGGCTCGCCACCGACCTGGCCGTGCTGCTGGTCGACCGCGCCACCTACCGCGCCGCCCTGGAGCAGCTGGACCAGGCCGTCGCCGCCGCCGACCGGGCCGGCGACCGGGTGCTGCGCCACCGCTGCCGGGGCCGGGTGGCGGGCGCCCTGCTGCGCGCCGGGCGGCACGGGCAGGCGCTGCCGCTGCTGACCGACCTGGTGACCGCCGCCCGCACCCCGGCCACCGGCCACCTGCTGGCCCGCTCGCTCACCGACCTCGCCGACGCCCTGGTCCTCGCCGGCGCCCCCGGACCGGCCCTCGGACACGCCGACGAGGCGGTACGGACCGCCACCGCGCAGTCCGGCGGCGCCGACGCCGTACTGGCCACCCACAGCCGGGCCCGTGCCCTGCACGCCCTCGGCCGGCGCGACGCCGCCCTGTCCACCGCCAAACTGGCCGTCGCCCTCGGCCGGACCGTCGGCGACACCGCGCTCGAGTCCCGCTCCCACGGCCTGCTGGCCGACCTGCTCGGCGAGTTGGGCCGCACGGTGGAGGCCACCGCCTCCCGCCGACGGGCCCAGGCGCTGCTGGTCGGCGAGTGCTGAGCGGTCATCAGGCATCTTTGGCGGTCGCTAATCCTGCCCCCGGGCGGCCGTGCCACCCCTCAGGCAGGCAGAACTACCGGCAGAACCGGTACGCGGAGCCGGCCTTCGCCGCCGCCCCGCCCCGGCCGTCCCACCGGCCTGAGCTGCGGCGGAGCCGGGCCCCGGCGACCAGGGATGGGTCGAGTACGAGGCATACTTCTGCCCAGGCAATACTTCTGCCTGCGGGGGGACGGTCGGGCACGGTGCCCGGCAGAAGTAACGGCACGATCGGAGACGGGACATGGCGGCTGCGGGGGGTACGGGCGGGGACACCGAGGAGAGCGGGGAGTTCAGCCGCCTGCTGACCGGCTACCGGATGGCGGCGGGCCTGACCCAGGAGGACCTCGCCACCGCGGCCCGGGTCAGCCTGCGTGCCGTGGGGGACATGGAACGCGGCCGCACCCGGGGGCCGCAGCGGCGCACCGTACGGGCGCTGGCCGAGGCGCTGCGCCTGGACGCCGACCGGGCCGCCGCCCTGGAGGACGCCGCGCAGTCCGGCCGGCCCCGGGGCACCCGGGCGGCTCCGGCGGACGCGCCCGTCGCCTTCGCGGTGCCCGCCCAGACCGTCGCCACCCCGCCGCCCACAGCACCCGTCGCCGCACCCGCCCCGGCCGTACCCGCCCCCGCCGTGCCCACGCCCGCCACCCCCGCCGCAGCACCCACCCCCACCGTCCCGCTCACCCCCGGCGCCCTCGCGCTGCCCCGCGACATCGCCGACTTCACCGCCCGCGAGGACGCCCTCTTCCAGCTGGAGGCGCTGGCCGGCGAGACCCGGCCCGCCCACCCCCGGGTGGTGTTGATCAGCGGCCAGCCCGGCCTCGGCAAGACCGCCTTCGCCCTGCACGCCGCCCACACCCTGGCCCGGCTGTTCCCGGACGGTCAGCTCTCCCTCGACCTCGGCGGCATGGCCCCCACCCCGCTGTCCGCCCGCGACGCCCTCGGTCAGGTGCTGCGCGCCCTGGGCGTCGCCGACGGCGCGGTGCCCGCCGGGACGGAGGAACGCGCCGGCCTCTACCGCGCCCTGGTCCGGGAGCGGCGCCTCGTCCTGGTGCTGGACAACGCCGTCGACGAGAGCCAGGTGCGCCCGCTGCTGCCCGGCTCCGGCCCGGCGATGACACTGGTGACCAGCCGCAACGCGCTGCCCGGGCTGGAGTCGGTGCACCGGCTGCGGCTGGACGCGCTCGCCCCGGCCGAGGCCGCCGACCTGCTGGCCCGGATCGCCGGCCGCGAGCGGATCGAGGCCGCACCGGACGCCACCGCCGAACTCGCCCGGCTCTGCGGCTACCTGCCGCTCGCACTGCGGATCGCCGGGCAGCGGCTGGTGGCCCGGCCGCAGCAGCCGGTCGGCCACCTGACGCGCCAGCTCGCCGCCGAGGAGAACCGCCTGGACCTGCTGGAGACCGGCGACCTGGCCGTCCGCCCGGCCTTCGCGCTGTCCTACCGGCGGCTGCCCGCCGAGTCCCAACTGGTGCTGCGCCGCTGCGCGTTGACCGCCGGGCACGACTTCACCGCCGAGGTCGCGGCCGCCTACGCGGGCCTGTCCGCGGCCCGGACCGAGCTCGTCCTGGAGCAGCTCATCGACGCCGGGCTGGTGCAGCTGGCCACCCCGGAGCGCTACCGCCTGCACGACCTGGTCCGCCTCTACGCGGGCGAACGGCTGGCGGCCGACGAGACGCCCGAGGCGGTGGCGGACGCCCGTGCCCGGGCGGGCGCCTGGCTGCTGCGCCAGGCCGCCGGGTACGGCCTGCGGTTCGACCCGGACCACGCCGCGACGCCGGACCGGGACCCCGGACCGGAGCCGGACCTCGCCGGCCCCCCGGTGCCGCTGACCGAGGCCGCGCGCTGGCTGGAGGAGGAACACCCGGAGTGGCTGGCCGCCCTGCACCAAGCCTTCGCCGCCGGCCGGCACCGGGAGGTGATCGACACCGCCGAGGCCATGCACTGGTTCTCCGACCGCCTGCTCAGCTGGGACATCTGGGCCGAGGTCTTCCAGCTCTCGGTCGACGCCGCCCGCGCCTGCGGCGACCGGCAGGCCGAGGCGGTCCACGTGAACTACCTGGCCTGGACGTACGTCACCTGCCTGCACCGCTACCAGCGCGGCGTCGAACTGGCCGGTCAGGGCCTGGAGTTGGCCATCGCGATCGGGGACCGGGAGCAGGAGGGCTGGGCCCGCACCTATCTCGCCAGCGGCCTGCGGCAGCTGCGCCGGCTCCGGGAGGCCACCAATGCGTACCAGCGGGCCGCCGAGGCCTTCGCCGCGGTGGACAACCGCTCCGCGCAGATCGGCCGGCTGGTCACCCTGCGCGGCGCGGCCAACTGCCTGCGCGACTCCGGCCGGGCCGAGGAGGCGGTGGAGACCCGCCGCCGCGCACTGGCCGGCGCACTGGAGCTGGTGGAGCGCTGGTCCTCCCCGCTGATGCATCTGATCGCGGCCATGACGGCCCACGAACTCGGCCTGGACCGGGCGGCGTTGAAGCGCTGGCCGGCCGCCGAGAAGGCCTACCGGCAGGCGCTGGTGCACTACGAGGCGATCGGCCGCCCGGACAGCATGACCAAGACGCTGACCGAGCTCGGCACCGCCCTGATCGAGCAGGGCCGGGCCGACGAGGCCCGCGAACTCCTCACCGAGGCGCTCACCGACCTGAGCACCGACGGCCCCCGGCCGGGCCGCCGCCGGACGAGCTGACCCGGAGGCCGGGTGGTGTCCGCCGGGCGGGGGACGGGCCGACGGCGTGCCGACGGCGGTCGGTCGGGTCGACCGGCGGGCGTGGTCTGCTGACAGCCCGTCCGTCGTCCCCCGCAGGAGAGTCCGTGCCCCGCTCACCCCGCCCCGCCGGCCTGCTCACCGCCACCGTCACCGCCGTCGCCCTGTCCCTGCTGGCCGGCACCCCGGCGGTGGCGGTGGCGCCGCCGCTGTCCGCGCCGAGGATCCTCGTCCACCTGGACCTCGCGACCGGTCAGACCCCGGAGAACATCGCGCTCGAACCGGACGGCTCCGCCGACGTCACCTTCATCGGCAACAGCACCATCGCCCGGATCACCCCGGACGGCCAGGTGCACGTGCTGGCCGTGCTGCCCGTCCCGGACCACCCGGCCACCCCGGTGGTCGGTTTCCCGGCGCTGGCCGGCATCGTCCGCGCCCACGACGGGACGCTCTACGTCAACTACTCCACCGGCACCGCGGATTTGACCGGCGTCTGGCGGCTGCGGCCCGGCGGCACCCCGGAACGCATCGTCGCGCTGCCCGTCGACAGCCTCAGCAACGGCCTCGCGCTGGACCCGCGGCACGGCGTGCTCTACGCCGCCGACTCCGCGCTCGGCCTGGTGCGGCGCATCCCGCTGCACGGCGGCGCGCCGACGGTGTGGGCGAGCGGCGCCGAGCTCCAGGGCACCACCTTCATCGGGGCCAACGGCATCAAGGTCCACCACGGCGCGGTCTGGGTGAGCAACACCGACCGCGGCAGCCTGCTGCGCATCCCGATCGAGGAGGACGGCGCGGCCGGACCGGTCGAGGTCCGCGCCCACGACATCGGCCCGGTCGACGACTTCGCCTTCACCGGCCGCGGCGACGAGGTGCTGGCCGCGCTGAACGTCGCCCACGAGCTGGCCCTGGTCCGCCCCGACGGGACCGAGTCGATCGTGCTCACCCGGGACGACGGACTGTCCAACCCGACCGCCGTGGCCGTCTGCGGGGACACCGTGTACGTCACCAGCGCCGCGTTCACCACCCGGCAGGACCCCAACCTGCTGCTCGCCCACCTCGACCGGTAACCGACCCACCGACCGACACCCACACGGCACACGGCACGCGCCGCGCCGGGAACGCGCGGCGCGTGCCGTGTGCGTGGCGGCGGCAGGCGGCGGCAGGTCAGATCCGGGTGTCCTCCACCACCGGCAGCGAGTCGTCGACGGCCGGCGCGGTGAACGCGGTGCGCGGCGCGGCGCCGGTCGCCGCGGCGGGCTTCTTGCCGCAGAACGCCGGCTCCAGCGCCCCCATCAGCCCCTGGGTGACGGAGCCGTTGTTGGAGGCGTTGGCGAAGACCACGACACTGCGCCGACCGTCCGGGGTGGCGAAGGACTGGGTCTGGAAGCCCTGGACGATGCCGCCGTGCCCGTACACGTCACCGCAGGACAGGGCGATGCGGCGCAGCCCGAGCCCGTAGGAGATCTTCGCGGTGGGGGTGGGAAGCACGGCGGTCATCTGCTTGAGCGAGTCGTCCGAGACGAGGCCGCCCGCACCGCCCGCGAGCAGCGCGGTGAGGAAGCGGTCCAGGTCCTCGGCGTCGGAGACGACGGCGCCGGCGCTCCACACCCAGGAGGCGGTCTGCTCGGTGGAGTCGAGCAGCGGCTTGGTGCGGTCGTCGTTGGTGAGGTAGCCGGTGACGTGCGGGCCGTCGATCTCCTCCTGGGGCACGTCGAAGGAGGTGCGGCGCAGGCCGAGCGGTTCGACGATCCGCTCGCGCAGCACGTCCGCGTACGGGCGGCCGGTGAGCTGCTCGACCACCAGGCCCATCAGGACGAAGTCGGTGTTGGAGTAGGAGTAGCGGCTGCCCGGGGTGTACTGCAGGCCGTGCTTGACCGAGAGCGCGACCAGCTCGCGCGGGTCGTACACGTTGTGGCGGATGCGCGCCTCGAAGGCGCTGGTGGTCTCTTCGCCCGTCTGCTCCAGCAGGTCGTTGGTGTGGTCGTAGACGCCCGCGCGGTGCTCCATGACCTGACGGCCGGTCATGGTCCAGGTGTCCGGGAGGGTGCCGGCCGGCAGGTAGTCGCGGATCGGCTTGTCGAGGTCGATCAGGCCCTGTTCCGCCAGCTGCATGACGAGAACAGCCGAGAACATCTTGCTGTTGCTGCCCACCCGGAACCTCCACTTGGAGTTCATCGGGGTCCCGTCGAGGTCGGCCTGGCCGACGGTCAACGAGCGGGTCCGCTCGGCGTCGCCGTGGTCGCGGATCACCGCGAAGGCGCCCGGCGCGCCCGCCTTGGTGGTGTTCTGCAGCGCGGCGAGCACCCCGGCGGTGTCGGGGACGGGCGATGCGGCCGGGCCCTGGTCGGCGGCGACGGCGTGCGCGGCACCGGTGGCCACCAGGACGGCGGCGGCCGCCGCCACGGCGAGCGGGCGCAGGAGGGTGATCTTCGCCATGTTCTCCGGTTCTCTCGTCAGTTGACGCGGCGTCGGACCGCGTCGTCGAAGATCCACTATCGCTGCCCGGGTGGCCGGGCGGCAATGTGAACCGCTTTGCCCGCACCGGCCGTTTCCCGACCCGCGGTCAAGGTTTCACCCGTTGTCATCTGCCCTGCTCACCGCTTCCGCTCCATGCTGTTGGGCGCTCAGGCGACGCGGTCCCCCGCTCACCCTCCGCGCTCGCGCGTTCCCTCACCGGACTCGTTCCCAACCCGAGGAATCGTCATGACGTCTCCCGCGAAGCCCCGTTCCCGTCGCACCGCGACCGCGCTCGCCTCGGCGACCGCGCTGGTCGCCGCCTCGGCCGGCCTCTGGGCCGCCACCGCCACCACCGCGCAGGCCGCCACCCTGCCGACGCCGGACCACGTCGTCGTCGTGGTGATGGAGAACCACTCCTACACCCAGGTCGTCGGCAGCTCCAGCGCCCCGTACATCAACAACACCCTCAAGGCCGGCGGCGGCAACCTCACCCAGTCGTTCGGCATCACCCACCCGAGCGAGCCGAACTACTACGCGCTGTTCTCCGGCTCCACCCAGGGCCGCACCGACGACAGCTGTGTGACCGTCGGCGGCTTCCAGACCCCGAACCTGGGCTCCGAGCTGATCGCCGCCGGCAAGACCTGGCTCAGCTACAACGAGGACCTGCCGTCCCAGGGCAGCACCGTGTGCAGCAGCGGCAACTACGCGCAGAAGCACAACCCGTGGTTCGGCTTCGGCAACGTGCCGCTGAACACCGCCATGACCATGAACCAGTTCCCGACCGACTACACGACCCTGCCCAAGGTGTCGTTCGTCGTCCCGAACCTCTGCAACGACATGCACGACTGCTCGGTGAGCACCGGCGACACCTGGATCAAGAACAAGCTCGGCGGCTACGCCACCTGGGCCCAGACCCACAACAGCATCCTGGTCGTCACCTTCGACGAGGACAACCGCCTCGCGGGCAACCGCATCCCGACCGTGTTCTACGGCGCCCACGTGGCCCCGGGCAGCAGCTCCGCCACCACCTACAACCACTACAACGTCCTGCGCACCCTGGAGGACCTCGCGGGTCTGACCACGCACGCGGGCAACGCGGGCTCCGCCGCCGACATCACCGGCATCTGGAACTGACGCCCGGCGCTCGACCGGATCACACCCCGGCCGGTGGCCGCTTCCGCTCCCGTTCCGGTTCCGTCTCCGGACGGGGCGCGGGGGCGGCCGCCGGGTCGGGTCGGCCGAGCCGGCGCACGCCCGGCACCGCCGCCGTGCCCGCGCAGGCCAGGGCCACCAGGGCCGCGGCGGCCAGCAGAGGCACCCCGGCGCCCCAGGCCTCGGCGGCCAGCGGGGCCAGCACGTACCCGAGCGGTGCGGCGGCCAGCGAGAGCAGCCAGTCGTAGGAGGTCACCCGGGCCAGCACCCCGGCCGGGAACTCCTGCTGGACCACCGTCTGCCAGACCGGGTTGAGGAAGCCCAGCCCGGTCATCGCCACCGCGTAGGCGCCGACGGTGATCGCCGCCGGGGCCGCCACGGCGAGCGCCAGCAGCGGCAGCGCGTACAGGGCCAGGCCCAGGTTGGCCACCAGCACCGGCCGCCGGGGCCGGACCCGCCCGGCGAGCAGCGAACCGCACAGCACGCCCGCCGCCCCGGCCTGGGTGAACGCGACCCAGACGCCGTCCCCGCCGAGGCGGGTGGTGGCGATCAGCGGCCCGAGCGTGAGCAGCACGGCGGCGGCACCGTTCCAGGCGCCGTGGGCGAACAGGCTGGTCCAGTACCAGTCCCGCGAGCGCACCTCGCGCCAGCCCTCGGTGAGGTCCCGGCGCAGGGAGCGGCGCTCGCCGGGCTGGTGGCGCACGGTCAGCCGGGTGAGCAGCGCGGCGCTGAACACGAAGGACGCCGCGTCCAGCACGAAGGCCCAGCCCGGTCCGGCCGTGTACACCAGCACACCGGCCAGTGCCGGGCCGCCGAGCCGGGCGGCCGCCATCGTCGAGGAGATCAGCGCGTTCGCGCGCAGTCGTTGTTCGCCCTGGACGGTCGCGGCGACCAGCGGGGTCGCGGTGGGCATCGCGAAGGCGGAGGCGGTGCCGCCGACCGCCTCGGCGACCGCGATCAGGGCCAGGCTGGGCCGTCCGCCGAGGAGTTCCAGGCCGACCAGCAGTTGGGCGGCGGCCCGGACGAGGTCGGTGGTCAGCGCCACCACGCGCGGGTTGAAGCGGTCCCCGGCCACTCCGCCGAACGGCAGCAGCACCAGCCGCGGCACCATCGCGCAGCCCAGCACCAGGGCGAGCGCGGCCGAGGAGCCGGTGGCGCGGGTGACGGCGATGGCGAGGGCGGCCGGGACGACGGCGTCGCCGAGGGCGGAGACCGTCCGGCCGAGGAAGAGCAGCCGGAAGTCGGGGAGCTTGAGGGGGTGTTGGCTCACAGGGCAGGACTTTATTTCGGTGTCAAAGTTTCGGCAACGAAATTTCGGTATCGAACTGTTGAGAGGGGGCGGGCCGGCGGCCATCGGTGGCCGTGGGCGGGCTTTGTAGACTTCCGTCATGGCAGAGCACTCCGACCGGCGACCGAGCCCGCCCCGCGACTGGACGGACGGGCACGTCGAACGCTGGCAGCCGGTGCTGCCCCACCTCGACCCCGACATCGAGGGCGCCGTCACCCGGATGACCAAGCTCACCCGGCACTTCCGCCAGGTCCGCGAGCAGGGCGTCGCCGAACACGGACTCCAGAAGCACGAGTTCGACACCCTCCACGAACTCGCCGGCCGCGGCGGTCACGCCGCCCCCTCCGACCTCAGTGCCGATCTCAACCTCGCCCCCGCGTCGGTGACCGGCCGGCTCGAAGCCCTCGAACGCCGCGGCTACGTCCTCCGCACCCCCTCGACCGCCGACCGCCGCAAGGTCGACGTGGTCCTCACCGACACCGGCCGCGCGGCCTGGCACGAGGCCCTGGACGTGGTGGGCCGCGAGGAACGCCGCCTGCTCGGCGTCCTCACCCCGGCCGAGCGCAGGACGCTCTCCGACCTGCTGCGCAAGGTGCTGCTCGCCGAGGAGGAGACGCCGGGGTAGCCGGTGGCGGTGACGGTGGCGGGGCGGGCGCGGGCGGCGGCACTCCTCGCTGGGGCCCTGGGTCCCTGGGGCCGCGCCCGCCCGCTCCCCGGGCGGGGGTCGACCCGGGGTGCGGGTGACTGGTATGGATGGGGCCGTGCGATTCGATGCGGTGCCGATGCCGGCGGGAGTGGGGGCAAGGCCCCGGGACGTCAGGGGGTACCCCGTGCCGGCGATCACGCCGTGGCGCGGGGGTGAGCCGCAGTTCGCGCTCACCGACCACGGTCGTAGCGCCAACTGCGCGCTGGAGCGCCGGTGTTCGGTGTGCGGCGGCTTCATGCCCAAGGGCCCGGTGTGGCGGGTGGTCGGCGCGGCGGAGAGCGCCGCCATCGCGGACGCGCTGCGGGCCGGGCGGTCGTACCAGAACCTGGCGCCGACCATGGAGGGCCCCGGGCACCGGGCGTGCATGCTGTACGCCGCCATGGTCTGCCCGTTCCTGGCCCGGCCGAACGCCCGGCGGCGGCAGACGGCGGAGGGCGACGGCGCCGACGAGGTGACGGCGGCCGCCGTCCGGGGCGCGGTGCGCGGCGGCACCGGCGCGGTGGTCGGGTTCGCCGACTACGAGTACGCCGTCACCGAGACCCGGGTGCTGTTCCGCTTCCTCGACCTGGTCGAGTTCCTGCCGCACGAGACCGCCGACGAGCACCTGGCCGAGCTGCGCGCCGAGTTGGCGACGGCCGCCGCGCCGGCCCAGGAGTCCTGAGCCCGCCCGACGGCCGTCACGGAAACTGGCCGTCACAGCCGGTGGTGGATACGGCCGGTGGCCGTCACGGTCGGTAGGCGGGCAGGCCCTTGACGGTGGAGACCTGGACGGGGGCGGCGGAGCCGTCGGCCGGCAGGGTGCTGATGCCGTCCGGGGTGCGGGCCGCGAGGGTCTTTCCGTCCGGGGACCACACGGGCTCGGTGTAGTCGGTGGCGGCCGCCGGCGTGAGGTCCTTCTCGGCCTTCTGGTCCCACTGGGTGGAGCGCGAGAACAGGTGGTCGTGCCCGTTCACCGAGCGGACGAAGACCAGGTGCTCGCCGTCGGGGGAGAGGGCCGGCTGGGAGCCCGTGGCCAGCTCCCGGGTGGCCGGGCGGATGTAGTCGTCGTAGATGTACACCTTGTTGGCGGGGGTGTTGGCGTACGCGATCTCGCCGCGCTGACCACCCGTGTTGGGCCAGGTGTTGCCGGTCTCGGGCGGCTGGGGCATGGACTCGTCGCCGCCCTCGGAGCTGTGCGGGGTCAGCACCTCGGGGGTGCCGCCGACGGCCTTGGTGGCGATCTTCTCCAGCCGCAGGACGTTGCCCTTGGCGGCAGCGAACACGATGGTGTTGAAGCGCTCGTTCGCCTCGGGGACGTCCTGGCCGGGCATCGGCTTGGCGTGCTGCCAGCTCGGGTGGGACCAGGTCTCCCCGCCGGGGTTCTTGGCGAGGACGACCTTGCCGCTGCCGTCCGGGTTGGCGACGACCAGGTCGCCGGAGCCGTTCACGAAGGCCGCCTTCTTGCCGTCGGGCGACCAGGCGAGGTCCCGGACGACGGTGCCGAAGTCGACGGTGGTGCCGTTCATCGCGACGGTCTGGGTACCGGTGCTGATGGTGAGGTGGTTGGCGGCGGAGGTGCCGTTGACCTCCTTGGCGGCGGGGGTGGTCGCCCCGCCGGTGCCGGGGCCGCTCGGGCGGGCCGGGCCGCCCGGGGCGGAGGTGCCGGTCGCGGCGGTGCCGGGGGTGCCCGGAGCGGTGGTGGCGGTCGCCTTGGGGTCGGCGTCGTTGGGGCCGCACGCGGAGAGCAGCACGGCGCCGACGGTGGTCATCAGGGCGATCGCGGCGGCGGTGCCGAATCTGTTGCGAACGGTCATTTCCAGGTCCCCCTCAGGTGCTGTCCGGTACAGCAAGGAGCGTTCCAGACCGAGGTCAGCGGCCGGTGCGCGAAAGGTCACAGCCGTGGAACAGCACCGGAGGGGGCACCGAAGCGTGGGTACGGGCGGACCGGGTTCAGGCGGGGTGGACCTCGGTCTTGAAGGTGCGCATCCCGCGCTTGTGGTAGTTGGGCAGGGCTCCCGGGTGGTCGAAGGAGTTGGTGTGCAGCCAGACCCGGCGCACGGTGTCGGCGTCGACCGGCTCGGTCGCCCAGGCCTGGCGCAGGGCGAGCGTCAGCGCGTAACCGCCCAGGCCGCGGCCGACCAGGGCGGGCAGCAGCCCGAAGGTCGCGATCTCGACGTCCCCGCCGGGGTGCAGCTCCAGGTTGGCGATGCCGGCCGGCTCGCCGTCCAGGGTGATCAGCCAGTACTGGCGCCGCGGGTACTCGGCCAGGTGCTCCGCCCAGTCCTGGGCGGTGCGGGTGGCGCTGTTCCAGCCGTGCGGGCGACCGACCTCGGCCTGGACGCCCTGCACCACGGTGGAGGTGCCCTCGGTGCGGAACAGGGCCAGCGCGGCGACCGGCGGCGCCGGGCGCAACTCGTCCGGGGAGGTCATCTCGACGTAGGTGATGGTCTTCTCCATCCCGTCAGGCTACGACCGGCCCCCGCCGCGGCGCCTCGGGTTTTCCGGCGGGGGCCGCCCGGCCCTGGCGGTGCTCAGAGGCTCAGGTCGCCGAGCCCTGGGTGGTCGTCCGGCCGGCGGCCGAGCGGCCAGTGGAAGAGCCGCTCGCCCTCATCGATCGGCAGGTCGTTGATCGAGGCGTGCCGACGGGCCATCAGGCCGTCCGCGTCGAACTCCCAGTTCTCGTTGCCGTACGAGCGGTACCACTGGCCGGAGTCGTCGTGCCACTCGTAGGCGAAGCGGACGGCGATGCGGTCACCGTCGTACGCCCACAGCTCCTTGATCAGCCGGTACTCCAGCTCGCGGCGCCACTTGCGGGCGAGGAACGCGACGATCTGCCCGCGTCCGGTGACGAACTCGGCGCGGTTGCGCCAGCGGCTGTCGGGCGTGTAGGCGAGGGCGACCCGCTCGGGGTCGCGGGTGTTCCAGCCGTCCTCGGCGGCCCGGACCTTCCGGCGGGCGGTCTCCTCGGTGAACGGGGGCAGGGGCGGACGCGGTTCGGACACGGGAATCTCCTCGGAGCGCAGGGGAGGGGCGGGTGAGAACGGTCGTTCTCACTTCCTCCGCTACCCTAGGAGAACCATCGTTCTCACGCAAAGGGCAGGGCAGATGGAGCACGACGACGCGCGGACCCGGATCCTGGACGCGGCCGAGGAACTGTTCTACGCGCAGGGCGTCCAGTCCGTCGGCATGGACGCCGTCCGGTCCGCCTCCGGCGTCACGCTGCGCCGCCTCTACCAGTACTTCCCGTCCAAGGACGACCTGGTCGAGGCGTACCTGCTGCGCCGCGACGGGCGCTGGCGGGCCGCCCTCGCCACCTACGTGGCCGGCGCCGCCGTCGCGCCGAAGGACCAGCTCCTGGCCGTCTTCGACTGGCTCGCCCGGTGGTTCGCCGAACCGGGCTTCCGCGGCTGCGCCTTCGTCAACTCCTTCGGCGAACTCGGCGCCACCTCACCCGCCGTCGCCGCGGCCGCCCGCCACCACAAGGAGGAGTTCGCCGCCTACCTGGCCTGCCTCGCCGAGGCCGCCGGCGCCCCACCCGCCACCGGCGTCCACCTCACCCTGCTCGCCGAGGGCGCCATCACCGCCGCCGCCATCCACGCCGACCCGACCCCCGCCACCGACGCCCAACAGGCCGCCCGCCTCCTCCTGGACGCCACGGCTGCTCTTCCCGCCGCCCTCCTGCGCGGTGAGTGACCTTGTCCTCGGCCGCACTGCTCGGATTGGTGAGCTCTACCAGGCAGGACGCCGGTCCTGGCGCTCCCTGAAGATCCAGGCTGGAAGCGCTGCCCCCGCTGCCTTCGACCGCCACAGGACGCCCGGCTCGGGTGGGAACTCGTCGGTGGCCGGTGCGGGAGTGTGGTAACGCGTGTGGCCGGGAAGCGGTACCTCTGTCAGGACACCCCCTTGCATCATCCACAGCCCGAAGCAGTCGTCGTCCTCGTCGTGGATCAGCACCTGTACGCTCGCCGGGTGCGGCCACGCAAGGGACTCCAGGTGCCGGAGCAGCCCGGACCGGGGGCGCATCCGGTTGAACTCGATCACCCACCCGCCGACGAACAGGCCGAGCGACTCGAAGCTGCCCTGCCAACTGCGCGAGTCGTCCGGCCGCGTCAGCGGTTCCATGACCTCCTCCGCGAACGGCGCCAACACAATGACCTGCGCGATTCTGCTCATGCCGCAGTATCAGCGCAGACCGCGCGCCGACAGCAAGCGAATTGAGCGGCAGCGGACGAGGGATGCCGATGGCCGTCATGGTGAGGGGGATCAGGAGCGGGGGTGGTCACGGCGCGTCGGTGTGGGTGAGAGTCTCCCAGCCGATGAAGTAGTTCGCGCCGAACGGCCGGTGCGCGGCCACGTACCGCTCGGTCTGCGGCATCGGGACGCCCTGCCGCCCGTGGTACTCGTTGTACGCGAGTTGGACGGCCGGGCCGAGGCCGGTCTTCGGTTCGCCCTTGCAGAGCCAGTCCGGGGCGTGTGCCCCGTTGTCGTAGGCGGTGTGGAACTCCAGGGCGGCGACCAGCCGTTCGCGGCCCTCGTGCCACAGGTCGAGGCCCTGGAGCCGGGCGGTCTCGGCGGTCTGGGCGGCGGCCTCCAGGCCCCAGCCGGTGTGGCCGAAGTCCCGGCAGGTCTCCTGCGCCAGCCCGTTGACGAAGGTCGGCTGGTCGGACCAGTACGACACGAGCGCGGACCGGCCCTCGATGCCGGCCTTCGGCGGCGGCACCGGCAGCTCGCCGTCGGAGGACAGGTAGACGTAGGCGGGCAGCCGGCCGCGCCACAGTTCGACGGCCCGGTCGAACAGTTGGCGGTCGTCGAGGAAGACCGCGATGCCCATCAGCGCGTCGGTCTGGACCAGCTCCCAGTTGCCGTTCTTGCGCGGACTGCCGGGTGTCAGCAGCGGCACGTAGACGGTGCGCAGCATGGTGGCGAAGCGTTTGACCGAGGCGGCCGGCCAGCCCGCGCCGGAGTGCCGGATGAGCTCGGCGGCGCGCGACCAGTTGGCGCCCGACCAGCCGGTCTGGAGCGGGGCGTTGCTGTTGGTGTGCTCCTTGATCACGGCCGACCAGGCATCCATGATCCGGATGGCCCGGTCGGCGTACCGGTGGTCGCCGGTGAGCGCCCACTGCAGGGCGTGGGTGTAGGCGGCCATCGCGTCGTCGCGTTCGTCGGAGCAGCCGTTGTTGGGGTTGGAGGCGGAGCCGCACTCGACGTTCGCGCGCGGCCGGGGCTGCCAGTCCAGCGCCGCGTACCTGCTGGCCCGCAGGTCCGCGAAGGCGGCCGTCCAGGGTTCCGCTCCGGCGGCCAACTTCGTCTTGACGAAGTCGAGTTGGCGCTGGCCGACCAGCACGCCGGGGTGCTGGAACGGCTGCCCGGCCTGCGGGGCGGGGCCGGCGGGGCCAGCAGGGCCGTCAGGGCCGGCAGGGTGGGCGGTCGCGGGCGCACCGCCGAGCGGCAGCAGGGTGGCGAGCGCCGCCGCGGCGAGGAGCGTCCTGGTGGTGAGCGTCCTGGTGGTGCTTCGGCGCACGGCGAAGCCGTCCTCTCGGTGGGGGAGGAGAACCGGGTGATGCCCAAGACTTGTTAGGAAGCTTTCCTAACAAGAGACTTGAGCATCGGCATTGAACCACCAACCCATGGGCATGCCAAGGGGGCGGGTCGGGAATCGAGCCTCACGACGCCCCGGAGTGCGGAACAATGCGGTCCATGCGAATCAGCATCACCCGCACCGGCGGCTTCGCCGGTATCGTACGCAAGGCCGAGGTCGACACCGCCGACCAGCCGGACACCACCCACCTGGAGGCCCTGGTCCACCGGGCGCTGCCTCCCGACATGGCCCCCCACGGCTGGGTGGTGCCGGACGGATTCCAGTACGACATCACGGTCGACGGCCGCAGCGTCCACCTGGCCGACCCACACCTCACCGAGGACCAGCGCGAACTCGTCCGCGCCCTCCTCAAGGAAGGCGCGTAGCCCGTCGTGGCCGGTCCCCGCGTGTTCGCGGGGACCGGCACCTCACGCCGGGGTGTGAGCGTGGTGCAGTCTCACAGGCGGTGGACGCGCAGCACGCTGGTCAGCATCGGGAGGGTGAACTCGCCCTCGGCGGTGTCCGGGTTGCCCGTGAGGAAGTCGCGGATCCGGCCGAGTGAGGCCTCGCGTTGCTGGTCGGGCATGACGATCATCCCGGCGCGGGTCGCGAGGGTCGCGACCAGGGAGTCGGCGGTGCGGCGCTGTCCGTGCGGGAACGTGGCCTGCTCCGGCGAGCCGAACCGGGCGGGTGCGTCGGTCTTCGGGAGGTGCATGTCGGCCGTCTCGGCGCGCCAGCTGGCGGGCGTGTCCCGCGGGCCGATGGCCGCCGTCCCGCTGATCCGGGCGAGCCCGGCCACCCAGTCGACCTGGTCGTCCAGCACGTTCCACAGGCCGGCCAGCACGCCGCCGGGCGCGAGGACCCGGGCGATCTCCGGTCCCGCGACCGCCATGTCGAACCAGTGCATGGCGTTGCCGGCCACCACGGCGTCGACGGAGGCGTCCGGCAGCGGGATCGCCTCGGCGCTGCCCGACAGGGCCCGGACGGCCGGCAACGAGCGGCGCAGCTCGGCCAGCATCGCCGGGTCGGGCTCGACCGCGATGACCTCGGCGCCCGACGCGACCAGGGTGGCGGTCAGTTTGCCGGTGCCGGCGCCGAGGTCGAGCACCCGCAGGCCGGGCGCGGGCTCGAGTGCCCAGCGCACCGCGGCCTGTGCGTAGTCCGGCCGGTGCTCGGCGTACTCGACCGCCGCCGCACCGAAGGACGAGGCGTGGAGTAAACGTTCGTTCTGATCCATACGATCACGCTATCCGCGCGCTCGGCGGTCGGGCACCCCCTTCTCCCCAGCGCGAACCGGTGTGGCCGACGTCGCGTTTATCGGCTGTTGATCGTCAACTCCTAGCGTCGGGGCCATGAACGAGAGTGCGGCCGAGGGGTCGAGGCTGGTGGCCGAGGGACGGATGACGGAACAGGACACCGAGCGGTTCCTGCAGTTGCTGGCGGGGCTGGAGAGCTCGCTGGAGGCGGACCGGGAGGTGGCGGGCTCCGATGCGTGAGGGAGGCTGCTGACGCCTGTCGTCAGCAGCCGTCGCAGCAGCAGCAGTCGCAGTCGCAGTTGTCGCAGCCACAGCCGTTGCAGCAGTTGGAGCAGTCGCAGTCACAGCCGTTGCAGCAGTTGCAGCAGTCGGGGTCACAGCCGTGCCGATCGCAGAAGCCCTTGCGGCGCTCCCGGCTGAACGGGTCGTTGTGCTCGCAGCAGAGCAGCTGGCAGGTGCAGGCCATCAGTGCCCAGACCGCGCAGCCCGCGAGCAGGTTGCGCGGGCGCGGCGGCTTGGGGCCGATCGGCTCGAAGCCCGGGCCCTGCGGCACCCACGGCGGGACCGGTGCCTGGTCCGGGTCCTGTGACGGAGTCTGCTGCGGCGGCGCGTCGTTGGGGTGTTCGCCGCTGCCGGTCGTCCGGGTACGGCAGGTGGCACTGTGCGCAGCCGGGCCGAAGACCCGCTCGACGGCGCGCTCGGTCTCGTGGGCCAGCAGCACGTGCACCAGCGCCCGGTCGGTCAACTCGACCTCGCGCAGGGCGAGTCGGATGCCGTGGACGGCGTCGCGGCAGAGCCGTTCGGCCTCGGCGCGGTCGGTGCCGGTGGCGGTGAGCGGGTTCCAGGCGCCACTGACGGCGTCGGCGGCCTGGTCCTCGGCGGCGTCCAGGAGGTGGGCGAGCCGGCCGAAGAGCCGTCCGGCCTCGGCGAGCGGGGCCGCGTTGCCGGGTCGTCCGGCGAGGACGGCGGTGTGCGCGAACGCGGCCGAGGTGGCGCTCTCGGTGGGCTCGGTGACCAGCAGGACGGAACCCCCGGGCCGCAGCGCACGCTCCAACTCGCCCTGCCGGGAGGCGGCGTCGAGCAGCACGGCGGTGTCGAAGCCGACGGCGGAGGCGCTGCCCGCGCTCTGCCGGTCCCAGCGCCGGGTGACGGCCCGCGCCCCGGCGGCGACCGGCCGGCGGGCGAACACGCCGTCGCGGTCCTCGACGTGGTCGCGGAGCTTGACCGAGGCGAGGGTGAGCGAGACGGCGGCGGCCAGCCGGGCGCCCTCGCCCTTGGCGACGGAGGCGGTGCGCATGCCGCGCAGCGGGCACGGCCCGGCGGTGCGCCGCCAGGATGCGTCGTCCCGGGCGGCCTGCGCTTCGACCAGGACGGAGATGATCAGGCCGTCGTAGTTGGTGGCGGTGCGGGCCAGTTGGCCGTGGTCGTCGCGCAGCGCGAGGCAGAGCCCGCACAGGTGCGCCAGCCAGGAGCTCTGGAGCCGCTCGGACAGCCGGTGCTTGCACGGTCGGATGATGCCGAACATGGTCCCCCCTCACCTCCCGGGCCGCTGACCAGCCCGGATTCCCCGCACATCATATGATCACCCGCCCCGCCTGCGGAGGGGTCAGCCCGGAAGCCGTGGGGGCCGGCCCGGAAGCCGAGGCGGTCAGCCCGCGATCCGTACCGCCGGGCGGTCGGCCCAGAAGGTGCGCAGGTCGAAGCCTGCGGCCGGGCGGAAGTCGTGCAGACTCGGCGCGGCCGCGCGCACCCAGGACACCGGGAGGACCGTCGGGGCGCTGCCCGGGGCCCTGGCCGCCACCAGGTACCAGGCGCCCGCGTCCAGTACCAGGCCGTACGGCGAGAACGCCTGGACCCGGTCCTCCTCCTCGTCGGGCTCCCGGAACCGGACCTCGACCGCCTGCTCGTCCTTGACCGCCTGGGCGAGGGCCGGGAGTTGATCGGAGCCGGGGGCGTCCCGCTGCCAGGAGTCGGCGTCGATCAGGAAGCGGGAACCGATCCGGGCCGCGTGGTCGCCCACCTCGGCGGGCAGCGCGGCGGCGATCTTGAGCCGTGCGGAGGCGGCGTAGGAGCCCAGCCCGAGATCGGCGGCCGGGCCGGGCATGGGCAGCAGGAACAGCGTCTCGGCCTCGCACGGCGTCAGCCCGGTCAGCCGGGTGCGGTAGCCGTCGAGCAGCCGGTAGCCACCCTCCCGGCCGCCCTCGCCGTAGACCGGCACGCCCGAGGCGGAGAGCGCCTCGACGTCCCGGTACACCGTGCGGACGGACACCTCCAGCTCTTCGGCCAGCGCCTGCGCGGTCATCAGACCACGGCTCTGCAACAACAACACGATCGACATCAGTCGGCTCGCCCGCACCGCCCGCACCTCCGTTCCCCGTGGACCGACCAGCGACCGACCAGCGACCAGCGACCGACCAACGATCGGCCAGCGGCTGATGATCGACTGACAGAGGATGTCAGTCGGTCCCCCGTACCGTCCCGGCATGGCATTCCACCACAAGCACGTCCAGGCCCTCCCGCCCGTCGAGATCGACGGCTGGCAGCTCAAGCCCTACCACGTCACCCGCGCCGCCGACCGCCCCCTGACGGCGGACCTGGTGGCGGCCGCCTACGAGACCGCCACGAAGATGCTGCCCGAGCGCGACGAGGAGGCGCCCGCGGGCTGGCTGGTGCTGCACGAGGGCAAGGGCGCCCTCTACCTCTGCGTCTACGCCTGGGTCTGGGGCAATGTCGTCCACGCCCGCACGGCCGCTGCCGGGGAGCCGTACCTGGGCTGCCCGGACGACGACCCGACCCACTGGGTCGTCAACTCCACCCCCTACGTCGGCTGCGTCTGGGAGCTGCCCACCATGGAGCACGAGCGCCGCGCCTGGGTCCGCCACCTGCTCGCCCCGGACACCCCCGACCTGTCCGGCTACCTGGCCGACCGCCTCCCCGACGGACCCATCGGGGACTGAGCGGCCTGCGGTCGGGCAGCCGGGTCGGCTTGCCGTGACCCGGCTGCCCGACGGCGGCTCGTCCCGCCCGAATGTGCTGGCGGTGATCGCTGACAAATGATGAACTGGCGGGCGGCGCCCGCCGATCGGCTGCGGGCGCCGTCCGTGTGTTCACGCGTGAGGAGCGTTCATGGCCCGCCCGTTCCGTTTCGGCGTCACCCTGCTCACCCCGGCGGCGAGTGACGAGTGGCGCAAGAAGTGTCGTATGGCGGAGATGCTCGGCTACGACGTGATCACGGTCTCCGACCACCTCGGCAGACCCGCGCCGTTCCCCGCCCTGGTCGCGGCGGCCGAGGCCACCGAGAGACCCAGGCTCGGCACGTTCGTGCTCGACTCGGGCTTCTGGAACCCGGCGCTGCTCGCCCGCGAGGTCGCCACCACGGACCAGCTCACCGGCGGCCGCCTCGAACTGGGGCTCGGCACCGGCTACATGAAGGCGGAGCACGATGCGGCGGGCCTGCCCTTCGGCACGCCCGGCGAGCGGGTGACCCATCTCCAGCGCACGATCGAGGAGTTGGACCGGCTGTTCGGCTCGGACGACTTCACGCCGCAGCCGTTGCAGCAGCCGCGCCCGCCGCTCCTGATCGGCGGCAACGGGGACCGGGTCCTGAAGCTGAGCGCCCGGCACGCCGAGATCGCCTCGTTCACCGGGGGGCGCGCCGACCCGACCGGCAAGCCGATCATGCTCACGGCCGCGCAGCTGGACGAACGCGTCGCCGCGTACCGGCGGTTCGCCGCCGACCGCACCGAGCCGGCCGAGCTGAACCTCCTGATCTACACGGTGGTGGCCACCGACGACCGCCGCGCCACCCTGCGGCAGTACCTCGGCAACGCCTCGTACCTCACCATCCCGGACTTCACCGAGGACGAGGCCCTGGAGATCCCGACCTTCCTCATCGGCACGGTGCGGCAGATGGCCGACCAGCTGCGCGCGCAGCGGGAGCGGTACGGCTTCTCGTACATCACCGTCGTGGAGCCCGCCATGGAGGCCTTCGCCCCGGTCATCGAGGAGCTGCGCGGCGAGTGAGCGCGGCCGCGGGCCCCCGGGTGGGTGCCCGGGAGCCCGCAGGCGGGTGCGGGGAGGCGTCGCGTACGGGGGGCGCGGCGCTTCCGTGCGGGAATGCGGGTGGTCAGGCGCGGGCGATGGTCCAGGCGCCGAGGCCGCTGCAGCCGCCGGCCGAGAAGGTGGTGAAGCGGAAGCCGGCCGGAATGGTCGTGCCGGCGCAGACCGCCAGGCCGGGGCGGGCGATGTTCTGCCGCCAGGAGCCGGCGTTGTCACAGCCGTAGAGGTTGCGGTCGGTGAGCACGTACCCGTCGATGATCGGGGAGCCGCCGCAGGTCCAGTTGCCGTCCTTGGCGAGGTTGTTGCGCCAGGAACCGACGCCGTTGCAACCGGCCTGCTGGTGGTTCGTGATCACGTACCCCGGGACGACGGGCGAACCCGAGCAGGTCCAGATGTCGTCCTTGACCCGCTGCTGGAACCAGGCGCCGATGCCGGTGCAGCCGTCCTGCTGGTGGTTGGTGGTCACGTAGCCCGGGACGACGGGCGAGCCCGAGCAGGTCCAGATGCCGTCCTTGACCGGCGCCTGGTACCAGGAGCCGCTGCCCTGACAGCCCGACCGGTCGTAGCCGGTGATGACCCAACCGGAGGGCACCGGCGCGCCCGAGCAGGTCCACTGGCCCGGGCCGGGCCAGGCGGGCTTGGCCTCGGCGGTGGACATGCCCCCGACCGCGCCGCCGAGGACGACGGCGGCTATCAGGGCGAACGCGGCGGCGGTGGCGCCGAGTCCCCGGCGGACGACCGCGGCCGTCAGCCGGGTCACCAGGTGGCGGATGTTCATGGACGACTCACTTCTGTCGGGTCGTGGGCATGCGGAAGACGTCCCGGCCGCCAGGTCTGCGGCGGCGGAACTTAGGCAACCCTACGTGGAGGAAGTGTGGATGTCTCGTGATGCTCTGACGGAGATGGCTTGATGCAAGGTCTTTGTCCGAAACCCGACGTGACGCGGCGCCAGCGGTTCGGTGCGGAGGCGGGAACCGCCCTGGTGATCTCAGATCCGGGATAGCATCGCGAATATGGGAATCGAGACGGCCGCCGACGAGCGGCTCGCCGGCCGGCTTGCGGAGTTGCGGGTCGAGCGCGGGTGGACGCTGGAGGAGTTGGCGCGGCAGGCGGACGTCAGTCGGTCGACGTTGTCGCGGGTGGAGCGGGCGGAGGTCAGCCCGACGGCGGCGTTGCTGGGCCGGCTGTGCGCGGTGTACGGGCGGACGATGTCGCGGCTGCTGGCCGAGGTGGAGTCGGAGCCGGCCGGGGTGGTGCGGGCGGCGGAGCAGCGGGTGTGGCGGGACGAGGCCACCGGGTTCGTCCGGCGTGCGGTGTCGCCACCGCACGGTTCGCTGCGGGCGGAGATCATCGAGGGGCGGCTGCCCGCCGGCGCCGACATCCCGTACGACCGGCCGTGCGTGCCCGGCCTGGAGCACCACCTGTGGGTGCTGGCGGGGCGGTTGGAACTGACCGTCGACGGCGAGCGGCACGACCTCGGGCCGGGTGACTGCCTGCGCTACGTCTCCGGGACGAGCCGCTTCCGCAACCACGGTCCGGAGGAGGCCTGTTACGCGCTCGTGGTGGTGGAGCCGTGACCGCCACCACCGCCGTCACGGACCGGCCCCGCGAGCGGTTCGACGTCGCCGGGCGGCGCGTCCTGCTGGTCTGCGTCGCGGGCGGCTTCACCACGCTGCTCGACCAGTCGGTGCTCAACACCTCGATCCCGGCGCTGCGCGAGAGCCTGCACGCCCGGCCCGCCGACCTGCAGTGGATCGTCGCCGGGTTCTCGCTGGCCTTCGGCCTGGCCCTGATACCCGGGGGCCGGCTCGGCGACGTCAAGGGCCGCAAGTGGTTCTTCGTCACCGGGCTCGCCCTGTTCACCCTGGTCAGCCTGGTCTCCGCGACCGCCACCGCGCCCGGGGTGCTGATCGCCGCCAGGCTGCTTCAGGGCGCGGGCGCCGGGCTGGTCAACTCGCAGATGATCGGCACCCTCCAGGACGTCTTCGACGGGCAGCTGCGGGCCCGCGCGCTCGGCATGTACGCCGTGACCGGCGGGCTGGCCTTCGCGCTCGGACCGCCGGTCGGCGGCGCGGTGCTGGCGGCGGCCGGCCCGGAGTGGGGCTGGCGGCTGACCTTCCTGCTCAATGTGCCGTTCGGCCTGGCCACCCTCCTGCTGGCGGTGCGTCACCTGCCCCGACCCCGCCCGAGCGCCCGGCATGCCGACCTGGACCTGGTGGGCCTGCTGCTGGTCGGCGCGCTCACCCTCGTCCTGATGCTGCCGTTCGTGCAGCCGCCCGGCTGGACCGGCGGGCTCGCCTTCGCGGCCGGCGCGCTGCTGCTGCTCGGCGGACTGGCCTGGTGGCAGCGCCGCTACGCCCGCTCCGGCGGCCACCCGCTGATCCACCCCGCGCTCACCCGCTCCGCGCCGTACGCGCTCGGCACGGCGACCGCGATGGCCCAGTTCGGCTCCTCGCTGGCCGCCTCGCTGGTGCTCACCATGTTCCTCCAGGACGGTCTCGGGCTCTCCCCGATGGGCGCGGCGCTGGTCGCGCTGCCCTCGGCGGTGGCGATGGGGGTCGCCTCCGCGCTGGCCTGGCGGGTGGTGCAGCGCTTCGGTCGACGCACCGTCACCGCGGGCATGGCGGGCTCCGCCCTGGTCATGCTGATCGGCGGGCTGGTCGCCCACGAGGCGCCGGCCGGCGCGCTGCCCTGGCTGCTGGCGGCGCTGCAACTGGTCGGCGGCGCCTCGATCGGCCTGATGGGCGCCACCAACCAGGCGTACGTGCTGCGGCACGCGCCCGCCGAGGCGGCCGGGGTGAGCGGGGCGATCCTTCAGATGGCGCAGCGGATCGCGGCGGCGGTCGCGGTCTCGGCGCTGTCCGGGGTGTACCTGCGGGAGACCGCCGGGGGCGGCGGCCACCGTGCGGCCTTCCTGTCCGCGAGCGTGGTCTGCGCGGTGGTGGCGGGTCTGGCCGTGCTGGCCTCGGTGTACGCGGCCCGGGCGGCGGCGCGGGAGGAAGCGGGGGAGGCGGCGCGGGACGACGCGGGCGAAGCGTTCGAGCAGGCCGCCGGGCCAAGCCGAGGGCGAACAGCCGTCCGTTGACGGCCGGTCGGCGCGTACCGTGGCGGACATGACGGATGTCCGCACGGTGGAACTGCCCGAGGTGACGATCGCCTGCCGCGAGAGCGGCCGGCCCGGCGGCCCGCCGCTGGTCCTGCTGCACGCCCTCGGCGAGCGCGCCACCGACTGGGACACCGTGCTGCCCGACCTCGCCCCCGGGCACCACGTGTACGCGCTCGACCTGCGCGGCCACGGCGACAGCGGCCGCGCCGCCCGCTACGGCCTGCCGGAGATGCGGGACGACGTGCTCGCCGTGCTGGACGCGCTCGGCCTGGCCCGGGTGGACCTGGTCGGCCACTCGATGGGCGGCGTGGTCGCCTGCCTGCTGGCCCAGGCCGCGCCGGCGCGGATCCGCCGCCTCGTCCTGGAGGACATCCCGGCCCTGTACCCGCGCCCGGCGAGCGTCGTGACGGAGGAGGACACGGCGGAGCCGGCGCACTTCGACTGGGCCGTGGTGAAGGCCGTCAAGGCCCAGCTCGACACCCCCGACCCGGCCTGGCGGGAGCGGCTGCCGGAGATCACCGCCCGCACCCTGGTGGTGGCGGGCGGTCCGGCGAGCCACGTCCCGCAGGAGCGGATCGCCGAGCTCGCCCGGCTGATCCCCGACTGCCGGTTGGTCACCATCGAGGCCGGGCACCTGGTGCACAGTGCCCGGCCGGCCGAGTTCATCGCGGCGGTGGCGCCGTTCCTGAACTCCTGACGGTCGATCGCCGACGCCGCAGTCGGCGGATCGACCGGCGCTATATCCCGTGCTCGGCCGGGAGGCGGCCGCTGCGCACCGCCGCGACCAGGTCGGCGTGGTCGGCCTCGGTGCGGTCCGCGTAGGCGACGGCGAAGGCGGCGATCGCCTCGTCCAGGGCCTCGTTCTTGCCGCAGTAGCCGGCCAGCAGGCCCGGGTCGGCGGTGTGCGCGTGCGCCCGGGCGAGCAGGGCTCCGGTGATCCGCGCGTAGTCGTCCAGCTGGTCGGGCAGCAGCGCGGCCGGGTCGACGCTGCCCTTGCGGTTGCGGAACTGCCGTACCTGGTAGGGGAGTCCGTCCACCGTGGTCCAGCCGAGCAGGGTGTCGCTGACCACCTGCATGTGCTTCTGGCCCAGCACCACCCGGCGGCCCTCGTGCCCGGCCGCCTGCACCGGGGCCGGCTGGCCGGCCTGCTCCAGGTACGGCAGCAGCGCCGACGGCCGGGCCTCCTTCACCTGGAGCACCAGCGGCTGGTCCCGGTGGTCGGTGAGCAGCACGACGTACGAGCGGGTGCCGACGCTGCCGGTGCCGACCACCCGGAAGGCGACGTCCTGGACCCGGTGGCGGGACAGCAGGGTGCGGACCTCGGCCGGCACCGTCGCCACGTACGGGCCGAGCGATTCGGCGACCGCGTGGGCGGTCGCGTCGGTCACCTCGGTGAGCACCGGCGGCGCGGCGGTGAAGCGCCAGTCGCCGTCCGCGGTCCGGACGGTGTTGCGCGCGGCGAACTTGGCGCTGGTGTTGCCCAGCGCCTTCGCGCCGACCTTCGCCAGCACGTCGGCCAGGTCGTGCGCGTCGGCGAAGGAGACCAACTGCTCGTCGGCGACGGCGTTCCAGGCGTCCAGCGCGGGCAGCTTGGCGAGCGTGCGCATGGTGCGGCGGTAGGCGCCGGCGGCGTGCTGGGCGGCGGCGCGGGCGGTGGACTCGTCAGCCCCGGTCTCGCGGCCGGCCAGCACCAGGCTGGCCGCCAGCCGCTTGAGGTCCCACTCCCACGGGCCGGGCACGGTCTCGTCGAAGTCGTTGATGTCCATCACCAGCCGGCCGCGCGCGTCGCCGTAGAGGCCGAAGTTGGCGGCGTGCGCGTCGCCGCACAGCTGGGCGGCGACCCCGGTGACCGGCGTGCCGGCGAGATCGGCGGCCATCAGCCCGGCCGAGCCGCGCAGGAAGGCGAACGGGGTGGCCGCCATCCGGCCGACCCGGATCGGCACCAGCCCGGGGATCCGGCCCGAGTTTGACGCCTCGATGGCCTCGACGGCGGTCGGCCGGCCCGGCGCGGGCACGAACTCGGCGTGCCGCTCGCGCGGCAGCCGGCCGCGCAGCGCCTTGCCGCGCTCCCGGGCCCGGCCGTCGTGGCCCGGCGCGAACCCGGCCACCGCGAACGGCCGCCGCGCTCGCGTGGCCGCCTCCGCCACATCCGTCCCCCCGGACCCGCCCACCGCACCGGTCAGCTGCGTCACCGTTCCCCGCCCGTCCCTTCTGGTTCCCGTCCCGCCCGCGACCTGCGCGGACGGCTTGCAGGGGAAGTGACGTCCGGCGACCTCGGGTGGTTCCTGAGGCCCGTGTGACCACCCCGGGCCCCGATGCCCGTGCCGCCGGGCGTCGTAGGGTGGGCCCGGTGAACGGTCTTCGGGGGAGCCTGCGGGTGCGGGCGGTGGCGGTGCTGGCGGCGGGGCTGACGGTGGCGGCCGGGCTGGGAGTGCGGGGTGTGGCCGGCGGGGACGTCGCCAAGTACGCGGGGGACGCGCTGTACTCCGTGCTGGTGTACGCGCTGGTGGTGCTGGCGGCGCCCCGGGTGCGGGTGACGGTCGCGGCCGGCTGGGCGGCCGGGCTGAGCTGGGCCGTGGAGCTGTTCCAACTCACCGGCGTACCCGATGAGTTGGGCCGTCACAGCACGCTCGCCCGGCTCGTCCTGGGCTCGACCTTCAACCCGCCGGACCTGTGCTGGTACCTGGTGGGCGCCGGGTGCGCCGCGCTGCTGCACCGGGTGCTGCTGCGGTCCTCCCGGGCCGCGGCAGCACCCGGCCGAGCCTGACGGATCGTCAGAGCGGCAGCAGGTCCGGCCGCTTGGCCTCGACGTGGTCACCCGAGGACTCGCCGCGCAGGCGCCGGCCGACCCACGGCAGCAGGTACTCGCGGGCCCACTGGATGTTCTCCCGGCGCTGGTCGGCGGGGGAGAGCGTGCGGGCGGTCGGCCACGGGGCCTCCGGGTCCTGCTCGGTGCGCAGGCCCAGCGAACGGGCGGCCAGCAGGGCGACCCGCTGGTGGCCGTCCGGGGACAGGTGCAGCCGGTCCTCGCTCCAGGCCCGGCGGTCCTGCACCGCGCGCAGCGACCAGAGGTCGGCGACCTTGCAGCCGTTGCGGTCGGCGACCGCCCGCATGTGCCCGTTGTAGGTGGCGATCTTGCCGCGCAGGTGCTTGAGCAGCGGCACGTCCCGGGTGTCGAAGCCGGTGCAGATGAGCATTGTCCCGGCGGACTCGGCGAGTTGGACGACGGCCGCCTCGAAGCGCTCGGCCACCTCGTCCGGGTCGCTGCCGGGCCGCAGGATGTCGTTGCCGCCGGCGCAGAAGGTGACCAGGTCGGGCTGGAGCCGGCGGACCTCCGGCACCTGCTCGGCCGCGATCTGGTCCAGCAACCGGCCGCGCACCGCGAGGTTGGCGTAGCGGAAGGCGCCCGGCGGCCGCCCCTCGGCGAGCAGCCCGGCCAGGCGGTCGGCCCAGCCGGCGAAGGCGCCGTCGGCACCGGGGTCGTTCAGACCTTCGGTGAAGCTGTCCCCGAGGGCGGCGTACGAACTGAGGTCAAGGGTCTCCTGGAGGTTCGGCATGAAGAAGATAGTTCACTGCATCAAGTGACCTACGCCACCGTAGGTGGCCCCGGTGGCACGTGAGATGGGCCACGTGCCCTCGGGCAGCCCGCCGCTCCCGACAGAGCGTCGGCCGGCCGGAACCACAAGATCCTTACCCCCTTCCGCTTTTGGGCCCGGCCGGATGATCCTCGACGGGTGCGGCCGGTCGGCCGCCGTCCCCCCGGTGGAGGCCCATCCCGTGTCCGAGAACCCGTCTTCCGGCGTGCCCGGAACCTGGTCCGTCGACGAGCGCTGCACCAACTGCGACACCGCCCGCCAGCTCGCCCCCGGCCTGGTCCGCGAACGCGCCGGCCGCTCCGAGGTGGTCCGCCAGCCGCGCGACGCGGCCGAGCTGCGGCAGCTGTACGCCGCCGCGCACGCCTGCCCCACCCGCTCCCTGCGCCCCGGCGGCCCGCTCGACCCGGCCACCGACCCGTTCCCGCTGGCCCTCGACGACGGGCTGTTGCTGCTCGGCCACAACTCCCGGCACACCGCCGGCGCCAACTCCTACCTGCTGCGCCGTCCGACCGGCTGGCTGATGATCGACACCCCCCGGTTCGCCGAGGCGCTGGCCGCCCGGTACGAGGGCCTCGGCCCGGTCACCGACGTCCTGCTGACGCACCGTGACCACGCCGCGCACGGCCGTGCGTACGCCGACCGGCTGGGCGCCCGGCTCTGGATCCACGAGGGCGACCTGGACGCCGCGCCCGACGCCGACCGGGTGCTGCGCGGCACCGAACCGGTGGAGATCGCCCCCGGCGTCACCGCGCACCCGTTCCCCGGCCACACCCGGGGCAGCGTGCTGTACCTGGCCGACGAGCACTATTGCTTCACCGGCGACACCCTGTACTGGTCGCGGACCACCGGCGACCTGGAGGTCCACGACACCATCACCTGGTACTCGATCGAGGAGCTGTCCGCCTCGCTCGACCGCGGCCTGGACCGGCTCCGCTTCGAGTGGCTGCTGCCCGGCCACGGCGAGCGGCGCCGGATGCCCGCCGGGGAGGCGGCCAGCCGACTGCGCGGCCTGGCCGACCGCTGCCGGCGGCTGCGCCCGGCGCCGGTGGACTTCGGCGCGGTGCGCTGGTAGCCCCCGGCCGGACCGGCCCGAGGCCCGTGCGCCGGGGCGTGCGCCTCCTGCGCCGGGGAGTGCGGTGGTCGGGGGCGCCCGGACGGGTGTGCGAACGGTGTTGCCGGGGCAGCCGCCTGTGGAACCCGATCCACCGAACTCCCCGCTGTCCCAGGAAGGTTGAGCAATGCCCACCCAGACCCCGGAGCGCACCGCCCGGCCGCGGCGCTACCTGATGTGTCGGCCGACGCACTTCACCGTGGACTACGCCATCAACCCGTGGATGGACCCCGCGCAGCCCACCGACACCGCGCTCGCCATCCGCCAGTGGGAGCGGCTGTACCGGCTCTACCGCCGCCTCGGCCACACCGTCGAGCTGATCGACCCGGTGCCCGGCCTGCCGGACATGGTGTACGCCGCCAACGGGGCGACGGTGCTGGACGGCCGGGCCCTGGTGGCCACCTTCCGCCACCCCGAGCGGGCCGCCGAGTCGGTGGCCTACCAGGCCTGGTTCCGGGCGCACGGCTACCGGGAGGTGCGCCGCGCCGGGCACGTCAACGAGGGCGAGGGCGACCACCTGGTGGTCGGCCGCCGGGTGCTCGCGGGGACGGGCTTCCGCACCTCCCGGGCCGCGCACGCCGAGGCGGGCGAGGTCCTCGGTGTCCCGGTGGTCAGCCTGACCCTGGTCGACCCGCGGTTCTACCACCTGGACACCGCGCTGGCGGTGCTCGCCGACGACCACGTCATGTACTACCCGGAGGCCTTCGACGCCGACAGCCGGGCCGTGCTGCGCGCCCTCTACCCGGACGCGATCCTCGCCGACCGGGCGGACGCCGAGGTGTTCGGCCTCAACGCGGTCTCGGACGGCCGCCGGGTACTGCTGCCGGAGGCGGCGAAGAACCTGGCCGGACGGCTCGCCGACGAGGGGTACGAGCCGATCCCGGTGGACGTCTCCGAGCTGCTGAAGGGCGGCGGCGGGGCCAAGTGCTGCACCCTGGAGCTCAGGCCCGCCTGATCACCCCGCCGGTTCGGGGGTGACCAGCAGGACCTCCAGGGTGCGCGACCCGCACCACCCCTCCCTTCCTCGGCCGGGTCGACGGAACCGGCCGGTCCGCCCGCGATCGTGGCGGGCGGACCGGCCGGGAGGCGGGACCGAAGGGAGATCAGGCGAGCCAGAGGTCCGGGCCGAAGACCTCGTAGTGGATGTCCGCCGCCGGGACGCCCGCCGCCAGCAGCTGCTCGCGGACGGCGCGCATGAACGGCAGCGGCCCGCAGAGGTAGGCGGTGGTGCCGGCCGGGACGTCGACGGTGCTGAGGTCGACCAGGCCGGTGCGTTCGGCGGGCCACTCGCCGAGCGGCCGCTCGTAGAAGACGTGGGCGGTGGCGTTCGGCAGCTTGGCGGTGAGCTGGGCGAGGTCGGCGCGGAAGGCGTGGCTGAGCTGGTCGCGGTCGCCGTGCACGGAGATCACCTGGCAGGTGGATCCGGTGGCGGCGAGGTGGTCGAGCATCGCGGTCATCGGGGTGTTGCCGATGCCGGCGGAGGCGAGCAGCACCGGGCCGTCGCCGTCCGCGAGGGCGACGTCGCCGAGCGGCGGGGCCAGGTCGATTCGGTCGCCGGTGTGCAGGTGCCGGTGGAGGTGGGTGGAGACCTCGCCGCCGTCCTCGCGCTTGACGGAGAAGCGCAGCGCGCCGTCGGCGCCGCCGGACAGGCTGTACTGGCGGATCTGCCGGGCGCCGTCGGCCAGTTCGGTGCGCACCGAGACGTACTGGCCGGGGCGGAACGCCGGGACGGGCCCGCCGTCGGCGGGGCGGACCAGGAAGGTGGTGACGTTGTCGGTCTCCTGGTAGCGGGCGATCACGGTGTACGGGCGCCACAGGTCGGCCGGGTCGCCGCCGGCGGCGGACTCGGCGCGCAGCCGGTCCTCGATGGCGATGAGCGCGTTGGCCATCAGCCAGTAGACCTCGTCCCAGGCGGCGGCGACCTCGGGGGTGACGGCCTCGCCGAGCACGTCGACGATGGCGGCGAACAGGTGCTCGTGGACGATCCGGTACTGGTCGTTGCTGATGCCGACGGAGACGTGCTTGTGCGCGATGCGGGCCAGCATCGCGTCCGGCCGCTGGTCGGGGTGGGCGATCAGCGCGGTGGCGAAGGTGGCTATCGACCCGGCGAGGGCCTGCCGCTGGGTGCCGTTGGCCTGGTTGCCGCGGTTGAAGAGGTCGCGCAGCAGCTCCGGGTGGGCGGTGAACATCCGGTCGTAGAACCGCGGGGTGATGTCTCCGATGGCGGCGCCCACGACGGGCAGGGTGGCTTCGACGACCTCGGCGGACTTGGCGGACAGCATCGGGCACGCTCCAAACTGGAATCTGAGAGTCGTATTCAAGGCCGCGCGGGAGCGCGACCCGAGAAGGGGGGTGGATCGGTGGATCAGTCGGCGGGGCGGGTGGTGAGGCTGAGCAGGACCGGCCCGGTGGGGGAGGCCACCAGGTCGTCGATGCAGAGCGGGTCGAGCACGGCGAAGAAGGCCTCCTGCGCGGTCCGCAGCACGCCGCGCAGCCGGCACGCGGCCCGCAGCGGGCACGGCGGGTCGTCCTCGCAGCCGACCACGTCGCCGACCCCCTCCAGTTCGCGCAGCAGCAGGCCGAGCGAGCCGGTGCGCCCCGCGAAGGTGAGCATCAGCCCGCCGCCACGCCCGCGGCGGGCCTCCACCACCCCGAGGTGCTGGAGTCGGCTGACCACCTTCGCCGCGTGGGTGTACGGCACGCCGACCGCCTCGGCCACCTCCCGGGTGGTCGGGTTGGCGTCCTCGTCGAGGACGGCCAACCGCATGGCGATGCGGAGGGCGATGTCGGTGCTCTTGGTCAGCCTCACGTTCGAAACGCTAGCGAATGCGACTTCACAACTCCAATTTTCTGCACACCTCGCTCAGGGCCGGTCGACCGGGCGGCGGCGAACGGGGGCGAGCAGGTCGGTCGATTCTGAACATTTGGCGACATTAACGATCGTCCTCTGACGGCCGGTCAGGCGGACTCCTACGCTCCACGGAGCACCGCCCGACCACCGACCGACCGTCGACCAGTCTGGAGAGCCCTCGTGAGAACACGTCGTGCCCCGCGGCGTACCTGGACGGCCGTGACCGCGATCACCGCGGCCACGGCCGCACTGCTGTCGCTGCCCGCCACCACCGCCGAGGCCGCCGCGCCACCGCCCACCGTCACCGCCCACGTCCCGGTGGCGCCCTACCCGGCCGGGGTGGCACTCGCGCCGGACGGCCGGCACGCCTACGTGACCAGCCAGAGCAGCGGCGCGGTGAGCGTGCTGGACACCGCGACCGACACGGTGAGCGCCACCTTCACGGCCGGCACCGGCTCGTACGCGATAGCCCTCTCGCCCGACGGGCGCCGCGCCTACCTCAGCCAGCACCTGGACGGCACGGTGAGCGTGCTGGACACCACGACCGACACGGTGACCGCGACCGTCCCGGTGGGCACCCAGCCGTGGGGCCTGGCGCTCTCCCCGGACGGCACCCGCGCCTATGTGGCCAACGCCGGGGCCGACACCGTCAGCGTCCTGGACACCGCGTCCAACACGGTGACCGCGACCGTCCCGGTCGGCGCCGAACCGCACGGGCTGGCCGTCTCGCCGGACGGCAGGCGGGTCTACGTCGCGGCCTCCGGGGGCAAGGCGGTGAACGTGATCGACACCGCGAGCGGCACGGTGACCGCCACCGTCGCGGTCGGCCACGGCGCCTTCGGCCTGGCGATCAGCGCGGACGGCGGCCGGCTGTGGGCCGCCGACGGCGACGACAACACCGTGGCCGTGGTCGACACCGCCAGCAACACCCTGACCGGGACGGTCACCGTCGGCGCCAACCCGTTCGCCGTCGCCCTCGCCCCGGACGGCACGTCCGCCTATGTGTCCAACTACGCAGACAGCACGGTCAGCGTGGTGGACACCGCGTCCAGGACCGTGACCGCGACCGTCCCGGTCGGCGCGAGCCCGTACACCCTGGCACTGACCGTCGACGGGCGGCACGGCTACCTCGCCGACTTCACCGGCGACGCCGTCGACGTGCTGAACTTCCCGCTGCCGGTGCCCGCCGTGACCGGGATCAGCCCGGCCGGCGGCTCGCAGGTCGGCGGCACCACCGTCACCCTCACCGGCACCGACCTGAACGGCGCGACGGCCGTCACCTTCGGCGCGGCGGGCAAGGCCACCGCGTTCAGCTGCACCAGGACCAGCTGCACCGCGACCGCCCCCGCCAGCACGGTGACCGGGCCGGTCGACGTCCAGGTCACCACCCCCGGCGGCACCAGCGCGGCCGTGGCCGCCGACCGCTTCAGCTACGCGGCCGCCAGTGCCCACCTCGGCGTCGCGCTCAGCGCCACCCCGGTGAGCAACCTGCTCTCCGGCCGGGTCGACTACACCGTCACCCTCACCGGCCAGGGCCCCGACCCGGTGACCTCGGCCACCGTCGCCGCCAACCTCCCCTCGGGCCTCACCGTGACCTCCACCGACTGCACCGTGGCGACCGGCAGGCTGACCTGCACCCTGGCCGCGCCGCTCGCCAAGGGGGCGAGCACCACCCGGCACTTCTCCGTCACGCTCGGGGTGCTCAGCCTGGTCCGCGGCTGGGACATCACCGTGGCCCGCACCGCCGGGACGCCCACCGACCCCTCGCCCGACACCAGCCGGGACACCCGCAGCTGCTCCGCCGTCCTCGGCCTGCTGATCACCTGCCACTGACCGGTCGAGCGTCCGTTGTCGAGGGCCCCGCCCGGGGGAGGCGGGGCCCTCGACAGGTGTCGCCCTGGACGAAACGTCCGGACTGGACGTACAGTCCAAGTATGACCGTGGAAACCCCCGACCCCCGCGTCCCCACCTGGGCGCCGGTCTGCCGCGCGGTGGCCCTGCTGCTCGGGCCGTACGCCGAGGTGGTGCTGCACGACGCCGTCGCCGACCGGGTGCTGGCCGTCTGGAACCCGATGACCGCCCGGGCCCCCGGCGACCCCTCGCTGCTCGGCGAACTCGACACCCTCGACCCGTCCGCCCCCGACGTCTACGGGCCCTACGAGAAGCTGCTGCCCGACGGCCGGCGGCTCTCCTCCGTCAGCGCCGTCCTGCGCGACGCCGCCGGGCGGCCCTCGGCGGTGCTCTGCGTCAACCTCGACCGCGGCCCGCTGGAGCAGGCCGCCGCCCTGCTGGCCGGCTTCGCCGCACCCACCGCGCCGCGCCCCGAACCGCTCTTCGAACGCGACTGGACCGAGCGGATGAACGACGTCATCGGCGGCTACGTCCGCGCGCAGGGCCGCCCGCTCGAACGCTTCGGCCGCGAGGACCGGCTCGCCGTGCTGCGCGAACTCGACCAGGCCGGGGTGTTCGCGGTCCGCCGCGCCGTCCCCGCCGTCGCCACCGCGCTGCGGGTCTCCCGCTCCACCCTCTACACCCTGCTCGCCGAGCTCAAGCAGACCGAGAACGAGAACAAGACCGAGACCGAGAACGAGAACGACCGATGACCAGGCTCCCTGACTTCCGCCTCGAAACCTACTTCTCCCGCTGGGAGTTCACCGCCCGCCACCACCTCACCGCCTCCGACGCCCAGACCATGGCGATGGCCGAACTCCTGGCCCTGGCCGGCCCCGAGGACCGCGAGGCCTGGGACACCCTCACCCTCGGCTACACCGAGACCTTCGGCGACCCGGCGCTGCGCCAGGCCATCGCCGGGATGTACGAGCACGTCGACGCCGACGGAATCATCTGCTTCGGCGGCGCCCAGGAGGGGCTCAACCTCGCCATGCAGGTGCTGCTCGAACCGGGCGACCACGCCGTGGTGGTGACCCCCAACTACCAGTCCGCCGAGACCATTCCGCTCTCGCTCTGCGAGGTCACCGGTGTGGCGCTGGACGAGCGGGCCGACTGGGCGCTCGACCTCGACGCCGTCCGGGCCGCGCTGCGCCCGAACACCCGGGTGGTGTCGGTCAACTTCCCCAACAACCCCACCGGCAAGGTGATCGACGCCGCCGAGTTCGCCGCGCTGGTGCGGCTCTGCGACGAGCGCGGCATCCGGCTCTTCTCGGACGAGGTCTACCGGGGGCTGGAGCGCGACCCGGTCCGCATCCTGCCGCAGGCCGCCGACCTCTCCGAGCGTGCGCTCTCGCTCAACGTCACCTCGAAGTCGCTCGGCCTGCCCGGCCTGCGGATCGGCTGGATCGCCTGCCGGGACCGGGAGTTGCGCTCCCGGCTGGAGCGGGCCAAGCACTACACCACGATTTGCAACTCGGCGCCCAGCGAAGTGCTGGCCCGGATCGCGATCAACGCCCGGGAGCGGATCCTGGCCCGCAACCGGGGCATCATCGCCGAGAACCTGCCGCAGTTCGACGCGTTCTTCGCCGAGTTCGCCGACCTCTTCGAGTGGCACGCCCCGGACGGCGGCTGCGTCGCCTACCCGCGCTACCTCGGCCCGGACGGGGTCGAGGAGTTCTGCACGGCGCTGGTCGAGCAGGCGGGCGTCCTGCTGCTGCCGGCGAGCATGTACCGCTCGGAGCTGACGCCCACGCCCGTCGACCGCTTCCGGATCGGCCTCGGCCGCCGCGACCCGGGCCCGGCGCTGGCCGCCTTCGCCGACTGGCTCCGCAAGCGGTAACCGGGTGCGGAGCCGACGGGCCGGCCGCCCGGGTGTGACAACCCGGACGGCCGGCCCTTGTGCTGGGACGGAGCCGTCCCTGCCGTGGAAATGACGTTCGGTCAGAAAAAGGAATTCAGATCAGAACGGGTAGCCGCAGGTGGTGACCTGCTTGGACTTGTCCAGCGCCGGGCCGGCGGTGGCGCAGACCATCTTCAGGTCGATGGTGCTGACCTTCGGGGTGACGGCCTTCGCCGAGCCCAGCTTGACGGTGGTGCCGGTGGCTACCGTCTCCCACGGGCTGCCCCACGCCTTCTGGGTGCGGATCTCGACCTGAACGAGCGTCAGCTGGGACGGGTCGGCGGAGACCTGGGCAACGCCGATGAAGCCGTCACCCTGGGCCTGGTGCGAGATACACGGCTGGTTCAGCACGGTGAGACAGGTCGCGGTGTCGACCTCGCCGGTCGCCGTGGCGGCCGTGGCCGGGCCCGCCGTCAGCGCCGCTATCCCTGCCGCCACCATCGCCACAGCTGCGATCCGAGTGCGCATGTTATGAACCTCCTTGGAAATTAAGGGCACTTCACTCTGTGGGGTGAGTCTTGCACAGAATGTGGAGATGTTTCGTGTGTGTTACATCACACTCAAGGTGACCGTTCAACTACATGCTGCAACCGTTCCCCGATTGTTCAGCACACGGACAGATCGCCGTCTGACGAATGATCAGTTCGTAGGTGATCAGGTGTCAGGTCGTGGGTGGCAGCACCATCCGCCGCCCCGCCGTCACGCCGCCGTCCACCGGCACGGAGGCCCCGGTCTGGTAGGCGAAGTCGTCCGAGGCCGGCGCGAGGATCGCCCGCGCGATCTCGGCCGGGAACCGTCACCCGACAGGCCGTCACCCGTCCGGGTGGCGATGCGCTCCGGCGGCGGAAAGGGCGGATACCATCGATCCGACCCGCGGAGGTGCTGCGTGGACACGGTCATCGTGCAACTGCCCGACCGGGGGCCGGTGGTGGCGCCCGGCGCGACGCCCGCCCTGCTGCGGATGGGCCCCGGCGAGGCCGCGGTCTTCGGGCGCGGCGAGCCCGGCCGGCCCGTCCCGATCCCGCTGCCGGACCAGGGCGTCTCGCGGCACGCCGGGGAGATCACCGCCGCCGAGGACTACTGGCGGCTGTCCAATTTCAGCCCCTGCGCGACCTACGTGGTGGAGAACCTGGAGGGGGCGGGCGAGCACGTCAAGGTGGCGCCCGGGCGGCTCGGCGCGCCGGTGCCGTTCGAGTTCTCGCGGGTGCTGCTGCCGGCCCTCGGCGAACCCGCCTCCTTCAAGGTCTTCGCCCCCCAACACGCCTACCTGGAAGGCCGGTTGGGCGAAGCCGGCGGCGAGCACACGGTCAGCCCGTTCGCCCTCGACCCGACCGCCAAGTACTTCCTGGTGCTGCTCGCGCTCTGCGAGCCCCGGCTGCGCTCGCCCTCCGCCGCCGCCGTCCCCGGCGTCACCGAGGTGGTGGCCCGGCTGCGCGCCCTGCCCTCCTGCCGCGGACTGACCCGCTCGGCGGTCAACTACCACGTCGACTACCTGGTCTGCGCCAAGCTGCGGCTGCGCGAACCGTACGAGGAGGGCGGCCCGGCCGGCGGCAAGCGCGAGGAACTCGTCGCCCTGGCCCTGAAGTTCGACCTCGTCCGGGAGGAACACCTGGCCCTGCTCCCGCCCCGGCGCCCGGCCGAGCGGACCGCCGCCCGACCGTGAAGCCGCCCGTGAAGCCACCGGAGGAGTCGCCCGACGACCGGCTCCCGGGCGGCTACCCGCTCGCGGGCTACCGCGCCGGCGCGTTCCTCGGTGCGGGCGCCTGGGGCAGCGTGTACGCCGCAGAGGGCCCGGACGGCACCCCGGTCGCCGTCAAACTCCTCAGCCCCGCCCGGCTCAGCCCCGGCCAGCGTCGGACCATGGCCCAGATGGCCCGCCGCGAACTACGCTTCGGCCGCCGCGCCGACCACCCCCACCTGATCCGCGTCCTCGCCGTGGCCGTCCTCGACGACCCCGCGCACCCGGCCCTGGACGGCGCCCTCGCCCTGGTCATGGAACGCGCCGACCGCAGCCTCCAGGACGTCCTCGCCGCCGCCCGCCCCGGCACCCCGGTCCCCGGCGCGGCCCGCGTCCTCGCCGAGGTGTGCGCCGGGCTGACCCACATGCACCGGGCCGGCTGGGTGCACGGGGACCTCAAACCGGCCAACATCCTGCTGATGCCCGACGGCACCGCCAAGATCGCCGACTTCGGCCTCACCGCCGAACTGGAGGGCACCCACGCCTACGCCCCGCCGCTCGGCTCGCCCGACCACGTCCCGCCCGAGTGGTGGTCCCAGCGCACCGGGGTACGCGGCGTCGCCCTGCGCCCCAGCGCCGACATCTGGGCCTTCGGCGTGATCGCCCACCAGTTGCTCACCGGCGGTCTGCACCCGTTCCTCGGTGCCACCGCCCGGGCCCGCTCGCTCGCCGCCCAGGCGTACGCGCGCGGCGCGGCGCCGCTGCGCCTGGACGAGGCGCTGCCGGCGCCCTGGCGGGCCGTGGTGACCGCCTGCCTGGCCGCCGAGCGGGAGGAGCGGGCCCGGGGTGACCTGGCCGCCCTGGTCGCCCGGGCCACCGTCCGTCCGACAGAGGCCCGACCCGGCCAGCCGGCCGGCCGGGCCGTCACCGCTCGCGCCGTCACCACCCGGGCCGTCGCCGCCCTGCTCGGCTGTGCGGCCGTGCTGCTGGCCCTGACCGGCGCCCCCGAGCCCACCGCGGCGCCCGGGCCCGCCACCTCCGGGCCGAGCCGCCAGGCCGTACCCCCGCCGCCCGGCGCCATCCCGTTCGACTCGGACGTCCCCGTCGCCTACCGGGGCATGATCGAGGACGCCGCCCGGCGCTGTCCCGAACCGGAGATCACCCCGGCCCTGCTGGCCGCGATGCTGAAGGCCGAGAGCGGATTCGACCCGGCCGCCGCCCGCCCCGAAACCGGCGAGTACGGCATCGCGATGTGGACCCCCGCCGTCTTCGAGGCCTGGGCCAAGGCCGCGACCCACGACGGCCCCACGTCGTACTGGGTGCCCGGCGACGCGATCGCCGCCATGGGCAACTACGTCTGCTGGCTGGACCAGCAGCTCAAGCACCGCGGCTACACCCGCGACCTGCCGGCCCTGGTCGCCGCCGGGTACCGGACCAGCGACAAGACCGTGGCGGCCGCCGGCGGCGTCCCCGAGCGGGTCCGGCCGCACGTCGACAAGGTGCTGCGCTACCTGGCCGACTACGGTGGGTGACTGCTCGAACCGGGAGAAGTCGGACGGCCGGACCGGGACGAACTGGGCCGTATCCGGCCAGAACCCGGCGCTGGCGCCCGAGTGACGGGCCGACGGTCTGGGATGCTCGGGCCATGATCACGAAGCTCCGCGCGGCCACCGCGCAATGGACCGTCGTCGTTCCGGTGCTGTCGTTCGTCGTCCTCGCCCTGACCTGGAAGCGCGACCTGCCCGGCTGGGTGGTCGGCGTGGTCGCCTGCTTCCTGGCCGGCGCCGTGCTCGCCGCCGTGCACCACGCCGAGGTCATCGCGCACCGGGTGGGCGAGCCGTACGGATCGCTCGTGCTCGCCGTCGCCGTCACCGTGATCGAGGTCGCGCTGATCGTGACGCTGATGGCCGACGGCGGCGCGAAGAACGCCACCCTGGCCCGGGACACCGTGTTCGCCGCCGTGATGATCACCTGCAACGGCATCCTCGGCCTGTCCATCCTGGTCGCCGCGGTCAAGTACCGCACCGCCGTCTTCAACGCCGAGGGCACCGGCGCCGCGCTCGCCAGCATCGGCACGCTCGCCACCCTCAGCCTGGCCCTGCCGACCTTCACCACCAGCTCCCCGGGCCCGCAGTTCTCCACCACCCAGCTCGCCTTCGCCGCCACCGCCTCGCTCGTGCTGTACGGGCTGTTCGTGGCCACGCTGACCGTCCGGCACCGCGACTACTTCCTGCCGGTCACCGCCGAGGGCACGGTGCTCGACGAGGAGGACCACGCCGACCCGCCGACCGCCCGGGCCGCCGCGACCAGCCTGCTGCTGCTCGGCGTCGCGCTGGTCTCGGTGGTCGGCCTCGCCAAGGGCGTCTCGCCGACCATCGAGTCCGGGGTCGCCTCGGCCGGGCTGCCGCCCTCCGTCGTCGGCGTGGTGATCGCCATGCTGGTGCTGCTCCCGGAGACCATCGCGGCGCTGCGCGCGGCCGTCCGCAACCGGGTGCAGACCAGCCTCAACCTGGCCCTGGGCTCGGCGCTCGCCAGCATCGGCCTGACCATCCCGGCCGTCGCGGTCGCCTCCGCCTGGCTCTCCGGCCCGCTCGTGCTCGGCCTCGGACCGGCGCACCTGGTGCTGCTCACGCTCACCATCGTGGTCGGCACCCTGACCGTCATCCCGCGCCGGGCCACCCCGCTCCAGGGCGCCGTGCACCTGACGATCCTCGGCGCGTACGTGGTGCTGGCGGTGAACCCCTGAGGCGGTGGCGCGAACGCGGCGGAGCCCCCGCCCCCACCGGACGACGGTGGGGGCGGGGGCTCCGTGGTGTCCCGGGGATCAGGAGGAGGTGCGGCGGCGGCGGGTGTAGACCAGCGCGCCGGCTCCGCCGAGCAGCAGGACGGTACCGGCGCCCGCGTAGAGCAGGGTGCCGTCGCTACCGGTGGAGGCCAGCTTCTTGCCGTCCGAGGCGACCGCGCCGGGGATCGGGGTGGGGACGCTGACCTTGGCGGGCATGATCAGCGGCTTGTCCGGGTTGACCTCGGTGCCGGCCGGCGGGGTGTGCACCGGCACGGTGGCGGTCGGGGCGCTCGACGGGGCGGCGGTCGGGGCGCCGGTGGGAGCGGCGGTCGGCGCGGCGCTGGTGGGCTCCCCGGTGGCCGGGGTGGTGGGCGTGGAGGTCGCCGACGGGGTCGCCGAGGGGGAGGCCGAGGTGCTCGGGGTGGCGGTCGGCGTGGCCGGCGGCGTGGCCGGCGGGGTCACCGGCGGCGTGACCGGCGGGGTCACGGGCGGGGTCACCGGCGGCACCGGGGGCTTCGGGCTGGTGGTCGGCGTGCCGGTGGGGGTGCCGGTGGGCGTCGTGGTCGGCGTGCCGGTGGGCTTGCCCGGGTGCGACGGCGAGGTGCTGGGCACCGAGGTCGGGGTCTTCGACGGGGTCGGGGTCTTGCCGCCGCAGTCGACCTTGAACACCTTGTGCTTGGGGTTGTTGAGCTCGGCGTTCTCCGGGATCTCGCCGTCGACCAGCTCGACGGACTGCCAGTAGAGCTTGTAGTGGCCGTCCGGCAGGTTGATGTCCTCGGTGCGGACGTGGCCCTTGCCGTCCACCGGCAGGTCGCCGAAGGCGACGGCGGTCTCCTTGTTGCCGTGGACCTCGGCGATGACCCAGATGACGTCCTGGTTCGGGTCGAAGCCGAAGGAGTCCAGGTAGAAGGTGCAGACCTTGGGCTCGTTGCGGTTGTCCTCCTGGCCGGTGGCGGCGTCGTGGATCTTCACGGTGCCGTTGTTGCCGGGGGCGCCCTTGCCGCCGGCGACGGCGTGGGCGGCGGGGGCGAGCAGCATCAGGGCGGCGGCGGTCGGGACGGCCACCAGGGAGCGCGCGGCGGTGGAGCGGATATGCATGGGGAGTTCCATCGGGTTTCGGCAGGCCGGGACGAGCCTGCGCGGCGGGGAGGGAGCCCTTGTGCGGCCGTGGCCGGGCGGGTCGGCGACAGGACGACAAGAGGGCACACAACCTTCCGCAGCCGGAATCGTGACGCAAGGTCGGTCTGTCGCGATCGTGACGGTATGTCCGCTTACATCCGTTACAACAATCCGATCACCCGATTGTGGCGAAGCCGTGTGGGGTGGCTTGCCGGCCCGCCACCCGGGCCCACCGGCCGACTCGCCAACCGGCTCACCACCCGGACGGCCGACCCGTCGCGCGGCACGAGGTGCGAGGATGGCCCCGACCGCCCCCGACGGCGGACCTCCGCCGACCGGCCGCCCCCGCACCCCAGGGCGGCCCGATCACGGGCACACGGCGACGAGGTCCGCGCTGCGTACCCCGGCAGCCACTCCGGCGCGGCGTCTCCCTGCCCGCATTCCTCACGCGAAGAAGACGCACCGCGATGCACCGCACCCTCAAGCCTGCCCCCATGCCCTCCAGACCCGTACCCGCACCCCCCGTGCTGCCGGTCCGCGCCGCCGCCGTCCTCGGCGCCGGCGGACTCCTGCTGACCGGCTGCGGCAGCACCCCCGCCACCGCCCCAGGTGCCCAGGACACCCTGCGCGCCCGCCTCCCCAAGGCGGTCAAGGCCGCCGGCGTCCTGAAGATCGGCTCCTACCTGAACTACCCCCCGGTCGACTTCCGGGACTCCAACGCCAAGCCCGCCGGTCTCGACCCCGAGATCGCCACCGCCATCGGCGACTACCTCGGCCTGCGCGTCGAGTTCACCGACATGCCGTTCGACAAGCTCATCCCGGCCGTCCAGAACAAGCAGATCGACCTGGCCATGTCCGCCGTCATCGACACCAAGCAGCGCCAGCTCGGCGCCGCCGACGACGGCCACCAGGCCAACCCCGGCGTCGACTTCGTCGACTACTTCACCACCGGCACCTCCATGGTCGTGAAGACCGGCAACCAGCTGCCGCTCACGACCGTCGACAGCCTCTGCGGCCACACCGTCGCCGTCCAGCGCGGCACCCTCCAGGACGAGTTCGCCACCCGGCAGATCGGCGCCTGCCCGCGCACCGGCAAGCAGCTCCAGGTGCACCGCTTCGACACCGACGACCAGGCGCTCGCCGAGGTCGGGAGCGGCGTCGCCGTCGCCGACCTGAACGACTACCCGGTCGCGCAGTACAACACCACCACCCCGGACCGGGCCGGCAAGTTCCAGCTCGCCAACACCCACTTCCTGCAGTCCGGCCCGTACGGCATCACCGTCGCCAAGGACAACACCGTGCTGCGGGACGTCGTCTCCAAGGCCCTCGACCAGGTGATCCGCAACGGGGGCTACGACAAGATCCTCGCCAAGTGGAACGTCGCCCCCGGCGCCGTCTCCAGCGCGGTGGTCAACGGCGGGCTCTGACCCGCCGACCCGCGCGGGGCACCCTGGAACGCCGCCGCCGGAACCCGTCCCGGTGGCCGGACCTGACCGGCCATCGGGACGGGCCCGCGCGTCGGGGCGGCGTGTCGGGACGGCGGGCGGGCGCCGCGGTTCTTTATCGTCTGAGACCGCTGAGTCTGTTGAGTCCGTCGAGTTCCTCGAAGTCGAGTTCCGTGAACCCGCCTTTCTTGAACCCCGCCGCCGATCCGACCCGTGGGAGTGCGCGATGCCCGGTCCAGAGCAGCAGGTGCCCGAGGACGGCGCCGACGTCATCGTGGTGGGCGCCGGCCCGGCCGGCTCCACCGCCGCCTACCACCTCGCCCGCACCGGGCTGGACGTCCTGCTGCTGGAGAAGTCCGCCTTCCCCCGCGAGAAGGTGTGCGGCGACGGTCTCACCCCGCGCGCCGTCAAGCAGTTGACCGACCTCGGCATCGACGTCTCCGAACAGGCCGGCTGGCTGCACAACCGCGGCCTGCGGCTGATCGTCGGCCGCCGCTCGATCGAGTTCGACTGGCCCGAGCTCTCCGCCTTCCCCGGGTACGGACTCGTCCGCCGGCGCGCCGACTTCGACGAACTGCTCGCCCGCCGGGCCGCCGCCGCCGGCGCCCGGCTCGTCGAACGGGCCAACGTGGCGGGCCCGTTGGTCGACGAGCGGACCGGCCGGATCACCGGCGTCACCGCCCGGCTCGGTGAGGAGAAGCGGCCCGTCGACTACCGCGCCCCCGTCGTGGTCGCTGCCGACGGCAACTCCACCCGGCTCTCGCTCGCCATGAAGCGCTACCGCCGCACCGACCGCGCCATGGGCGTCGCCTACCGCACGTACATCACCACCCCGCGGCACGACGACCGCTACCTGGAGGCCTGGCTCGACCTGCGCCACCCCGACGACCCCGCCCACCGGCTGCTGCCCGGCTACGCCTGGGTGTTCGGCATGGGCGACGGCACCGCCAACATCGGCCTCGGCGTCCTCGACACCGCCGGCATCGACCTCGACTGGCGGGACCTGCTGCGCCGCTGGTGCGAGACCCTGCCGCCCGGCTACGGCTACACCCCGGACGCCGTCACCGAACCGGTCCGCGGCTCCGCGCTGCCCATGGGCCTCAACCGCCAACCCCACTACGCCGACGGCCTGTTGCTCGTCGGTGACGCCGGCGGCACGGTCAGCCCGGCCACCGGCGAGGGCATCGCCTACGCGATGGAGTCCGGCCGCTACGCCGCCGAGACCATCGTCCAGGCGCTCGCCCGGCGCACCGACCACGGCCGCGAACTCGCCCTGCGCGCCTACCCGCAGGCCCTGCGCTCCGCCTACGCCGGCTACTTCGCGCTCGGCCGCCTCGCCGCCGACCTGCTCGGCCGCCCCCGGCTGCTCGCCGCGGCCGGCGCCGCCGGGTTCGGCCACCCGGCCCTGCTGAAGGTGGCGTTCCGGCTCATGTGCAACCTCACCGAGCCCAACTCCAAGGACGCCCTGGACCGGCTGCTGCACCTGATCGGCAAGGTCGCCCCGGGGCGGTGACGGGCCGCGTTCGGACGAAGTGCCGGAACATCCCATCCTCCCGGCTGATCGGCCACGACGTCCGGCGCTTGGCCGAATCCGGGGAAAACAAGGCCGTTACCGCCAGGTCGTGTTGACGAATGATCAGCGGATCCGCTTGCCTGGTGCCGGACCGGACACGGAGGGTGAGCGACACCCGCCCTGCCGTGTGCGACCCGATCGACCCCTCACGCCCTCACGACGGAGACACCGTGCGCCTTCGCCTTCGCCTGCTCGTCGCACCGCTCGCCGCGGCCGCCGCCCTGATCGCCCCGAGCATCCCCGCCGCCGCGGCCGACAACTCCAGCGCCGCCACCGGCACGACCACCGGCACGGCCACCCGGACCGCCACGCCGTCCGACGAGTGCTCCGCCGAGTTCTACCACGGCGACAAGCGGCTCGGCCCCGCCGACCTGCCCACCACCGGGCGGGTCGGCCACCAGCTCCTCGGCTACCAGCGCACCGGCGGCGAGAGCGAGCAGAAGTTCCTCGCCACCTACTACGACCCGGCCGCCAACAACGGCTCCGGCGGCTGGATCTACCCGCCCGCCAACGGCTACGTCACCCTGCCCGACGGCACCCCGATCGAGTTCGACCTCACCCTCTACCCGAACCAGAACATCGACCGCTACGGCAGCGAGTACGGCTCCTTCCTCGCCCCTGAGGGCCTGCCCTACGCCAACCGGGCCATCCCGCCGCAGAGCCTCGACGGCAACCCGCCGGCCGGCTGCAACTACCACGACTACAAGGTCGTCAAGCCGTTCACCGTGCACGCCGGCCCGATCGCCCCGTGGTTCGCCCAGCCCGGCTGGGGCCTCCAGTACCAGCTGGACGCGACCCTGCTGCCCGGCGGCCCGGACAAGCTCAACGTGCTCTGGCTGGTCGACAACGGCTACCTGGCCCGGATCTGACCCCTCCCGGACGGCGTGCGGCGGGCACCCCGCCGCACGCCGCCGAAATTCACTGGCGGCCGCGGCCGGGCCCGGGGTAGGAAGGCCGGATGAGCACCGCAGACACCACCAGCGCCGGCACCGGAACCGCCAACGCCACCGCCGACCCGCACACCTTCCGCCCCACCGTGATCGACCTGGGCGACATCCAGCTCCGCCCCTGGGGCCGCGCCCTCACGCTGGCCGGCGGCACCGTCGACGCCCTGATGGCGGCGGCCGCCGACCCGGAGATCAACCGCTGGAACAGGATGCGCACCGCCGACCCGGCCGGCGCCGAGGCCTTCCTCGACCGCTGCGACGCCTCCTGGGCCGACGGCCGCTCCGCCGCCTTCGCCATCACCGACGCCCACGACGGCAGCCTGTGCGGCACCAGCGCCCTGCGCTGGACCGACCGCCCCGACGGTCTCGCCATGGTCGGCTACTGGCTGATGCCCGCCCACCGCGGCCGCGGCCTCGCCACCCGCGCCACCGCCGCCGTCACCCGCTGGGGCATCGCCACCGCGGCCGCCCGCCGCATCGAGCTCTGCCACGCCATCGGCAACGAGGCCTCCTGCCGCGTCGCCGACCGCGCCGGCTTCCCCTACGAGGGCACCCTGCGCGCCTCCTACCGCCACGCCGACGGCCACTACTTCGACGAGCACATCCACGCCCGCCTCGCCACCGACCCGGACCTGGACTGACCTCTCCGTCATCGACCACCTGCTGTGCACGGGCCGGCGCACCGCCGGGCGGAAAGGGAACGGGCCGCAGGTGGGGCGCGGGGAGGGGGAGCGGCCTAGTCTGGAAGGGCGCGTACGGTGCGTGGCCTCGGGATGGAGGCGGAAAGCGATGACGGTGGTCTCGGCGGCGCTCTTCGGCACCGATTGGCGGCCCGGGCTGCCCGGGGCCGTGGAACTGCTGCGCGAGTGCGCCGCGCGGGGCTGGACGGTCGTGCTGACCGGGCCCGGGCCCGACGGGGCGCCCGCGCTGACCGTCACCGCCCCCGGCCACGACCCCGTCCGGGCCGCCCTCGACCTGGTGGACGGCCCCGCTTCGCACGCCGTGGCCGTGGCCGGGAGCGTGCGGGAGGTGGTGGCGGCGCTGCGGGCCGGGGTGCCCTGCGTCGCCCTGGAGGCCGGCGCGGACACCGGCCCGGAGCTGCGGGCGGCGGGCGCGGTCGAGGTCCACCGCGACGCCGCCGCCCTGCTGCGCGTCCTGGACGACAGCCTGCTCGCCCGTCCCCGGGCCTTCGGCCCCGTGGGCGCGGGAACAGGCGGTCCCCGGAGCGGTTAACGCCGCCCCGAACCGGGCAACCGCCCGGGTGCGAGCACGTCACCGCAGTGTGTCGGAGGTGACCGAGATGGACGGACCCGCGTTGAGCGGATGGGAGCGGCGGCTCCTCGAGGAGATCGAGTCCGATCTGCGCCAGGACACTCGACTCGACCGGAAACTGAGCACGATGGGCGCCAAGCCGCCCAGCCGGGTCCGTGGCGTGCTGCACGCCGCCGGCCGCCGGATGTCCGCCGGGGTGCTGCTGACCGCCCTGGTGATGTCGGTGATCTGCATCAGCATCGGGGTGCGCACCCCCACCACCGCGGTCCTGACCGCCCTCGGCGTGGTGTGGGCGGCCTCGGTGGCGGCCGCCGCCGCCGCGACGGTGCTGCTGCGCCGCCGCACGGCGCGCCGGGACCGGGGCGAGCCCGGTGCCGCGCCCCCCGCCGAGCCGGACGAGCGCCGCGAACGCCGTGACCGCCGTGAGCGCCGTCCCTGGGACCAACCGGAGGCGTGATGTCCACCGACCTGTGGGAGTACCGCCCGGGCCCCCACCACGCCGCCGACCTGAGCCTCGTCGGCTACGAGGTGCAGGCCGTCGACGGCCCGCTCGGCCGGGTCGAACAGGACACCGGTGACCACCTGCTGGTCGACGCCGAGCCCTGGGTGCCGGGCACCCGGGTGCTCGTCCCGGTCGCCCTGGTCGCCCGGATCGACCACCTCGAACTGGCCGTCCACCTCGACTGCCCGCGTGCCCGGCTCAGCTCCGCCCCGCCGCCCGCCGTCGACCTGACCGCCCACTGGGCGGTGCCGAGCCGGTGAGCCGGGCATGGGCTGGCCGTCCACCACGCTCACCGGCGGGAGCGTCGCCTTCCTGGTCGCGCCGTACGGGGTCGAGCAGGCCGAACTGACCTCGCCGTGGCAGGCGGTGGCCGAGTCCGGTGGCACCCCGCGGCTGCTCTCCACCGCCACCGGCCGCGTCCAGGCCGTCCGGCGCCGCGCCTTCGCCGACACCTTCGCCGTGGACGGCCTGGTCGCCGAGGCCGACCCGGCCGCCTTCGTCGGGCTGGTCCTGCCCGGCGGCGTCGCCAACCCCGACCACCTGCGGATGAACGAGGCCGCGGTGGCCTTCGTCCGGGCCTGCTGCACCTCCGGCCGCCCGGTCGCCGCGATCTGCCACGCCGCCTGGACCCTGATCGAGGCCGACGCCGTCCGGGGCCGCACCCTGACTTCCTGGCCCAGCCTGCGCACCGACCTGCTCAATGCCGGCGCCCATTGGGTGGACGCGGAGGTGCACGTCTGCCGCGACGGCCCCGGGCCGCTGATCACCAGCCGCAAACCCGCCGACCTGCCGGTCTTCAACGACACCTTCGTGACCGAGTTCTCCCACGCGGCGAAGCGACGGAAGTGAGCCGCCCGCCGGTGCCGGGGGATCTGGACGAAGGCGGAGGGGCCGCGGCGCGCACACGCCGCGGCCCCTCCCGGGGGCAGGGTCAGGAGGCGGTGAGGGTGGTGTCGTCGAGGACGAAGCTGGTCTGGAGGGAGGAGTCCTCGGTGCCGGTGAACTTGACGGTGACGGTCTGGCCGGCGAAGGCGGTCAGGTCGTAGGTGCGCAGGGTGTAACCGCCGGCGGCGTTGAGGTTGCTGAAGGTGGCCAGGGTGGTGCTGCCGGCCTGGACGGTCAGCTTGTCGTAGGCGGTGGAGGTGGTGGTCTCGCTGGTGTCGATGTGCAGGTAGAAGCCGAGGGTGGCGCGGCAGCCGGCCGGGATGGTGACCGTCTGGGCGAGGGTGTCGGTGTGGGTGGAGCCGTAGCCGTCGAGCCAGGCCTTCCAGCTGCCGCCGTGGGCGGGTTCGCTGCTGGAGCTGTCGATGACGCCGGCGGTGGCCGTCCACGGGCTGGCGCTGCCGGTTTCGAAGCCGGGGTTGCCGAGCAGGTTGAGGCCGGTGCAGCTGCCGCCGGCGCCGGTGACGGTCCAGCTGAAGGTGGTGGAGCCCGAGGCGCCGGTGGTGTCGGTGGCGGTGACGGTCGTGGTGGAGCTGCCGGCGGTGCTCGCGGTGCCGGTGATCAGACCGGTGCCGGCGTTGATGGACAGGCCGGCGGGCAGGCCGCTGGCGGCGTAGCTGAGGGTCTGGCCGGAGGCCGAGTCGGTGGCGCGGATCTGGAGGCTGACCGCGGTGCCCTGGGCGGTGGTCTGGCTGCCCGGGTTGGTGACGGTGACGGTGTTGCCGCCGGTGCTGCCGGAGGTGAAGGCGGCGGTGCCGTTGGGGGTGCCGAGGCCGGTCGGGCCGTCGTAGCCGGTGGCGGCGGTGCAGAGGTAGGAGGGCGAGCAGCTGCCGTTGGCGCCGCTGGTCACGTCGTAGAGGGCGGAGGTGTGGGCGTAGGGGTAGGAGGCCGGGGCGGTGCCGGCGGCCGGGGTGCCGGCGAGGGCGTAGACGGCGGCGATGATCGGGGCGGAGGCGCTGGTGCCGCCGTAGACGTTCCAGCCGGAGCCGCCGTAGGTCTGGTAGACGGCGACGCCGGTGGCCGGGTCGGCGACGGCGGAGACGTCGGCGACGGTGCGCTTGGCGCAGCCGCTGTCGTGCTGCCAGCCCGGCTTGGGGTCGTAGGCGGAGCAGCCGGAGCCGGCGCCGTTGCCGCCGGAGCTGGTGCCCCACACCTTCTCACTCCAACCACGGGTGGTGGAGGCGCGGTTGAGGCTGGTGCCGCCGACCGCGGTGACGTACTGCGAGGCGGCCGGGTACTCGACGCCGTAGCCGGAGTCACCGGAGGAGACGGTGATGGCGACGCCGGGGTGGTTGAAGTAGCTGGCGTCCGAGCTGGGGTCGGTGGAGTCCTCGGGGCCGCCGTAGCTGTTGGAGACGTACTTGGCGCCCATCGAGACGGCGGTGTTGACGGCGGCGCCCAGGTTGTCCATGGTCGCGCTGTCGGCCTCGACGAGCAGGATGTGGCAGTTGGGGCAGACCGCGCTGACCATGTCGACGTCGAGCGAGATCTCGCCGGCCCAACCGCTGTCCGCGGTGGGGTAGTTGGTGCCGCCGCGCTGGTCGACCTTCTTGAAGCAGCCGTTGGCGGTGGTGCAGGCGGGGAGCCCGTACTGGGAGCGGTAGGCGGCGAGGTCGGCTTCGGCCTTGGGGTCGTCGTTGGCGTCGACGATGGCGACGGTGGCGCCGGTGCCGGCCGTGGTGGGGAGGTTGTAGGCGGCGGCCAGGTCGCTGGGGCCGTAGCCGGAGGGCAGGATGCCCGGTGCCAGGGTGGGCTGTTGGGCGAGGTCGGTGCGGGCCAGCGCGAGGCAGGCCATCTCGCCGGGGTGGCTGGGGGCGGCGCACAGCCGCTTGGTGGTGGGGGAGTGCGGCGCGGTGTCGGCCGCGGTGGCGGTGGGGGCGGTGCCCGCGAGCAGGCCGGTGGCGGCCATGGCGAGGGCGGGCAGGGTGGCGAGGAGCTTGCGGACTCTGGGCAGGCGCGGCCTGCCGGGGGAGTGGAAGCGCAAGGATCGACCCTCCGTGGGGTGAGGGCGCGGCCGGTGCCGGCAGGGGGATGAACGCCGGTACGGGCGCGGGCCCGTGCTGACGGATCTCGGCATGTGCGGGCCGGGCCCGGCGGGTGGCCGTGGACCGGCTCGGTGCTCGCGCTGTACGGGAGGTGGGGGACGACCCCTGGGGCAGCACGGGATGTCAGTGGCATGACAGCTGATGCCACGTCAAGGGCCACACCGCGGCTGTTCCTCGTCGCGCGGTGTGGCCATGAGATTACTGACGGGTCTTCGGGCCGCTCAAGGTGCCGTTCGCAGCCTTTACCGGGCTTTGCCCATGAATTGCCCAGCGGGAGAAGCGGGTTGGGCTCCGCCCGGACAGGGCGTCGGGATCGCCCTCACTGCTTCCCGGAGGTGAGCGCGGCCGTCAGGGCCTCGCCGACCTTCGTCCGGGCCTGCGGGCCCGGTGGGATCACCGTGACGTTTCCGGCCGCCGGGGCTTCGCCGACGAGGAGGAAGCGCAGGTTCGGGTTGGCGGGGGCGATCCGGGTGAGGGCCTGGACTTCGACGGTGCCGGTGGCGAGCAGGACGTCGCACTTGCGGGCGACCAGGGTGTTGGCGTACGGGACGGCGTTGCCGACCGACTGTTCGCCGATGACCGGCAGGCTCGACACCTTCGCCGAGGTGGCCGCCGAGCTGTCCTGCATGGCGCCCCACACGTCGGCGGCCCCGGGCGCGGCGACCCCCTGCTGGTCCGTCAGCAGGCAGGCCTGCGTCGCCGCGTACTGCCGGGCGCGTACGGGCTGGGGCTCCGGGCCGTCGTCCGGCGTCAGCCAGAGGGCCAGGCCGAGGGCCCCGACCAGGGCGACGGCACCGGCGAGCGCGCCGATCCTGCGCGGTGTCATGCGTCCTGCGACGGGCAAGGCTCCGGCTCCTTCGTCTCCAGCAGCTCCGCGAGTCGTGCGATCACCTGGGCGGCTGCCGCCTCGACCTCGGGTTCCCGCCGTCCGGCGTAGAGACGGTACGTCCCGGGCCCCACGAACATGACCGACGCCAGCACGGCCGAGCTGTGCTCTCCCGCGGTGAACAGGAGGTTGTGCCCCGACAGCGGGAAGAACCGACGCACCGTCGGCGCCGCCCAGGCGAGTTCGACGACCTCCCGGAGGAGCGGCGAGGCGTCGCGACGGACGATGCGCCACTGCGTCTCCAGGGCGTCGCCGCGCTCGTAGGCGAGCTGGAGCTCCGAGAACTCCACGAACGGCCATTCCCGGGCCAGCTGTTCCAGCCCCGCACCGGAGAGCCATGCCGTGGTCGCCGCCACGACCGAGCGCCGGTCGGCGGTCGAGCCGGCGGCCCATTCCAGGCCTTGCCGGTTGAACCGCACGACGTAGCGGTCGACGGCCAGGTCGACGTTGGCCGTCGACCGGTCGTCGCCGATGAGGGCGCTGAACTCCGCCCGCGGGGCCGGGGGCCCGGTGAAGCGGACCGGCTGCTCCTGGTCCAGTTCCGCGTTCAATGCCGCGGCCAGCGAGCCGCGTTCGGCGATCTCTCGCCGGTCGGCCTCGAAGGAGCCGTCCATCGGTGATCTCTCCACGTGCATCGTCGGTCGAAGGTTCGGACTGAATGGTCGGACCGTCGGGGACGGCCCCAGCCTAGGGGAACGGGTCAGGGGTTGTGGGCGTGCATCTGGGCGGTGACATCGGCACCGTTCAGGTACCACTGAATGCTCGTCCAGGGCCGCCCCTCGTCGATGAAGACGTGGTAGTAGACCCGCCACATCTCCCACTCCGTGCCGCGCCCGTTCTCCCAGCCGTTCTGGCGCCCGTTCTTGGCGGCGAGGTCGAAGATCGCGGTCGGATCCGATCCGGGGTGGAGGCCGCCCAGGTCGATGGCGAGGTTGATGTCCGGATTGCCGACCGAGGCGTTGACCTCGCGGACCCACTGCGGCTGCGCGGTTTTGTGGAAGTACTTGTAGCGGTCACCGTTGAAGGTCATCCCGCCCAGGTCCTGGGCGAGCCTCTCGCCCGGGCCCGCCACACCCAGTACCACGGTGTCGCCGGCCTTCGGGGACGGTCCGGTGATCTCTCGGGTGTTGTGGCAGTCGCAGATGGGGGCGTGGGTCGGGTCGTCGCAGTTGTGGACCAGGACCGGGGTGGTGCCGGCCACCACGTAGTACGTGTGGAGGCCGTTGATCGTGAGGTCGTAGGTGGTGGCGGTGGACTGGTAGTGACGGGTGGTGCGGACGGTGGCGGTGCCGGTGGGGGTCTGGAGCTGGTCGCCGGCGTGGAGGTCCTTGGCGGGGACGAAGGCGTGCTGGGTGAGGTCGTAGAAGGGGTGGTTGTCGGTGGTGGTGAGGGTGGACTCGGCGGTGGCCGAGGTGGCCGAGGTGGTGGCCGGCGTCGCCGAGGCCTCGGGGGTGAGGGCCGGGGTGGCCGAGAGGGCGGTGAAGGCGGCGACGGTGGCGGCGAGGCCGAGGGCGATGCGCTTCAGGCCACCGAGCGGCCGGCCGGAGGCGCTCTGCTCGTCGGGGGTGACGGTGACGTCGACGTAGTCGTGGTCGGTGGTGGTGACGATGACCTTGTCGACCTTGTGCTTCTCCGTCCCGCTGCCGCCGGGCACGGAGTTGGTGACCTCGTCGCCCTCCTTGATCTCGGAGATGGGCTTGGCGGCGCCGTCGGCCATCAGCACCGGGGTGTCGCCGGTGAAGCTGTGCGTCTCGCAGCTGCCCCCGCCGCCCTCGCGGTGCTTGCCGGTGCCGGGGCCGAAGCGGTCCTTGGCGGCCCGGGCACCCGCGCCGAGGGCTCCGCCGGCCGCGCCGCCGACGGCGCCGTCGACGGCTCCGCTGACGGCGGCGTTCCCGGCGCCGGACCAGCTGCAGCCGGTCTGCGAGGAGCCGCAGGTGACGCCGTAGTTGAGCGCACCGGTGGCGGCTCCTGAGATGCCGCCGATCGCGGCCTCCTCCAGGACGGTGGAGACCGCCCGGGGGAGCAGCTTGCCGACGACGGACTGGGCGATCTTGCCGCCGAGGGCGCCGCCGATGCCGCCGCCCACGGCCCCGCCGAGCGCGCCGAGACCGGCGGCCTGGGCGAAGTTGCCGACGGAGCAGGCACCCTGCTGGCCGCCGAGGCACTTGGCGCCCTGGTCGACCAGGCCGGAGGCGGCGCCGGCGAGGGCGCCGCAGGCCATCGCGCCGGGGACGGACAGGGTGCCGCCGGTGGCGACGGTCACCACGGCTTCGCAGCCCATGAAGACCGCGGCCGACACCGCGAAGGACGCGATGGTGGCGGCGTGGTCCTTGACGTACTTCCCGACGCCCTGGGCGGTTTCCACCGCGACGTCCCGCGCGGTGGCGACGAACTGTTCGGTGGCGTGGTAGGCGTGGACGACCTGCTGCCGGGCCTCGCTGACGTAGGCGGCGGCCTGGCGCTTGAGGCGCGCCAGGTTGTCCTGCATCCGGTGGATCTCCTGCTGCGCCGCCCGGTAGACCCGGTCGAACTCGCGCGCGGCGGCCTTGACCGCGCTGTGGTACGTGTTGACGACGAAGTTGGAGACGTCCCGGGCCCGGTCGGCGACCCAGCTGGTGGCGGCGTGGTACGTCTCGGTGACGGTGTGCCAGCCGGAGCTGACCGCGCTGCTCACCGTGTTCCAGGCCGAACTCACCGCGTGGCTGACGGTGTTGACCGCCTTCTTGGCGACGCTCTTGATGCTGTCCCAGAGCCCGTGCCCGCTCGGGTCGGTGCCGCTGAAGGGGTTGTCGTTGGCGTAGGCGAAGGGGTTGGCGGCGGCCGAGTCGGGAGTGGGGCTGAGTGACCAGGTGTCCTTGTTCATGAACTGGCCGGTGCCGGGGTTGTACCAGCGGGCGGCCATGTTGACCCGGCCGGTGGACTGTTCGGTCCAGCCGGACTGGTAGCCGAGCTGACCGGCCGCCGCGCCGCTGGTCGCGGCGGACCCGCCGAAGGGGTCGTAGGCGGTGGAGGCGGTGAGCGCCGTCCCGGTGGCGGTGAAGTTGCCGACCACGTCGGTGTGCTGGTCGGTGAAGGCGAGCACCCCGGGGGAGGCCGAGCCGGCGGTCCCGATGCCGATCAGCTCACCGGCGACGCCGCGGCTGTAGGTGTTGGAGCCGTCCGAGGCGACCAGGTTGCCCATGCCGGAGTAGGTGAAGGTCCGGGCCCCGGCGGTGCCGGACTGGTCGGTGATCACGCGCCCGACGGCGTCCATGGTGTACCGCTGGCGGTTCTGCACCACCTGCTGGCCGAAGGCGTCCGAGCCGTGGGTGGTGGTGCCGATCCACTCCTTGATGTTGGTGAGCGTGCCGCGTGCGGTGTAGGTGTACCGCTTCATGCCGTCACCGGTGAGCTGGTTGCGCTCGTCGTAGGTGAAGACGGCGGAGCCGATCCGGGTGCGGTTGCCGGAGGCGTCGTACTCGTACGCCTTCGTCGTGGTGCCGTCGTTCCAGGAGGTCAGCCGGTTGGCGTAGTCGTAGGTGTAGGTGTTGTTCGTCGGACCGGCGAAGCCCTGGGTGGTCTTGGAGGTCAGGTTGCCGACCGGGTCGTAGCCGTAGCCGATCGAGGCGATGGTGGTGCCGCCGGGCTGGGCGAGGGTGTCGCTGGTGAGCCGGTGCAGCTTGTCGTAGCCGAAGGTGCGGACGTTGCCGCCGGTGCCGTGGGTGACGGTGCTGGGCAGGTTGAGCGCGTTGTAGCCGATGCCGAGGGTGGTGCCGCTGAGCGGGTCGGCGAGGGACTTGAGCCGGCCGGCGGTGTCGTAGCCGTAGGTGGCGGTGCCGGCCGCGTCGGTGCGGGAGGTCATCAGCCCGTCGCTGTTGTACGTGAAGCTGCTGGACCCGCCGCTGCCGGTGGCGGAGAGCAGGGCGCCGCGGTCGTTGTAGCCGAAGGTCTCGGCGGTGGCCGCGACGGTGGTGCCGACGGCGGCGGTGGACGCGCTGGTCATCCGGCCGTCGGCGTCGTAGTCGAAGGTGCGGGCGGCGGTGTCGGCCTCGGCGCCGCTGCCGCTCTGCGAGGTGATCCGGTTGAGGTCGTCGTAGCCGACCTGCTGGCGGACCCCGCCGGGCAGGAGCGTGAGGGTCGGACGGGCGGCCGCGTCGTAGACGGTCTTGGTGGTGCGGTCGGCGTCGGTGGTGTAGGTGTACGCCGCGGTGGACACGGCCGGTTCGACGGTGCTCTCCGGCAGGTTCCAGCTGTTGTAGCCGTAGATCCAGTTGTGGTTGCGCCCGTCGGTGAAACGGGTGCGGTGGCCGGCCGCGTCGTAGCCGAAGGTGGTGGTGATGGAGGTGGTGTCGGTGACCGGCTCGGTCTGGCTGACGAGCGAGCCGGTGGCGTCGTAGGCGTACTTCTCGGTGCGCCCGTTGGGGTTGGTGGCGGACAGCATCCGGCCCATCGCGTCGTACGTCGCGGTGCTGGTGGCGAGGGCGGTGGTGCCGTCCAGGTCGAGCTTGCGGAGCTTGACGGCGTTGCCGAGCTGGTCGTACGTCACCTTGGTCCAGGTGCCGTCGGGCGCCCGGGTGGCGGCGGCCCGCCCGAGGACGTCGTACTGGACCTGGCTGACGTTGCCGGCGCCGTCGGTGCTGGAGACCGCCTCGCCGACCTGGTTGTAGCCGGTGGAGGTGGTGATCCCGCCGGGGCTGGTGACCGAGGCGAGGAAGGCGCCGCCGGGGTTGGTCGCGGACGGGGCGTAGGAGTAGCTGGTGGTCGCGGTGACCGGGCTGGGGTAGCGCTCCAGCACGGTGGCGGTGACGCGCCGGCCGAGCCAGTCGTAGGTGGCCCGGGTCTCGGCGCCGCCGCGGCTGATGCCAGTGAGGACCTGGCCGGCCGCGTCCCGGACGGTGCGGGTGGTGCCGCCCTTGGGGTCGGTGGTCTGGGCGAGGTCGCCGAGCTGGGTGTAGACGCTGGTGCTGGTCCGGCCGAGCGGGTCGGTGGTCTTGGTGGTGTGGCCGTCCGGGTCGTACTCCCGCAGCGACTTGGCCCCGCTGATGGTGCCGCTGCCGTCCGGCTTGACGTAGCCGGGCAGGGTGGCGCTGACCGGGCGGCTCCCCGCGTCGTAGGAGGTGGTGACGATGTTGCCGTTCGGGTCCTGCGACTCGGTGGCGCTGCCGAAGGTGTCGTAGCCGACGGTGGTGGTGGGGTGCATGGCGACGGGGGTGCCGCCGCCGGTCTCGACGTTGACGGTGGGGGCGCTGGTGAGCACCTGGTGACCGGCCTCGTCGTTGACGTAGCTGGTCTTGTTGCCGTTGGCGTCGGTCATCTCGACCGGCAGGCCGCGCTGGTCGAGCTTCCAGCTGACGGTGGCCTGCTGGGCGGCGCCGGAGGCGATGGTGCCGCCGCCGCGGCCCGCCGTGCTGAGGGTGGTGACGTCGGCGTCCTGGAGGGCCCAGCGGTAGAGCTGGACGTTGGCGACCTGGCCCTGCATGAGGTCCCGGGGCCCGGCGCCGGTCGGCACGGTGGCGCCGATGGCGGTGCCGGCGGTGCCGTTCCACGCGGTGGTGTTGGTCGCGGTGCCGGCGAGCGTGCCGTCGACGTAGAGCCGCATGGCGCCGGTCGGGGCGTCGAACACGCCGACCAGGTGGGTCCAGGTGTTGAGCTTGGGTGCGCCGGTGCCGGAGGAGGCGGTGAGCCAGACCGGGCTGCCGGTGTCCGCGGAGGTGGTGTGGAAGGCCCAGCCGACCGCCGGCGAGTACTGCAGGACGAACGCGGCGGTCTGCGAGCCGTTCTGGGTGACCACGCTGCGGTAGGTGGAGAAGTCGGTGACCTTGGCCCAGGCCGAAACGGTGTACGAGGCCGTGGTGTTGAGGACGGAGGCGGCCTTGACCGTGCCGCCGGTGCCGTCGAAGGAGGCCGCGTTGTCGCCCCAGCCGACGGCCTTGAGCGCGGTCGCCGTGCGCCCGGCGCCGGAGGTGTCGGGGACGGCCGGGCCGTTGGTCTGGTCGAGCTTCCAGGCGGCGGCCGGCTGGCTCAGCAGGGTGGCACTGGTGCGCCCGGCGGAGTAGAGGCTGCCGGCGTCGGCATCGGTCAGCGCCCGCTGGTACAGCTGGACGTTGGAGACCTGTCCGTTCATCAGGTCGCGGGCATTGCCGGTGGCCGCCTGGGTGGCGCCGATGACCAGGCTGCCGTTGCCGGTCCACGGGGTCGGGTTGGTGGCGGTGCCGGCCGGCGTGCCGTTGACGTACAGCTTGATCGCGCCGCTGGCGGAGTCGTAGACGCCCACCAGGTGGGTCCAGGTGTTGGCCCGGACCGCGCCCTGTCCCGAAGAGGCCTGGGTGTAGCCGGTGTTGACGTTGTCGACGCCCGCGACGGTGAAGGCCCAGCCGTTGTTCCGGTCGTAGCCGAGCAGCATGGAGAGCTGGTTGGTGCCGCCCTGCATGACGGCGGCGTGCCAGGTCGAGGTGTCCGCGAGGTTCACCCAGGCCGAGGCCGTGAACGAGGTCGAGGTGTTCAGCACCGGCCCGCTGCTGACGATCTGCGCGCCGTTGTTGTCGAAGGCGGCGGCGTCGCCGGTCCAGCGCACGGTGTTGGGGACGGTGCCGGGGTAGCCGTTGCCGGTGCTGTCGGGGACGGCGAGCCCGCCGGTCTGGTCGAGCTTCCAGGCGGCGGCCGCCGGTCGGGGTGCGGCGGTGGTGCCGCCGCCGCGTCCGGCGGTGAACAGCGCCGAGGCGTCGGCGTCGCCCAGCGCCCGCTGGTAGGCCTGGACGTTGGAGACCTGTCCGTTCATCAGGTCGCGGGCCGTCCCGGTGGCGGCCTTGGTGGCGCCGATCACCAGGGCGCCGCCGCCGCTCCACGGCGAGGGGTTGGTGCCGGAGCCGGCCAGCACGCCGTTGACGTACAGCTTGATCGCGCCGGTGGCGGAGTCGTAGACGCCGATCAGGTGGGTCCAGGTGTTGGCCTTGACCGCGTTGATCCCGGAGGAGGCCTGGGTGTAACCGGTGTTGGCGGAGTCCTTGCCGGAGACGGTGAAGGCCCAGCCGCTGAACCGGTCGAAGCCGAGCAGCATGGAGAGCTGGTTGGTGCCGCCCTGCATCACGGCGGCGTGCCAGGTGGAGGTGTCCGCCAGGTTCACCCAGGTGGAGACGGTGAACGAGGAGGCGGTGTTGAGCACCGGCCCGCTGGTGGAGATCGTCCCGCCGGTGCCGTCGAAGCCGGCCGCGCCGCCGGGCCAGGAGACGGCGCCCGCGGTGGTCGCGTTGTTGCCGGTGCCCGAGGCGTCGGGGACGGTGCTGCCCGCGGCCTGGTCCAGCACCCACCAGCCGACCGGGTTGCCGGCGCTGTCGAACTGCACCGAGCGGCTGGTCTGCTGGCCGGTCGCGTCGTAGGTGCTGGTGGTGGTGTGGGTCGCGCCGGTTGGGTCGCTGAGCCGCTGGGTGGCGACGTGGTCGTCGGGCGTGTAGCTCAGCGTGGTGGTCCGGTTGACGCCGGCCGGGTCGACGGTGGACGCGGTGGTCCGGCTCGCGGCGTCGTAGACGTTGCGGGTGACGGTGGCGCCGTTGTTGGTGCGCTGCTCGACCACGTTGCCCGCGGCGTCGTAGACGTTGGACTGCAGCACGTAGGACTGGGCGCCGGTCGGGTCGGTGCGGGTGACGGTCGCGGTCAGCCCGTTGTCGGTGTAGGTGTACTTGGTGACGTTGCCGTTGACGTCGGTGAGCGAGGCGAGCCGCCCGGCCGGGTCGTAGGCGCGGGAGGACTGCACCAGGTCCTTCGCGGGCGAGGGGTTGACCGGGTCCCCGGTGTAGCCCTTGAGGGTCTGGGTGAGCAGCCGGCCGAGCGCGTCGTAGTCGGTGGCGGTGGTGACGCCGCCGGGGGAGGTCTCGCTGGTCCGGGCGCCGCTCGCGTCGTAGGTGTTGCGGGTGATGCCGCCGGCCGCGTTGGTGCTGGTCTCCAGCTGGTTGTACGCGGTGTAGGTGTTGCTGACGGTGCGGGTGGTGTCGCCGCCGGTGAGGTCGGCGACGGCCTGGGAGAGCACGTTGCCGTCGGCGTCGAAGACGCTGGTGGTCCTGGCCTGGTGCACCGCGCCGGTGACCCGGTTGGTGGTGGGCGGGTCGGTGCGGCTGTCCTGCTGACCGGCCTTGTTGTAGGTGTAGCCGGTGGTCAGGCCGGCCGGGTAGCTGTCCGACACCACGGTCTTGGTGCGGATCTGGCCGAGGTTGTCGTAGCCGAACCGGGTGACCAGGCCGCTGGGCGCGGTCACCGAGGCGATGTCGCCGTTGCGGAAGTAGCTGACCGAGGTGACGGCGCCGCCGGGCGAGGTGGTCCGGTACGGCAGGCCCTTGGGCGCGAAGCCGGAGTCGGCGGCGGCGACGGTGGTCCCGTCGGTGTAGGCGATGGTGGTGGTGCGGCCGTTCGGGAAGCCGGCCACCGGCGGGGTGGTGACGCCGGTCTGGTTGCCCGCGGCGTCGTAGGCGTACGAGGTCTGGTAGCTGGTGTCGCCGGCGTCGGCCGAGCGGCCGTCGCGCACCGTGGAGACCAGGTCGTTCAGCGGGCTCGGCTTGAGCTGCGTGGTGGTGGCGTCGGGCAGGAAGGAGGAGTAGGTGGTCGAGCACTTCTGCCCGGCCTGGTCCTGGCAGCTGGTCCTGGTGACCACGTTGCCGCGGGCGTCGTGGCCGGTGGTGGTCACGTTGCCGTTGGGGTCGGTCTCGGTGAGCAGGAAGCCCGAGGTGTCGTAGCCGTAGGTGGTGCGGGCGCCGAGCGCGGTGGTCTGCGCGATCATCCGGTTGCCGTTGCGCAGGTCGTGCTCGTACTTGACGGTGCCGCCGCGCGGGTCGGTGACCGCGACGGTCTGCACCGGCGCGAGGCCGCCGGACCGGCTCCCGGCCGCCCAGTGCGCGCCGACCTGGGCGGCGCTCAACTGGGTCCGGTAGTAGGCGAATTCGGCGATCTTCCCGGGGAAGTAGCCGAGTTCGTTGGTGGGGCCGGCGGGCCAGCCGTAGGACTCGCCGGCGCCGACGTAGACGTAGTCGGAGAGCGCGGTCGCCCGGGTGCCGTTGGTGACGCCGACCTGCGCGCCGTCCAGGTAGAGGGTCTGGCTGCCGCTGTTGGCGGCGAGCACGGCGTGGTGCCACTTGCCGTCGTTGACGGTGCCCGGGGTGACGAGCTGCCAGTTGCTGCCGTACTGGTCCCAGAACTTGCCGTGCAGCTTGCCGTCGGTGCCCACGTACAGCGCGGGCACCCAGTTGTTGCCGCGCGGGTTGCCGCCGGTGAGCGGGGAGCCGGCGTAGTCGAACAGCACGCCGCCGGCGGTGGAGCCGGCGTTCATGCTGAACCAGAGCTCGACCGAGTCGTTGCCGGTCGACACCTGGAGGTTGGACGGCAGCCGCAGGTAGGAGGAGGTGCCGTCGAAGCCGGCGGCCTTGACGTCGGCGAAGGGGCCGTCGGCGCCGAGTGTGGTGTTGTTGTAGGTGGCGTTGCCCGAGTTGACCTGGTTGACGGCGCCGGCCGCGCCCGCGGCCTCGGTGAGCCGGTAGTAGCCGGCGGGGGCCGAGCCCATGACGGCGGAGCGGTAGACCTGGCTGGTGCCGGTGACGGTCGGCGCGGCCGGGGTCCAGCTGCCGCCGTTCTCGTCGACCAGCTTGGTGACGCCGGCGGTGGCGGAGTCGTAGCCGACCGAGGCGAAGGTCTTGCCGGACGGGCGCAGCACCGAGCTGAGCAGGTTCGCCGGGGTGGTGCCGGCCTGCACGAGCGCGCCGACCTCGCCCTTGCTCAGCGGCTTGTTGTACCAGCCGGCCTGGGCGATCGAGCCCTTGAAGTAGGTGGCGTAGACGGTGCTGGGGTTGGGGCCGGGGTGCGGCTGGTCGGGCCAGTTGGCGCCGAGGTAGCCGGTGCCGAGGTAGATCTGGTTGAACGTCCAGGGGAAGGCCGCGGTGTAGCCGTGGGTGCCGAAGCCGGGGGCGGGGGTGCCGACCTGCTCGCCGTCGAGGTAGAGGGTCTGGGCGTTCCAGGAGCCGCTGAGCGCGACGTGGTGCCACTTGCCGTCGTTCACCGCGGTGGTGGTGGTGATCGGGGCGGGGGTGTCGCCGTACCAGAAGATGCCGTTGAGCTTGCCGTCGCTGCCGATGTACAGCGCCGGGGTGAAGTTGCCCCGGTCGGAGGTGGCGGCGATGGGCCGGTCCGAGTAGGAGAACAGCACGCCCGGGCCGGAGCCGGCGTCGGCCTTGAACCACATGGCGACGGTCTGCGAGGAGGAGGCGCCGAGGCCGAGCTTGGGCAGCTGGACGTACGAGGAGGTGCCGTCGAAGCCGGCCGCGGTGGCGGTGCTGCCGGCCAGCGGGCCGGGCTGGCCGAGGGTCACGCCGTGGTAGGTGGCGTTGTCGTTGCCCTGCTGGGCGATGACGGCGCTGGCCGCGGTGGTGCCGCTGGTCTCGGTGAGCGGCCAGAAGGAGGCCGCGTCCTGGTCGAGGGAGAGCGCGCGGTACTGCGAGGCGGTGGTGTAGCCGTAGGTGGTGCACTGGGTGGTGCCGGCCGGGGAGCAGGCCTTGCCGAGCTGGTCGCCGGTGTAGGTGTACGTCCAGACCAGGGCGCTGGTGGCGTCGCCGGCCGTCACCGGGTCGGTGGTGACGGTGGCGACGTGCGGGCTGCGGGCGCCGGCGGGGGTGGACCAGGCGACGGCGAGGCTGCGGCCGGAGGCGGCCGAGGTCATCGTGCTGATCTGGCCGTTCGCCCAGGTCAGGTTGAGGGAGCGGCCGTTGGCGTCGGTGACCGCCGTGATGCCGAAGACGCCGCCGCCGAGGGCCTGGGCGAAGGTGTAGACGGTGGCGCTCTTGTCGGTGAGCGTGTAGCCGCCGGGTGTGGTGCTGCGGGCGAGGGTGGCGAAGCGGCCCTGCGGCGGGGAGAAGGTGTCGTCGGCGTTGCGGCCGAAGCCGACCGCCGAGCCGTCCGGGTAGGTCACCACCACGCCGGTCTGGGTGCCGCCCGGGTCGGTCTGCTCGGTGACCCTGGCGTCCAGCACGCTGGACCAGCCGGCGCCGAAGGCCCCGGTGGTCCGCGGGTCGAGCGAGTTGTAGTCGCGTTCGACCGCCAGGCTGGGGCCGGGGGTGGAGATCCTGGCGTCGGTGGCCTTGGTGGTGTAGTTGCCGACGGCCGGGTTGAGGCCGTGGTCGTCGGTGTTCTGGGACAGCTTGGAGGTGACGACCGGCTGCGGGACCTGGGTGGTCAGCGCGTACCAGGCCGGGTTCGGCGTGTAGCCGATGCCGTCGAAGGACTGGACCGTCCAGTAGTAGGTCTGGCCCCAGCTCAACTTGCCTGCGGGCACTGTCCAGTTGGCGGAGAAGGTGGTGGAGTCCAGCAGGCCGGACTCGGCGACCTTGGTGCCGTCGGCGGTGAAGACCTGGAAGGCGAACTTGGGGTAGGTCAGCGGCCGGCTGACCTGGTCGGTCTGCCCGGTCGCGGACAGCATCGGGGTCAGGGTCGGCGCGGCGTAGCCGTTCGGCGGCGTCTGCATCAGCACCTGCGGCTGGAGCGCCCCGCTGTAGGTGATGCTCAGGGTCGGCGCGCCGCTCGGGTTGTACATCGACGCGAACTTCTTGTAGTGCAGCGTGTCGTTGGTCGCCGCGTAGAGCGCCACGCCGTAGTCGGGGGTGCCGTTGGCCCAGCCGGTCAGCGTCGCCGGGGAGAGCGGGAGCTCGATCCAGTCGCCCTTGGCGGGGTCGTTGGCGGCGTTGTTGCAGGCGGTCGACGGGGTCGGCGCGAGGCTGCCGATGGACGGGCCGTACGTCGGGCCGGGGGCGCTGACGACCTCGGAGGGCGTCCAGGCGCTGGTGACGGCGGCCGCGTCGAAGCTCTGCGGGGAGCAGCTGGCGGCGTACGTCATGTAGAGCCGCAGCGTCGCGGACTGCACGGTGGCGCCGGAGGCGTCCAGGCCGAGGGTCGGGAAGGCCAGGTAGGAGGTGGAGTTGTGGGTGCCGCCGTCGTAGGAACCGACCTTGATCTCCTGCTCCATGGAGTGGTCGCCGGCGGGCGTGTTGGTCTCGGTGTAGGTGGTGGCGCCGCCGGTGCCGAAGGACGGGTCGACGGTGACCGGGAAGACCCGCTCGGGGGCGCGCAGCCAGGCCTCGTCCAGGGTGACGACCAGGGAGGTGCGGCCGCCCGCGGTCTCCAGCTGGTACCTGACGGCGTGGGTGACGGCCCGGTCGGCGGAGCGCGGGTCGACCTTGGCGTCGTACGCGTAGCCGGGCGGGATGAGGCCGGCGGGCTTGCCGTCGGCGCCGCGCAGGTCGACGCCGCCGGCCTCGTTGAGGACGGCGGTCAGGCCGTGGAGTTCGAGCGGGAAGACCCAGCGGTTCCCGGCCTTGGCGGAGTTGAGGACGATGGCTTCCTTGAGGCCGCCGGGCTGGGCGGTCAGGTGCAGGTCGGTGTCCGGGCCGACCTGCCGGTAGGTGGCGGTGTCGCCCTCGGCGGTGGCGGTGGCGTCGGCGGCGCCCTGGAGGCCGAAGGCGAAGGAGGTGCCGCCGTCGATGGTCACCGTGCCGAGGTGGTCGTCCTTGGCGTTGCCCGCGAACTCCACGCCCGCCCCGGCCGACTTCTGCTGCCACTTGTCGCCCTGGCCCTTGACCAGCGTGCGGTCGGGCTGCTGCCAGTTCCCGGCGGTGTCCTTGACGTTGACGACGTGCTGGTGGAACTCGCGGGTGTACGAGCCGTCCGGGTTCTCGAAGTAGTCCGAGTTCGCGGTGGACTTGTCCGCGCGGCGCTTGCTGGCCTTGGGGTCGTACCCGGTGACGCCCGCGCTGCGGCCGGCCGGGACCTTCGCCACGGGCGGCTGGTAGGCGGGCAGTTCGCCCTTGCTGTGGCCCGCCGGACGGCCGGCGGCCTCGCCGGTGTTGCTGGTCTCGGCCGCCGGGGCGTCGTGCGCCTTGCCCTCGGCGGTGCCGGCGCTCTGCTGCGGCAGGGTGCCCCAGTCGGGGTTGGACTGCTCCGACCAGAGGTCGTGGAACCAGGTGCGCACGGAGTCCAGCGAGAGCGGGGTGAGCGTGGCGCCCTGGGCCATCGCCGACTCGGTGCTGAGCAGCAGGGAGATCGACGTCAGGACGGCGAGGGCGACCCTTCGCACCCAACTGCGTTGGGGCGACAGGAGGGTGTGCCGACGGGTCCGGCCGGGGCGGGGCATGCCAGCTCCTTGGGGAGAGGTTCGTGCGCACAGGGGCGGCTCAGAACCTCTCCCGAATTGGCATGCTCTGGCCAGTAGTTGATCAGAATGTATGCCAATTGTTGGTGCACTCTTTACTTTTGACGACCGGTGTGATCACCTACCTGCCGTCTCGGGGCATTCGCGCAGAGACCCTCCGTATGCGGTGGATTGCCTGATTCTCCGTCAGTCCCCGCGCAGCCGGACGAAGGTGGCCACCGGCGGACGGCCGGTGAGGGTGAGTTCGGCGCGCAGCGGACCGGTCAGCGGATGCACCGGGCCGTGCTCCGGGTCGCTCGCGGGCGCTCCGAGCAGCGGGCGGACGGCCCGGGCGACCTCGCGGGCCTGGACCGGGGTCAACTGGGGGGTGGTGAGCAGGATCCGGCCGTCGTCCAGCTCCAGGACCAGCGCGTGCGGCCGGGCGGCCGGGCCGGTCACCGCGCGCACCACGGCGTCCAGGGTGTCGCTGCGCCGGTACTTCACCCAGGCACGGCCCGCGCCGCGCGGGCGGTAGGGGGAACCGGCCGCCTTGCAGACCAGGCCCTCGACGCCGCTCTCGGCCAGCTGCTCCATCCACTCCAGCGCCTCCGCCCGGTCGGTGGTCGCCAGCACCGGCTGGACCGGCGGCGGGACGTCCGCGAGCGCGGCGAGCAGCAGCCGACGGCGGTCGGCCAGCGGCAGCCGGCGGACGTCCCGGCCCGGGAGGGCCAGCACGTCGAAGGCGATCAGGCCGAGCGCGACGTCCGGGGCGGCGGCCCGGGCCTGCCGGGTGCGCAGCAGCTCCCCGAAGGCGAACCGGCCGCCCCGCCAGGCGACCAGCTCGGCGTCCAGCACCAGCCCCTCCGGCAGCCGGGCGACGGCGGCGGCGATCGGCGGGAACTCGGGGGCGAGGTCCCGGCCGGTGCGGGACTGCAGGACGGGCGGCTGCGTGCCGCGGGCGAAGGCGACGCACCGGAAGCCGTCCAGCTTCAGCTCGTACTGCACGCCCCCGCCGCCGAGCCCGTCGGCGGGCGGGACGGCGGTGACGGCGGCCGGGCGCATCACCTCGACCGGCGGGCGGAGCACCTGGCGGGGGCCCTCCGGGCGGTCCACCCGCGGGGCGGGCGCCGCGCGGTCCACCCGCGCGGAGGGCGCCGCAGGCCCGGCCGGCAGCGGCCTGGCCCGCTCCGGGTCCAGCAGCGGCGCGAACAGGTCGCCGTGCGCCGACAGCCGCCCCGGCACCTCGGCCAGGGTGAAGACCAGCTCCTCCTCGCCGCCGGCCCGCTCCAGCTCCTCCCAGGTCAGCGGGGTGGAGACGGTCGGCAGCGGCCGGGCCCGCAGGGTGTACGGCGCGGCGGTGGTCTTCTTGGCGTTGTTCTGCGACCAGTCGACCAGCACCCGGCCGGTGCGCCGTGCCTTGGCCATGGTGTGCACCACCAGCTCCGGGTGCTCGGCCTCCAGGGCGGCGGCGAGCGCCTTGGCGTACCCGGAGACCCGCGCGCTGGGCGTCGGCTCGATCGGCACCAGCAGGTGCAGGCCCTTCGAACCGGAGGTCTTCACCCAGGCCGCCAGGCCGTCCGCCGCGAGCCGCTCGCGCAGCAGCCCGGCGACCGTCCGGCAGGTCAGCACGTCCGCGCCCGCGCCCGGGTCGAGGTCCAGCACCAGCCGGTCCGCCAGCCCGGGCGCCGCCGCGTGCCACTGCGGCACGTGCAGCTCCAGACAGCCCAGGTTGGCCGCCCACAGCAGCGCGGCGCCGTCGTCCAGCACCACCTGGCGCAGCTCGCCGCCGCTGCTGGGCACCTCGACGGTGCGGACCCAACGGGGCGTCCCGGCAGGCGGGTTCTTGGCGATGAACACCTCGGCCTCGACGCCGTCCGGGCAGCGCAGGAAGGAGACCGGGCGGTCACGCAGATGGGGGAGGAGGGCGGTGTGCACGGCGGCGTAGTAGCGCAGCACCTCGCCCTTCAGGGTGCCGGTGCGCGGGTAGTACACCTTGTCCAGGTGGGACAGCGCCAGCGTCCGCCCGTCCACCGTCATCTGCGGCATCTCATCCCTCCGCGGCGCCACCGGGGGCAGCGGGCCGGGGCGCGCCCCGGTAGGTGCCGAAGTACCAGCGGTTGCCCTCCGGGTCGGCCGCGGCGAAGTCCCGCGAGCCGTAGTCGGTCACCATCAGCTCGGTGGTGATCCGCGCCCCGGCGGCCACCGCGCGGGCGTGCACGCCGTCCGGGTCCGCCGTGACCACGTACGCGGTGAAGGTGCCCGGGCGGCCCGGCCACGGCTCGGCGCCCTCGGGCGTCTCCCGGTCCGAGCCGAGCATCACGCCGCCGCCCTCCGGCCAGGCCAGCTCGGCGTGCGCGACGAAGGCGCCCTCGCCGTAGCTGACGACCTCCTGGAAGCCGAAGGCCTCCACCAGGAAGCGGATCAGGGCCCGGGCGTCGGTGGCGCGCAGGCTGGGCCAGACCTGCGGGGCGGGGGTCGTGTCGTTCACGGCGTTCTCCTCGGGACGGGCCGGTGTTCCTTACGACTCCCACCCTGCGCCCGCCCCGCCCGCCGCGCCTTGGACGTTTCGGAACTCCGCCCCCTCCGCCGCCAGCCACGTGCTCGGCGCGGCCCCCGCCAGTGCCCGGAACTCCCGTGCCAGGTGCGCCTGGTCGAAGTACCCGCAGCCCGCCGCCAGTTCCGCCAGCCGGGGCGGCGTCGGGCCGGCCAGCAGCCGGCGGGCCCGGTCGAAGCGGATCACCCGGGCGGCCGCCTTCGGGGTCAGCCCGGTCTCCCGGCGGAACCGCTCCTGGAGGTGCCGGGCGCTCCAGCCGGTCTCCCGGGCCAGTGCCGCCACCGGCAGGGCCCCGCCGCTGCGCCGCAGCGCCCGCCAGGCCCAGCCGACCTCCGGCGGCACCGCCCCGGACGGCCGGGCGGCCCGCAGCAGCGCCCCGTCCAGCAGGGCGAACCGCTCGGACCAGTCGCGGGCGGCCCGCAGCTGCTCCTGGAGCCGCGGCCCGAACGGCCCGAGCACCTGCTCCGCGGGGACGTCGATCCCGGCCAGCTCCCCGGCCGGCAACCCGAACAGCGCCCGGGCCGCCAGCGGGTGCACGGCGATCTGCACCCCGGACTGCCGGCCCTCGTGGGTGATCAGCGCCGGGCTGGTGTGCAGGCCGCCGAGCAGCGTCCGGTACGCGCCGGGCGACTGCGCCGGGTCGGGGTGCCCGGCGATCACCAGCGGCTCGTCCAGGGTGAGGATGAAGGTCAGGTACGGGGAGGGCAGGCCGCGGTGCACGGCGGGGGCGATCCCGCGCTGCCGGTAACCGGCGTACCAGGCCACGTACGGCCGCAGCGCCGTCGCGGGCCGGACCCGGACGGCCTCGTCCACCACACCGTCGTCGACCGCGTCCGTGGCTTGCGTCGTCACGGGTCCAGTATCGGCGGCCGGCGCACGCCATGGGTCGCGGACCGGCGCGGTGTTGCCTATCGTGAGGGCACGGTCACTCCGTGCGCGGCGCTGCCGTCCGCTCGGGACGTGACCCGTGGGGGGATCGCCGGGGGAGACACTGACGAAGGAGTCCCCGTGACCACTGCCCGAGACATCATGCACACCGGCGCCCAGTGCATCGGCGCCCACCAGACGTTGGCCGAGGCCGCGATGATGATGCGCGACAAGAACGTGGGCGCGCTGCCGATCTGCGGCGACGACCAGAAGCTGAAGGGCATCATCACCGACCGTGACATCGTCGTGCGATGTCTCGCGGAGGGTAAGGACCCGTCCACCATGACGGCCATGGACCTCGCCGGGCACCTGCACTGCGTGCGCGCCGACGACAGCATGGACATGGTGCTCCGGAAGATGGAACAGCACCAGATCCGGCGGATCCCGGTGATCGACGGGGAGAAGCTGGTCGGCATGATCAGCGAGGCCGACCTGGCGATGGGCCACCGGGACGGCCAGCGGCTGACGGACCAGCAGATCATCGAGTTCATGGACGGCGTCTACATGATGCGGTGACCGCCACCCGGTGGTCGGCGGCGGGCCCGGTGCCGGAGACGGCACGGCGGCCCGCCGTCCTCATGCCTCCGCCTCGTGCCCCCCGCCTCATGGGGACAGGCTTCGGCCGCACCGATCCGCCGGCCCGGTGCGGCCGCCCGTGACCGGCCGGTCCCCCCGTACCGGCCGGGCGTTTCCGAGGATGACGGACGGCGCGGGGCGGCGTCTTGTACAAATGCGCAGCCGGGCCGGGTGCTTCCGCCCGGTTCAGCCGCCGGGGCTGAGGACGGCGCTGGTGACCCGCCCGTCGATCCGGTCGGTGGGCTCCGGCAGGGCGGCGGCGGTCTCGCGGGAGGCCAGGAACGCGCGCGGCGAACAGCCCACCATGGCGCGGAAGGCGCGGTCGAGGTGCGACTGGTCGTAGTACCCGCAGAGGGTGGCGATCCGGGCGCCGTCCAGGCGTTCGTCGTCGGGGCCCGCGGCGGCGGCACCCGGGCCCGGCCCGCCGCTGCTGCGGGCCAGCACGGCGAGCGTGCGCTGGAGCCGCAGGATGGTGGCGGCCTGCTTGGGCGCCAGCCCCAGGTGCTCCCGGAAGCGCAGCTCCAGGCGGCGGCGGCTCCAGCCGCTGCCCTCCACCAGGGTTCGGACCGGCACCAGCCCGTGTGAGCGCCGCAGTTGGTGCCAGGCCCAGGTGACGGACGGGTCCCAGCCCGGGCCGTCGGCGAGCCGCGCGGCGAAGTAGGAGTCCAGCAGGGCGAACCGGGCCGGCCAGGTCGGCGCGTCGGCCAGCCGGGCGGAGAGCGTGCGCAGCCGTCGGCCCAGCACCTCCCCGGCCTCGGCCCACTGCCCGCCGAGGTCGCCGGCCAGCGGCCCGAACACCCGGAACGCGCCCTGCGGGGTGAGCGAGACGGCCAAGCCGTGCAGCACGCCGCTGTGTTCGGCGATGGTCGCGGTGCGGCGCAGCCCGGCGGCGACCGAGCCGAAGGAGGCGGCCGGTGCCGGGTCGACGGCGTCGACGAGCCGCAGCGAGCCCTCGAAGCCGAGCGCCAGCGTGACGACGTCGGTCGGCACCTCCAGGCGCCGTCGCGGCTGGTGCAGGGTCAGCCGGTAGCCGCGGTAGCCGAGGACGTACGGGCGCAGCGGTGCGGCGGGGGTGCCGAACGCCATGCTGCCGGACACGGTGTGGGCCATCTCATACTCCCGTGACGGGGGGACGCGGGTGGCATGCACACGATCCAGCATAGGCGTCGCGCGGCACGGCGCGGAGGGGGTGCGGCGGCATCTCGGCAGCTGGATCCGGCCTTCTTACCAGGCGAGACGAGGGGCACAATGGCTCCCATGGGAAAGCAGTACGAGAAAATCGACGGCCGGCTGCGGGAGTTCATCGAGCGTCAGCCCGTGTACTTCGTCGCGACCGCGCCGCTCTCCGCCGACGGACACGTCAACGTCTCGCCCAAGGGCCGCTCCGGCACCCTGGTGGTGTTCGACGAACTCACCGTCGCCTACCTGGACTTCGGCGGCTCCACCGCGGAGACCACGGCGCACCTGCGGGAGAACGGCCGGATCACGCTGATGTGGTGCGCCTTCGACGGCCCGCCGACCGTGGTGCGGGTGCACGGCCTGGGCGAGCCGGTGTTCCGCGACGACCCGCGCTTCGCCGAGCTGCTGGGCCGCTTCGACCCGGCCGTCGACGGGGCCGGGCTGCGCGCGATCGTGCTGGTGAAGGCCGAACGGGTCAGCGACTCCTGCGGCTTCGCCGTCCCGCTGATGGACTACCGCGCCGACCGGGACCTGCACACGCAGTACTTCGAGCGGAAGAACGAGGAGGAGTTCAACACCTACTGCGAGGGCAAGCAGTACGTCGGTACCAGCATCGACGGACTGCCCGCCCTCCCGCTGCCCCTGCCGCCCCGCCCGGTGAGCCGCTGACGCGCCGGTCAGGCGGAGCGCGGCGAGGAGCGGTAGAGGTCGCGCAGCAGGGCGATCTCGGCGCCGTGGTGCAGGAGTTCCTGGTTCACCCACCAGACCACGCTGAGGAAGACCTCCTCCGGATCGCTGCCGTACGGGTAGGCGCTGTGGCCCACGGTGTCCAGCACGGCGTCGTCGGCGGCCAGCAGGGCCGCCCGCCAGGCGTCCGCGGCGGCGTCGAAGTCGGCGAGCGCGGACTTCGCGTCCCCGCACACCCGGTAGTCCTCCCTGGTCAGGCTGCGGGTGCCGTGGGTGTGGTCGGCGCGCAGGGTGAGCATCTCGCTGAGGTGGCTCAGCCGCCAGGCCAGGGTGGTGAACGGCGGCGGCTCCGGGTGCGGCCACTCGCTGGCGTCCCGCCCCCACTCACCCGCCCCGGTCAGCAGGGTGGCCCGCGCGCCCGGGCCGTCCGCGTGCCGGCGCACCGACCAGCAGCCGGGCACCGGCTCCCACCGGTACTCCTCGTCGGTGATCGGCTCGACGGCCACCGGGGTGCCGTTGCCGCTGTCCACGGTGGGCCCGGCCAGCCGCTCGGTGAGGCGGGTCCGGGTGAAGTCGAACTGGTCCAGCAGGGGCGCGAGTCGGGGCGGCAGGCTCATCGGGGCGGCTCCGGTCAGGTGGCGGTCGGTCCCGGTGCACGCTGCCACAGCCCGCCCCGCCCCGCGACCGGTTTTCCGCCGGGGCGGAGGCGACTCGCCCGGCTGGTTGGCGGCCCGGCGGCCGTGCCCGCGGGCCGCCGTCCAGGACACGGCAGCGCCGCCGCACCCCGGGGTGGG
>NZ_JBEOSA010000017.1:0-127990 GCF_040302625.1 Kitasatospora sp. NPDC097643 | reverse complement strand
GAGCTCGAACGCCGGTACCCCGAGGGCGAGGGCGTGCCCGTCCCGCCGTTCTGGGGCGGCTACCGGGTGCCGCAGCGGCCGTTCCGGGCTGGTGGCGAGGGAGCGCCGACCGTCGGCGCCGGGTCAGGAGCGTCCCGGAGGCGAGCAGGCGATCAGCGGTCTGACCAGTCGGACAACACTCCTGGCCGCGAGGAGCGTCGTACCCTTGGTGGGTGACCGACGCCGTAGCAGCCATCCCAGAAGAAGCAGCCCCGGTCCCGCTCCTTGAGCCGAAGGAGGGGATTCCGCCCGTCGTGGCGGACGAGCAGGCGCTGGCCGCCACCGTCGCCGCCTTCGCCGCGGGCACCGGGCCGGTCGCCGTCGACGCCGAGCGGGCCTCCGGCTACCGCTACGGGCAGCGCGCGTACCTCATCCAGCTGCGCCGCGCCGGTGCCGGCAGCGCGCTCATCGACCCGATCGCCTGCCCCGACCTCAGCGGCCTGGGTGACGCCCTCGCGGACGCCGAATGGGTGGTGCACGCGGCCACCCAGGACCTGCCCTGCCTGGCCGAGGTCGGGATGAGACCGAAGCGGCTGTTCGACACCGAGCTGGCCGGGCGGATCGCCGGCTTCGCCCGGGTCGGCCTCGGGCCGATGACCGAGAGCGTGCTCGGCCTGAGCCTGGCCAAGGAGCACTCCGCGGTCGACTGGTCCACCCGCCCGTTGCCCGAGCCGTGGCTACGCTACGCCGCTCTGGACGTCGAGGTGCTGGTCGAGCTGCGGGACGCACTCGAACAGGAGCTGGACGCCCAGGGCAAGCTCGACTGGGCGCTGGAGGAGTTCGCCGCGATCGCCGCCGCGCCGCGCCCCGCGCCGCGCACCGACCCGTGGCGCCGCACCTCGCAGCTGCACAAGGTTCGCCGGCGCCGTCAGCTGGCCGTGGTCCGCGAGCTGTGGCTGGCCCGCGACCGGATGGCGCAGGAGCGCGACGTCTCGCCGGGCCGGGTGCTCTCGGACGCCGCGATCGTCAACGCCGCACTGGCCATGCCGCTGAACATCGCGGCCCTCCAGGCCGTCCAGGGGTTCGGGCCGCGGGTGCACCGCCGACAGCTGGAGCAGTGGCTGGCCGCCGTGCAGCGCGGCCGGGAGGTCCCGGAGAACCAGCTGCCGCCGGCCGCCGCGCCGCACGACGGACCGCCGCCGCCACGCGCCTGGGCCGAGAAGGACCCGGTGGCCGCCGCCCGGCTGTCCGGCGCCCGCAGCGCCGTCACCGAGCTCGCCGAGCGGCACAACCTGCCGGCCGAGAACCTGATCACCCCGGACCTGGTCCGCCGGGTCTCCTGGGAGCCGCCGGCCGACCAGGGCGCCGAGGGCGTGGCCGCGGCGCTGCGCCGGCTGGGCGCCCGGCAGTGGCAGGTCGATCTGGTGGCGCCGGTGGTGGCCGCCGCGTTCGCCAAGGCCGCGGCCGCCGAGGACTGACCGCCCGCCCCGAGCCGAAGGGGCGCGCCGGTGCCGAAAGGGTGGGCCCCTCCTTGCCCGCCGGCGGGCAAGGAGGGCGAGCGACAAGCGAGGAACGAGCGCCGGAGCGCCGACCGTCGGCACCGGGTCGGGAGCGCCCCGGAGGCGAGCGGGCGAGTAACTGAAGGGGGCGCCGTCACACGACGGCGCCCCCTTCGGCGTGTCCGGGGCCGGTGTGCTGGTCGGACGTGGCGCGGGACACACGGGGTTCACCGTCCGAGAGGCCTGGGCATGGTGGTTACCGACCGGTAGCATGGCGGTGAAGCGGCGCCGCTCGGGTCTTCGCCGGCGGCAGCCTGCCCACCTCGAAATGTTGGTCCCTGGGAGGAGAGCCCCCGTGCCTCGTACCGCGAGGGACGTCGTCTTCGTCGATGGCGTCCGCACCCCGTTCGGCAAGGCCGGCCCGAAGGGCATCTACCACGAGACGCGCGCCGACGACCTCGTCGTCAAGTGCATCCGGGAGCTCGTGCGCCGTAACCCGAACCTGCCCGTCGAGCGCATCGACGAGGTCGCCGTGGCGGCCACCACGCAGATCGGCGACCAGGGTCTGACCATCGGGCGCACCGCCGCCCTGCTGTCCGGCCTGCCCAAGTCCGTCCCCGGCTACGCGATCGACCGCATGTGCGCCGGTGCGCTGACCGCCGTCACCACCACCGCGGGCGGCATCGCCTTCGGCGCCTACGACGTGGTCGTGGCCGGTGGCGTCGAGCACATGGGCCGCCACCCGATGGGCGAGGGCGTCGACCCGAACCCGCGCTTCGTCTCCGAGAAGCTGGTCGACGAGTCCGCCCTGTTCATGGGCATGACCGCGGAGAACCTGCACGACCGGTTCCCGCACATCACCAAGGAGCGCTGCGACGCCTACGCCGTGCGCTCGCAGGAGAAGGCCGCCAAGGCGTACGCCAACGGCGACATCCAGCCGGACCTGGTGCCGATCACCATCCGCAACACCAACCCCGAGGTCGGCGAGACCGGCTGGGGCCTGGCCACCGTGGACGAGCCGCTGCGCCCGGGCACCACGATGGAGTCGCTGGCGAACCTGAAGACCCCGTTCCGCCCGCACGGCAACATCACCGCGGGCAACTCGGCCGGTCTGAACGACGGTGCCACCGCCTCGCTGCTGGCCGCCGAGGACGTCGCCGAGGAGCTCGGCCTCCCGATCAAGATGCGCCTGGTCTCGTTCGCCTTCGCGGGCGTCGAGCCCGAGGTCATGGGCATCGGCCCGGTGCCGGCCACCGAGAAGGCGCTGGCCAAGGCCGGCCTGACCATCGACGACATCCAGGCCTTCGAGGTCAACGAGGCCTTCGCCGTCCAGGTGCTGGCCTTCCTGGACCACTACGGCATCGCGGACGACGACGAGCGGGTCAACCCGTTCGGCGGCGCGATCGCCTTCGGTCACCCGCTGGCCTCCTCGGGCGTGCGCCTGATGAACCAGCTGGCCCGCCGCTTCGAGCAGCGCCCGGACGTCCGCTACGGCCTCACCACGATGTGCATCGGCTTCGGCATGGGCGGCACCATCATCTGGGAGAACCCGCACTTCGAGGGTGGTAAGTGAGCATGAGCACCACGACTGAGCTGCTCCAGCACGGCGCCGAGCTGTTCCCGGGCGAGGTCGTCACGACCGCGCACGTGCGCCACCTGGACCTGCCGTTCCAGGCCGGCAAGCTGGCCCTGATCACCCTGGACAACGGCTTCGACCACACCAAGCCGACCACCTTCGGCCCGGGCTCGCTGCTGAAGCTGTCCGTCGCGCTGGACCAGGTCGAGGCCGAGGCCGCCGAGGGCAAGATCGTCGGCGCCGCGATCACCGGCAAGCCGTTCATCTTCGCGGTCGGCGCCGACCTCAAGGGCGTCGAGCTGCTCAAGGAGCACGCGGACGCGCTGGCCATCGGCAAGGGCGGCCACGAGGTCTTCAAGCGGATCGCCGCGCTGCCCGTCCCCACCTTCGCCTTCTACAACGGCGCGGCGATGGGCGGCGGCGTCGAGGTCGGCCTGCACTGCGACTACCGCACGGTCAGCGCGGGCGTCCCGGCGTTCTCGCTGCCGGAGGTCTTCCTGGGCCTCGTCCCCGGCTGGGGCGGCTGCACCATCCTGCCGAACCTGATCGGTCCGGCGAAGGCCGTCAAGGTCATCATCGAGAACTCGATGAGCCAGAACAAGCAGCTCAAGGGCAAGGACGTGTTCGAGCTGGGGATCGCCGACGCGATCTTCGAGCCGGCCGACTTCCTGGAGCAGTCGCTGCTGTGGGCGGCCAAGGTCGTCAAGGGCGACGTGGTCGTCGAGCGCGAGGAGATCGACCGCGGCAAGGCCTGGGACGACGCCGTCGCCTGGGGCCGCCTGGTCGCCGACGGCAAGGTGCACGGCGCCGCGCCGGCCGCCTACCGCGCGCTGGACATCATCGCCCAGGTCAAGGACGCCGACCTCCAGGCCGGCTTCGACGCCGAGGACGCGGCCCTGGCCGACCTCATCATGGGCGGCGAGCTGCGCAGCGGCATCTACGCCTTCAACCTGGTGCAGCGCCGGGCCAAGCGGCCCTTCGGTGCGCCGGACAAGTCGCTGGCCCGCCCGGTCTCCAAGGTCGGCATCGTCGGCGCCGGTCTGATGGCCTCGCAGCTGGCGCTGCTGTTCGCCCGCCGTCTGGAGGTGCCGGTGGTCCTCACCGACATCGACCAGGAGCGCATCGACAAGGGCGTCGGCTACGTCCACGCCGAGATCGACAAGCTGCTCGGCAAGGGCCGGATCGGCCAGGACAAGGCCAACCGCCTCAAGGGCCTGGTCACCGGCTCGCTCGACAAGGCCGCCGGCTTCGCCGACGCGGACTTCGTCATCGAGGCCGTGTTCGAGGAGATGGGCGTCAAGCAGGCCGTCTTCGCCGACCTGGAGAACGTGGTCTCGCCGACCTGTGTGCTGGCGACCAACACCTCCTCGCTGTCGGTCACCGAGATGGCCTCGAAGCTGAAGCACCCCGAGCGGGTCGTCGGCTTCCACTTCTTCAACCCGGTCGCGATCCTGCCGCTGCTGGAGATCGTCCGCGGCGAGCAGACCGACGACGCCTCGCTGGCCACCGCCTTCGGCGTGTCGAAGAAGCTGAAGAAGACCGCGGTGCTGTGCAAGGACGCCCCGGCGTTCGTGGTGAACCGGATCCTGACCCGCTTCATGGGCGAGATCCAGAACATCATCGACGAGGGCACCCCGATCGCCACCGTCGAGAAGGGCGTCGAGCCGCTCGGCCTGCCGATGTCCCCGATCGTGCTGCTGGAGCTGGTCGGCCCGGCCATCGCCCTGCACGTCTCGGAGACCCTGCACGGCGCCTTCCCGGAGCGGTTCACCGTCTCCGAGAACCTCGGCAAGGTCGTCAAGGCCGGCAAGCGCGGCTTCTACACCTGGGTGGACGGCAAGCAGGTCCTCGACCCCGAGGTGCTGGAGCTGCTGTCCTTCGGCGACACCGTGCTGACCGAGGAGCAGGTCCTGACCCGCGCCCTGGACGCCGTGGCGCAGGAGATCGGCCTGATGCTGGCGGAGGGTGTCGTCGGCGAGGCGCAGGACATCGACCTCTGCATGATCACCGGTGCCGGCTGGCCCTTCCACCTGGGCGGGATCACCCCGTACCTGGACCGTGAGGGCGTCTCGGAGCGGGTGAACGGCAAGAAGTTCCTCGCCCCCGGCGTGGCCTCGGTGCCCGCGTAAGGCGTAGCCGTACGACGACGGAGCCCCGGTGACCCGGAGAGGTCACCGGGGCTCCGTCGCGTTCGGGGCCGGGGCGCAGGCGCGTGCGGCCGTCGGTGCTCGCGGCTGTCGGTGCTCGCGGCTGTCAGTGTGTGAGGCCGTCAGTGCTTGAGGCGGTAGACCACGGTGTCGGCGAAGACGCCGACCATCTCGTAGTGGGTGTCCAGCAGGTTCTCGATCCGGGGGACCATCACCGGCTGGTACGGCGCGATGCCGGAGTCGTCCACGACCACCTCGGGCAGGCCGTTGGCGAGCTCCTTGTCGAAGGTCTGCCAGGCGTTGCTGACGCTGAACTGCTCGCCGACGTTGGGGCTGCCGTCCTTGCCGCCGCTGTAGTTGGTGAGGAAGCCGGCGGTCAGGTAGCGGGTGGCGGGCTTGCGGTCGGCCAGCCAGTACAGCTCGGGGTGCATGCCCCAGACCAGCACGGTGTCCTTGGGGGTGGTCTGGGCGGCGACCGCGGTGGCGACCTCGGTGGTGCGGTTGAGCCGCTCCCCCGGCCAGGCCAGGGCCAGCGCCCAGAACACCGTGGAGGCGACCGTCGTGTACACCAGCACGGGCTTCCAGCGGACCGCCGAGGTGGCGACCGCGCCGGTGCCCAGCAGCACCAGCGGGGGCATCAGCTGGAGGTAGTAGTGGCCGAAGAAGTGGAAGCCCACGCTGACCGCGACCACCGAGGACAGCAGCCAGACCCACAGGTCCGCGGTGGAACCGTGCTCCTCGCCCGCCACCGGCAGCGGGCGGTGGCGGTACTTGAGCCAGAGCCGGCGACCGACCGGGAGCAGGAAGCCCAGCCCGGCCGCGGCCAGGATGGCCGAGTTGCCGAGCGCGCGGCCGGTCATCTGCAGCCAGGCACCGCCGAAGGAGGCGTAGTCGCCGCTGCCGGTGACCACCCAGAAGAGGAAGCCCTTGGGCTTGGTCAGGATGACCGCGACCAGCGCTATCGGCAGGGTGAAGCCGAACCCGATCTTGAACAGGGCGGGCGGCCAGCGCACCCCGCGGCGGCGGGCGTCCTGGTAGAGCATCCAGAGCACCGGCAGCAGCACCGCGCCGCCGGTCTGCTTGGTCAGCGAGCAGAGCGCCACCGCGATGCCCGCGGCCAGCCAGCGGCGGCGTTCGGCGTACCGGAAGGCGGCCACCATCGCGGGCAGCATGAAGACCTCGAAGGTCGCCGCCTGGGTGTCCTCCGGGGAGAGCCCGATGGACACCAGCAGGTAGAGCAGCCCGGCGCCGACCCCGGCCCGGTTTCCCCAGCGGCCGCGGGCGATGGACGCCAGCAGGATCGCGGTGACCAGGTGGGCGACCACGGCCAGGGTGCGCAGCGGCCACAGCGAGGCGGAGCCGAAGACGGCGAAGCAGGCCTGGTAGAGCCAGGGCAGCAGCGGCGGCTTGCGGTCGACCACGGTGTCGTAGAGCACGCCGCCGTCGGCCAGCATCCGGGCCTGGGTGGCCAGGAAGCCCTCGTCGGGGCTCCAGACCGGGCGGGCGAAGGACGGGATGTGGGTGATCAGCGCGACCAGCGCGAGCACCGGCACCAGCCTGGTCCAGTACCCGGCCTGGAGGTGGGTACGGACGCGCTCGGGCAGGCGCTCGGCCAGTCCGGCGAGGCGGGGGCGGGTGGGGGTCGGCACGAGTGACAACCTACCGGGCGGGATCGGCACGGGCAGCGCCGGTCCCGCCTTTCGGTGCGATTATCAGCTGGTCTCGTGATGAGCTGTTACAGAGTTACGACGAACGGCCGTCGACGCGGCCGGGCCGGGCCCGGAGCGGCCTCCGGGCCCGCGTGCGGACCCGGAGCTCAGGCCTGGACCGGGGCCGGGTCCAGGGCGGCGACCAGAGCGGCGACCTTGCGGGCGATGTCGGGGGCGTTCAGGCCGATCTCGGCCAGGATCTCGCCGCGGCTCGCGTGGTCCAGGAACTCCTGCGGGATGCCGAAGTCGCGCACCGGCAGGTCCACGTCCGCGTCCCGCAGGGCCTGGGCGACGGCGGCGCCGACGCCGCCCACCCGGCCGTTGTCCTCGATCGTCACGACCGCCCGGTGCTCGGCCGCCAGGCCGGGCAGGGCGGCGTCCACCGGCTTGACCCAGCGCGGGTCCACCACGGTGGCGGTGACGCCCTGGGCGGCCAGCAGGTCGGCCACCTCCAGGCTGGTGGGGGCCATCGCGCCGACCGAGACGATCAGCACGTCGGCGCGGTGGGCGCCGGACGGCTCCCCGGCGGCGCGCAGCACGTCCATGCCGCCGATCCGGCCGACCGCCGCGACGGCCGGGCCGACCGTGCCCTTGGAGTAGCGGACGACGGTGGGCGCGTCCTTGACCTCGACGGCCTCGCGCAGCTGGGCGCGCACCTGGTCGGCGTCGCGCGGGGCGGCGAGCCGCAGGCCCGGGATGACCTGGAGGATCGACATGTCCCACATGCCGTTGTGCGAGGCGCCGTCCGTCCCGGTGACACCGGCCCGGTCCAGGACGAAGGTGACGCCCAGCTTGTGCAGGGCGACGTCCATCAGGACCTGGTCGAAGGCACGGTTGAGGAAGGTCGCGTAGACCGCGAAGACCGGGTGCAACCCGTTGGTGGCCAGGCCGGCGGCGCTGGTGACGGCGTGCTGCTCGGCGATGCCGACGTCGAAGATGCGGTCCGGGAAGGCCTCGGCGAAGGGCGCGAGGCCCACCGGGTGCAGCATCGCGGCGGTGATGGCGACGATGTCCTCGCGCTCGTGGCCGAGCGCGACCATCTCCTCGCCGAAGACGGAGGTCCAGTCCTTGCCCGAGCTCTTGACCGGCAGGCCGGTGTCCGGGTGGATCACGCCGACGGCGTGGAAGCGGTCCTCGTCGTTGTTCTCGGCGGCGTGGTAGCCGCGGCCCTTCTCGGTGAGGCAGTGCACGATCACCGGGCCGCCGAAGCCGCGCGCCTTGGTCAGCGCGGACTCCAGGGCGGTGAGGTCGTGGCCGTCGATCGGGCCGATGTACTTGAGGCCGAGGTCCTCGAACATGCCCTGCGGGGCGATGAAGTCCTTGAGGCCCTTCTTGGCGCCGTGCAGGGTCTCGAACAGCTGCTGGCCGACCACCGGGGTGCGTTGCAGGGCGTCCTTGCCCCAGGACAGGAAACGCTCGTAGCCCTGGGTGGTGCGCAGCGTGGCGAGGTGGTTGGCCAGGCCGCCGATGGTCGGGGAGTAGGACCGCTCGTTGTCGTTGACGACGATGACGATCGGCAGGTCCTTGGCGTCGGCGATGTTGTTGAGCGCCTCCCAGGCCATGCCGCCGGTGAGCGCGCCGTCACCGATGACGGCGACGACCGGGTCCGCCTTGCCCAGGATCTTGTTGGCCTTGGCCAGGCCGTCGGCGTAGGAGAGGACGGTGGAGGCGTGCGAGTTCTCGATCACGTCGTGCTCGGACTCGGCGCGCGAGGGGTAGCCGGACAGGCCGCCGCTCATCTTCAGGCGGGAGAAGTCCTGGCGGCCGGTGAGCAGCTTGTGGACGTAGCTCTGGTGGCCGGTGTCGAAGAGGATGCGGTCGCGCGGCGAGTCGAACACCCGGTGCAGCGCGATGGTGAGCTCCACCACGCCGAGGTTGGGGCCGAGGTGGCCGCCCGTCTTGGAGACCTCCGTGACCAGGAAGGTCCGGATCTCCTGGGCCAGGGCGGCCAGCTGTCCGGGCGTGAGCCGGTCGAGATCGCGCGGTCCCCGAATGCGGGTCAGCAGGGCCACCCGTTCCTCCTCGTTCAGTGTTCGCGGACCGCGGGCGGTCCGACGGGCGTCCCTGCCCGTGTGCCGGCATGCCGACGGTCGCGGCCGGTGCCGACCGGTCGAGTCTAATGTCCGCTTGCCGGACACCGAGCGGCGCGCCCGGTGCCACCGACCGGTTGGCGCCATTCCCGGAGGTCGGCCCGGTCCCGGCCGTCAAGGACGGTTGACGAACGCGCGTACGGGTCGGGGCCGTGCGCGGTCCGCGGGGGTCCGCGAGGGGGCTACGCGCGGCCCAGCGCGCCGGACTCGCCCATCTCGCTCATCACCAGTGCCAGGGCGCCCAGCACCTCGGCCCGGCCGCCCAGGGTGCCCGGGACGATCGAGAGCTGGCGGGCCGCGCTCGGGATCGCGTAGCGGGCCACCGAGTCGCGGATCGGGGCCAGCACCAGCTCGCCGGCATCGGCGAGGTCGCCGCCGAGGATCACCCGGCGCGGATTGAGCAGGTTGCAGAGCATGGCGACGCCGGTGCCGATCTGCCGGCCGGCGTCCGCGATCACCCGGCGGCAGCCCAGGTCGCCTTGGTGGGCCAGCTCGACCACCCGGGGCAGCGTGAGGTCCGGGCCCAGGGTGGAGGTGAGCAGCGAGAGCAGGTAGCGGGAGCCGACGAAGGTCTCCAGGCAGCCGCGGTTGCCGCAGCGGCAGACCGGCCCGGCCTCGTCCAGGGTGATGTGCCCGATCTCGCCGGCGGTGCCGCCCGGGCCGCGGTAGATCTGGCCGTTGACCACCAGGCCGGCGCCGACACCGCTGGCGATCTTGATGTAGGCGAGGTCGCTCAGGCCGCGGCCGGCCCCCCACACCAGCTCGCCCAGCGCGCCCAGGTTGGCGTCGTTGTCCACGTGTACGGGCATCCCGAGCCGCTCCGCCAGCTCACGGCCGGGGGCGATGCCGGTCCAGCCCGGCAGGATCGCGGTCGAGCCGAGCGCGCCGGTCTCCTGGTCGATCGGGCCGGGCACGCCCAGGCCCACCCCGATCACCTTGTCCGGACGGAACCCGGCCTGCTGGAGCAGCCGCTCGACCATCGCCTCGGCCCGGTCGAAGCCCTGCGCGGCGGAGACGTCCACGTCGATCGGCGCGCTCTCCTCGGCCAGCACCCGGTGCGCCAGGTTGCCGACCGCGACCCGCAGGTGGGTGTGGCCGAAGTCGATGCCCACCACGATCCCGGCGTCCCCGCTGAGCGAGACGCTGCGCGCCCGCCGGCCGCCCGAGGAGGTGTCGGCCACCACGACGGTGCCGCTCTCCTTCAGCTCCCGCACGATGTTGGACACGGTGGCCGCCGAGAGGCCGGTGCCGCGGGCGATCTCGGCCTGGGTCAGCGAGCCCGCCATCCGCACCGCCCGCAGCACCCGCTCCAGGTTCGCCCGGTGCAGGGACGACTGCGAGCCCGGTGTGTCCGTCGACATGATCCACCCTCCCAGGGGGCGGGGACCCCTCCGCCGGGCGTCCCCTCTTCAACTCCTGAAGGGTACGACCCGAGGGCGGGAGCGGGGGCGTTGCGGGCGGGATGGGGGTGGCGTGATCGGCCGGTGGAGGTGTTGCAGAGCCGGGACCTGCGGGAACTGGCTACGGGTGTCCTGGCAGCAGCCGAAAACCAGTCACCACTACCATGGTGCCCAATCTCACCCGTCCCACCGGACCACGGACGGTACCGGCCGGGGGACGCTTCCAGACATGACGGGGAATCAGATGGCAGGGGATCACCCTACGCCGGGGACAGGCGAAACGCCCGGCAGCGGCCCGCAGGACAACCGGGGCGTCTCGTTCGGGCGGCCGCCCGGCGGCGTGGACCCGGCCGCCATGGCGGACCAGATGACGCAGCTCGACGGCGCGGCCGTCCCGGGCCCGGCCGCGCCCGCGCAGCCGCCCGCGGCACCGCCGGTACCGCCCTCGCAGCCGCCGGCCGGCGGCGTCGACTACGCCGCGTACGCGCCGACCGCGGCCGGCGGCTTCCCCGCCCAGGCTCCGCCGCCGCCCGCCGGCGCGCCGGTCGGCCCGTACGACCCGGTGCCCGGCGGCGGCTACGCCGCGCCCGACGCCGGTCAGACGTACGGCGGCGGCTACGCCTACCCGCAGCAGCAGCAGCCCGGGTACTACCCGGGTGCGCCGGTGGCCCCCGCGCCCAAGCAGCGCAACCCCGTGATGCTGTGGGGCGGCATCATCGGCGGCGTGCTGGCGATCTCCATCGTCGCCGCGCTGATCGTGCTGCTCAAGGACGACCCCAAGCCCGACCCGGGCCCCGGGCCGGTCGCCAACTCCAGCGGCAGCACCGGGACCAGCGGGACCACGGGCACCACCGGCACGACCGGCGGCGTGACCGACCCGCCGACCACCCCCGGCAAGACCGGCGCCACCTACAACGTCGCCTGGACCCTGCCCAAGGCCCCCGGCGCGGACAGCAGCGCGTCGATGCTCGGCGTCTGGGGCACCGACAAGACCCTCGTGCGCGTCGACAGCACCGGTATCAAGGGCTACAACGCCGCCGACGGCAAGGACGCCTGGACCATCCCGGTGCCCTCCGGCAGCAAGGAGATCTGCACCGCCTCCTACGCGCCCAACTCCAAGAGCATCGCGGCGATCTCGCTCAACACGGGTGACCACGACTGCTCCACCATCGCGGCCGTCGACCTCAACCAGGGCAAGCTGCTGTGGAGCGTCAAGGCCGGCACCGAGCGGCTGTCCCAGCCGACCCTCAGCGTCACCGAGAAGACCGTCGCCATCGGCGGCAGCCTGGTCGGCGGCCTGAACATCGACAACGGCTCGCCGGTCTGGCAGTACACCCCGCGTGACAAGTACTGCAGCCTGTACGGCCGGGCGGCCGGCGCGCAGATCGCGGTCAGCGACAGCTGCTTCAACTCCAGCCCGAAGGCGCAGCTGGTCCTGCTGGACTCGGACACCGGCAAGACCACCAGCTCGGCGATGGCCCTCACCGGCAGCTACGAGGAGGTCGACAAGGTCGTCTCCGACCAGCCGCTGGTGCTGCTGATGACCGGTGGTTCGAGCGGCGACTACATCCTGCCGTTCGACAAGAACAACAAGCCGATGAACCCGATGTCGGTCAAGGAGGCGGGCGCCGACAGCCTGCGCCTGTCCGGCCAGGCCGACGCCATGACCCGCAGCGTCGTCAGCGGCACCACCCTGTACGCCCAGATCGGCGGCGGGAAGCCGGCGATCAACGCGTACGACCTGACCAGCGGCAAGCGGCTCTGGTCGGCGGCCAGCACCGACACCTCGCAGGACATCCGGATCGTGTCCGGCACCGACAAGAACGGCAAGGTCCGCGCCATCGTCGAGCAGGGCTACGACAAGCCGTCCCGGCTGGTGACGCTCTCGCCGACCGACGGTTCGATGACCGACATCGGCACCATGGCGATGCCGAACGGGCTGGACATCGGGATCAGCCTGTCCGAGTACATCGTCCCGGCGGAGGCCGGCTCGGTGTACGCCTTCAGCCGCAGCAGCTCCGACGCGCCGCTGACCAAGTGGAAGAAGTGACGCGGCGCCACCCGGCGCCGTGAACGGGCGGGGCGGGCAAGGACCTTCGGGTCCGGCCCGCCCCGCCTGCGATTTTCCGGCGGCCTCGCGCGTTGGGCATGGGAGGATGCGCACCATCAGCCTGACGAAGGAGTGCAGCGAGTGCCCGGCACCAACCTGACCCGTGAGGAAGCCCGCACCCGGGCCGATCTCCTCCACGTGGACGCGTACGACATCGAGCTCGACCTGAGCTCGGCCCGCGAAGGAGGCACCTTCCGGTCCACCACCGTGGTCCGGTTCACCGCCACCACCCCCGGCGCGGACACCTTCATCGACCTCGTCGCCCCGGGCGTCGAGGAGATCACCCTCAACGGCGCGGCCCTGGACCCGGCGAGCTTCGCCGACAGCCGGATCCCGCTGCCCGGCCTGGCGGCCGAGAACGAGCTGCGGGTCGTCGCCAACTGCGCCTACACCAACACCGGTGAGGGCCTGCACCGGTTCGTCGACCCGGTCGACGGCGAGACCTACCTGTACACCCAGTTCGAGGTGCCGGACGCCCGCCGCGTCTTCGCCTCCTTCGAACAGCCCGACCTGAAGGCCACCTTCGCCTTCACCGTGACCGCCCCGCGCGGCTGGGCCGTGGTCTCCAACTCGCCGACCCCCGAGCCGGTCGGCGACGGCGACACCCAGACCTGGTCGTTCGCGCCGACCGGCCGGATCTCCAGCTACATCACCGCGCTGATCGCCGGCCCGTACGTCGGGGTCTTCGACAGCTACGAGAACGGCGAGCAGAAGGTGCCGCTGGGCGTCTACTGCCGGCCCTCGCTGCGCGAGTTCCTGGACGCCGAGGCGGTCTTCGAGGTCACCAAGCAGGGCTTCGACTACTTCCAGGAGAAGTTCGACTACCCGTACCCGTTCCCGAAGTACGACCAGCTGTTCGTGCCGGAGTTCAACGCCGGCGCGATGGAGAACGCGGGCGCCGTCACCCTGCGCGACCAGTACGTGTTCCGCTCCAAGGTCACCGACGCCGCCTACGAGGCGCGCGCCGCGACGATCCTGCACGAGCTCGCCCACATGTGGTTCGGCGACCTCGTCACCATGGAGTGGTGGAACGACCTCTGGCTCAACGAGTCCTTCGCCACCTTCGCCGAGGCCGTCTGCCAGGCCGAGGCCCCCGGCTCCAAGTGGCCCCACTCCTGGACCACCTTCGCCAACCAGATGAAGACCTGGGCCTACCGGCAGGACCAACTGCCGTCCACCCACCCCATCATGGCCGACATCAACGACCTGGAGGACGTCCAGGTCAACTTCGACGGCATCACCTACGCCAAGGGCGCCTCGGTGCTCAAGCAGCTGGTGGCCTACGTCGGCCAGGACGCCTTCTTCCAGGGCGTGCAGGCCTACTTCAAGCGGCACGCCTGGGGCAACACCCGGCTCAGCGACCTGCTCGGCGCCCTGGAGGAGGCCAGCGGACGCGACCTCAAGGCCTGGTCCAAGTCCTGGCTGGAGACCGCCGGCATCAACGTGCTGCGGCCCGCCATCGTGCTCAACACGGACGGTGAGATCGAGTCCTTCACCGTCCTCCAGGAGGCGCCCGCGCTGCCGGCCGGTGCCAAGGGCGAGGCCGTGCTGCGGCCGCACCGGATCGCCATCGGCCTGTACGAGCTGGTCGACGGCGCGCTGGTGCGCACCGACCGGATCGAGCTCGACGTCGACGGGCCGCGCACCGAGGTGCCCGAGCTGGTCGGGCGGCACCGCCCGGCCGTCGTGCTGCTCAACGACGACGACCTCTCGTACGCCAAGATCCGGCTCGACGAGGACTCGCTGGCCGTCGTCACCGAGAACCTCGGCGGCTTCACCGACTCGCTGCCGCGCGCCCTGTGCTGGGCCTCCGCCTGGGACATGACCCGCGACGGCGAGCTCGCCGCCCGCGACTACCTCGCCCTCGCCCTGTCCGGCATCGGGCGGGAGAGCGACATCGGCGTCGTCCAGTCCGTACACCGCCAGGTCAAGCTCGCCCTCGACGCCTACACCGACCCGGCCTGGCGCGAGCAGGGCCTCGCCCGCTGGGCCGCCGCCGCCGAGGAGCACCTGCGCGCCGCCGAACCCGGCAGCGACCACCAGCTCGCCTGGGCCCGTGCGCTCGCCGCCGTCGCCCGCACCGAGGGGCAGCTCGACCTGCTCGCCGGCCTGCTCGACGGCACCGTGGAGGTCAAGGGCCTCGCCGTGGACACCGAGCTGCGGTGGACCCTGCTCACCCGCCTCGCCGCCACCGGCCGCGCCGACGAGGCCGCCGTCGCGGCCGAGCTGGAGCGCGACAACACCGCCGCCGGGCAGGAGCACGCCGCCACCTGCCGCGCGGCGCGGCCCACCGCCGAGGCCAAGGCCGAGGCCTGGGCGTCGGTGGTGGAGTCGGACACGCTGACCAACTACGTGCAGGAGGCCGTGATCGCGGGCTTCCAGCAGTCCGACCAGCGGGAACTGCTCGCCCCGTACGCGGCGAAGTACTTCGCGGCCGTCAAGGGCGTGTGGGAGAGCCGCAGCCACGAGATCTCGCAGCAGATCATCGTCGGGCTGTACCCGTCGCTGCTCGTCGAGCAGGCGACCCTGGACGCCACCGACGCCTGGCTGGCCTCCGCCGAGCCGGCGCCGGCGCTGCGGCGTCAGGTCGTCGAGGCGCGGGCCGGCGTGGAGCGGGCGCTCAAGGCGCAGGCCGTGGACACGGCGGCCGGGGCCTGAGGCCTGCTGAGCACGGCTGAGAACGACTGAAGGGGCGCTGGACGGATGTCCGGCGCCCCTTCGGGGTCTGTGCGGGTTCGGGCCCCGGGCTGCGGGTTACTTCTTCTTGGCCTTGCCCCACGGCATGCCCGCGAGGGCGGCGATGATGACGAAGGCCGCGATCGGGACCACCACGTACAGGCCGATGACCTGGCCGACGCTCAGGCCGGCACCCGGGTCGTCGCCGTCGTCCCGGGTGAGGGCCATGGCGGGCGACGACAGCAGCATCATCAGCGTGACCGTTGCGGAGACCGCGCCGGCTCGCAAAGCGTTCCTCTTGTCCACGTTTCCAACTTACCCGCCGCTTATGCGCCCCCGCGCGCCGGGGTCGGCCTTCCGGGGCGGGGGCGGGGGCGGAGGTTGGGGTGGTGGACGCGGGGGACGGGTGGGCAGGGGGCGGGACGGGGGCGGCCCCCGCGCGCCGGGGTCGGCCTTCCGGAGACGGGGGTCAGGTGGTGGGGTGAGGGGACGGCGGGGCGAGGAGGTGGGCGAGGAGGCGGGCCGACGGGGTGGTGGCCAGGCGGGAGAGGGTGACCGGCTCGCCGGCGCCGTCGGCGACCGGCAGGCGCCAGTTCGGGTACTGGTCCCAGGTGCCGGGCAGGTTCTGCGGACGCGGGTCGCCGACCAGGTCCGGCAGCCAGACCCCGACCAGCTCCGCCGGGGTCGACCGCAGGAAGCGGTACAGGATCGGCATCGACAGCGGCTCACCCGGTGTCAGCAGCCCCAGCCGGGTCAGCGCCGCCCGCCAGTCCGCCAGCTCCGCGGCCGCCTCGGCCTGCTCCTCCCCCAGCGGACGGGCCAGCAGGCCGAGCCGGTGCCGCAGCTCGACGTGCTCGCCGGAGAGCCGGGCCGCGGTGCTCGGCAGGTCGTGGGTGGTGAGGGTGGCCAGGCAGCCCGGGCGCCAGCGGTCCGGGTCCAGGACCTCCCCCGTCGCCTCCCAGTCCCGTTCGAACCAGAGCACCGACGTCCCGAGGATCCCGCGCGCCGCCAGCTCCTGACGGACGCCGGGCTCCACCGTGCCCAGGTCCTCGCCGATCACCGCCGTCCCGGCCCGGTGCGCCTCCAGCGCCAGCACGCCGAGCATCGCCTCGGCGTCGTAGCGCACGTAGGCGCCCTCGGTCGGCGCGTGCCCGTCCGGCACCCACCAGAGCCGGAACAGGCCCATCACGTGGTCGATCCGGATCGCCCCGGCGTACCGGGCGGCGGCCCGCAGCAGCTCCGCGTACGGGGCGTAGCCGGTGGCGGCGAGGGCGTCCGGGCGCCAGGGCGGCAGGCCCCAGTCCTGGCCGTGGGCGTTGAAGGCGTCCGGCGGCGCGCCGACCGAGATGCCGCCGGCCAGGACGTCCTGGAGGGCCCAGGCGTCGGCGCCGTCCGGGTGGGCGCCGACGGCCAGGTCGTGGATCAGGCCGACCGGCATGCCGGCGTCGCGGGCGGCCCGCTGGACGGCGGCGAGCTGCTCGTCGACCTGCCAGGCCAGCCAGCGGTGGAACTCGACCCGCTCGGCCAGCTCCTGTTCGGCGCGGGCGACCTGGGGACCGTCCGGGTGACGCAGGCCCTTCGGCCAGCCGTGCCAGTCGGCGCCGTGCTCCTCGGCCAGGGCGTTCCACAGGGCGTGTCGCCGCAGCCACTCGCCCTCGCGGCGCTGGAACGCCTCGTACGCGGCCTGGCTGCCGGGGCCGCGCGGCACCTCGTGCAGCAGTTCCAGGGCCTCGCGCTTGAGCGCCCAGACGGCGTCCCGGTCGATCAGGCCGTCGTGCACCAGCACCTCGTCGCGCAGCCGGGCGGCCCGACGGCCCAGTTCCTCGGCCTCGGCGCGCTGGTCGCCCGTCAGGTAGGCGAACTCGGGGACGGCCTCGACGCGCAGGTGCACCGGGTCGGCGAAACGGCGGGAGGACGGGCGGTAGGGGGACGGGTCGGCGGGCGCGGCGGGGGCGGTGGGGAGGGCCTGGTGCAGCGGATTGATCTGGACGAAGCCCGCGCCGAGGTCGGCGCCCGCCCAGCGGGCCAGCTCGGCGAGGTCGCCGAGGTCGCCCATGCCCCAGGAGCGGTCGGACAGGACCGAGTAGAGCTGGGCGAGGAACCCCCAGCTGCGGCCGGGGAGTTCGGGCAGCCGCTCGGGGGCGACGATCAGCGGCGCCTCGCTCTTGCCCCCGTTCGTCTCGGCCCGCAGGACGTGCCGGCCGAGCGGGAGGTCGGCCGGCAGCCAGTGCGAGTGGCCGCGCGGCAGCTCCCACACGCCACCGTCCTCCAGTGCCACGTGCAGGCGCGCGTCGGCCGGCACGTCCAGCGCGGTGCGCCGCCCGGAGCGCACCACGACGCAGGGCGGCAGCAACCGCGCCTGCTGGTCGGCCCGGTGACGGTCCAGCGACTGCTGGATCTCCTCCGGCCCCTCCGCCGCGACCCCCAGCGCGGCCAGCACCGCCACCAGCGTCCGCGCCCCGACGGTCGGGCCGCCCGGCCCCGGGTTGCGGGTGTCGACCCCGTACGCCTGCGCCAGCGCGACCAGTTCGGGCGGCGGGGGCGGCGCGTCCTGCGCCGGCACCTTCAGCCCGTCGGCTCCGTCACGGTCGAGATAAGCGGCCACTCGCGGCTCCTGCGATGTCTCGGCAACGCCTGGTCAGGACGACCACAGTCCTACCCGGGTAACCGCCCGGTGACCCGGCGCGACACGGGAGCGGGTGGGGATCGGCCGTGCGGGCGGCGGGGCATGACGGGTCGGTGAAACCCTTGTGAACCGTGAGACCGGAGTGCTCACCCGGTGGTCGCTTCACCTGCGGACGGACGGCCCCGGGGGTGGGGTGGGTGGATGATCAGACAGGTGATCAATGCGGACAAACCGGTCATAGCCGTCGGCGGCGTTGACACCGGGTTGGCCAGCTGGTGGGGTTGCGGCGATGTGGTCCAGGCCTGGCGAGGAGGCTCCTGTGCAAGCCCGAGTTTCCGTTGTGGCCGGGCGGCGGCTGCGGCAGCAGTTGGAGCAGAGTCCGGCGTTGCAGGGGGTGCTGTACCACCCGGCGGCGCTGGCGGCGCGGCGGGCCACCGCGCGGACCTGCCGTCAGCTGGCGCCCAGGACGGCGGACCGGCTGATCGCGGACCTCAAGGGCACCGAGCCGCTGCTGGCCTCGGTCCGGGCCGAGCGGGCCCGGCGGGTCGCGGGCCACCCGGGGCGGCGCACCATGCAGATCGCGGCCGGGGTCGCGGCGGCCGCCGTGGTCGGCGGGCTGCTGGCCGGGCCGGTGCCCTCCGCGGCGTACGCGGCGACGCCCGGGCCGGACGTGGTGAGCACCGCTCCGCAGACGCCGCTGGGCAGCATGACGAACCCCCAGGTCTTCCCCCGCCCGCAGGAGCAGACCGTGACCGGGAAGCCGGTCGCGGTGCCCGCCGCCGTCACCCTGGTGACCGCGCCGAAGGCCGACCACGGCGCCGTCGACGCCGTGCGCGAGGTGCTGGGTGTCGCCGGGGCCACCACCGTCACCCCGCAGGCCGACGCCGACGCGCCCGCCGCCGGGTCGCTGGTGGTGTACGTCGGCGGACCCGCCGAGGACGCCGACGGCGCGGTGGACCGCACGCTGCGCGACCTGGCCGTCGCGGCCGGCGGCAAGGACGCCGCCGCGCCCTCCACCGCCGGGATGCCGGCCGGCGGGTACGTGCTGTCGGCCGGTCAGCTGCCCGCCCAGGGCGGCGGGACGTACGGCGTGGTGGTGCTCGCCGGCGCCGACGCCACCGGCACCTTCTACGCCGCGCAGAGCCTGCGCCAGCTGCTCGCCGCCGTCCCCGTCGGAGCGGGCCAGGCGCCCGGCGCCGCCGGACTCGGCCTGCCCGGGATCACCCTGCGCGACTGGCCCACCGGCGCGGCCGTGCGCGGCACCGCGGAGGCCTTCTACGGCACCCCGTGGACCTCCCAGCAGCGGCTCGACCAGGTCGACTTCCTCGGCCGCACCAAGCAGAACTTCTACCTCTACGCCCCCGGTGACGACCCGTTCCGGCTCTCCCGCTGGCGCGACGCCTACCCCGCCGCCCAGGCCGAGGAGCTGCGCGCGCTCGGCTCCCGGGCCCGGCAGAACCACGTCACGCTCGGCTACGCGATCGACCCCGGCCAGTCGCTCTGCTTCAGCTCCGCCAAGGACGTGGACGCGCTCGTCGGCAAGCTGGACGGGCTGCGCAAGCTCGGCTTCACCGCCTTCCAGCTCCAGTTCCTGGACGTCAGCTACGACGAGTGGCACTGCGACGAGGACCGCTCGACCTACGGCACCGGGCCGGCCGCGGCCGCCAAGGCGCAGGCCGCGCTGGTCGCCAAGGTGCAGGACCGGCTGATCGCGCGGAACCCGGGGCTGGCGCCGTTGTCCGTCGTGCCCACCGAGTACCACAAGCAGGGCGCCACGCCGTACCGCAAGGCCCTGGCCGCCGCGCTGCCGGACGGCGTGCAGGTGGCCTGGAGCGGGGTTGGGGTGATCCCGGAGAAGATCACCGGCGCCCAGGCCTCCGACACCGGCGCGCTGTACGGGCACCCGCTCGTCACCATGGACAACTACCCGGTCAACGACGCCAACCCGGACCGGCTCTTCCTCGGCGCCTACACCGGGCGCGACCCCGAGCTGGCCACCCGCTCCGCGGTGCTGCTGACCGGCGCCATGCAGCAGCCCGTCGCCTCCCGGATAGCCCTCGCCACGGCCGGCGACTTCGCCTGGAACCCGGCCGGCTACAAGCCCGAGGAGTCCTGGCAGGCCGCGGTGCGCTCGCTGGCCGGCCCCACCGGCGGCGGCTCCACGCCCGCCGGCACCGCCCTGTCCGCCGTCACCGCGCTCGCCGGGAACAGCTCCTCCTCACCGCTGTCCAAGCAGGAGTCCGGCTACCTGACGCCGTTGCTCGACCGGTTCTGGGCCACCGCCGAACCCACCTCCGGCACCGCGCCCGACCTCGCCAAGCTGATAGAGGCCGCGGCACCACTGCGGGAGGCCTTCACCGCGATGGCCGGCGCCCAGCAGACCCTCTCCGGCACCCAGGCCACCGCCCAGCTCGCCGCCGAGGCCGCGCCCTGGCTCGCCCCGCTGCGCGACTACGGGCTGGCCGGACAGGCCGCCCTCGACATGCTGCTCGCCCAGCACGGCGGCGACGGCGCCGCCGCCTGGAAGGCCCGGGTCGAGCTCAACCGGCTGCGCGAACAGCTCGCCCAGAGCCCGGCGACCATCGGCGCGGGCGTGCTCACCCCCTTCCTGGAGCGGGCCGTGCGGGCCGCCGACAACTGGGCGGGCGTGGCCGGCGGCGGACTCACCCCGACCACCACCATGGGCACCGCGCACGACCACCTGCCCGCGCTGATGACCGACGGCGTGGCCGACACCTTCTACTGGAGCTCCGCCCCGCCGCAGCCCGGCGACGCGGTCGGCGTGGACCTCGGCGCCGGCCGCCCGGTCGGCGGCGTCACCGTGCTGATGGGCTCCTGGGGCAGCGGCCCGGACGGCCAGACCGCCCTCGACGACTACATCCGCGACGGCGTGCTGGAGTACACCACCGGCGAGGGCGGCTGGAAGCAGCTCGCGGTCGTGCACAACCAGAAGTCGGTCAGCGCCCAGCTGCCGGCCGGCTCCGTGGTCCGCAGCGTGCGGCTGCGCGCCACCGCCGCGCAGAAGACCGCCGTCGCCGTCCGCGAGTTCACCGTCACCGCACCCGACGACGCGCCCGCCAGCGTCACCGGCGGCCCCGACGCGCTGCCCGGCTCGTCGGCCGCCGCCGTCCTCGACGGCAACCCGGACACCGCCTACCGCGCCGCCAAGCCGCCGACCGCCCAGGACGAGCCGCTCACCGTCGAGCTGGGCGCCGCCCGGCCGCTGGACCGGCTCACCGTCCTCACCGACCCGAACGTGCGGGCCACCGCCACCGTCGCGCTGCGCCGCCCCGACGGGAGCTGGGTCGACATCGGCGTCATCCAGCCCGGCTACAACGAGCTGCCGGCCGGCGGGCAGGCCGCCGACGCGTTCCGGATCACCTGGAAGCCCGGCGGCGACCCGCCGGTCGTCAACCAGGTGATCCCCTGGTACGCGGACGTCCCGGCCGCCCGGCTCAGCCTCTCCGACCCGAGCGTGGACGTGGTGACCGGCGCGGGCTCGCCCGCCCAGACCCGGGCCACCGTCGAGGCCGGCCGCCCCGAGGGCACCACCGGCGAACTGCGCACCGAGGTCCCGGCCGCGGCGAAGGGGCTCACCGTGACCCCGGCCGGCGGCGTGACCGTGCCGCGCGGCGGCCGGGTCGGCGTGCCGCTGCTGGTCGTCGCCGCCCCGGGCACGCCGTCCGGGACGTACCAGGTGCCGGTGCAGTACGTCGCCGGCACGACCACCGTGAAGCAGGTGCTCCAGGTGCACGTGGTGCCGCCCACCAGCGGCTCCGACCTGGCGCTCGGCGCCAAGGCCACCTCCTCCGCCGACGAGACGCCGAGCTTCCCGGCCTCGGCGGTCGCCGACGGCGACCCGAAGAGCCGCTGGTCCTCGCCGGCCAAGGACGACGCCTGGGTGCAGCTGGAGCTGCCGCAGCCGACCCGGCTCGGCGCGGCGGTGCTGCACTGGCAGAGCGCGTACGCCTCCGCGTACAAGATCCAGACCTCGGCGGACGGGGTGACCTGGACCGACGCGGCGACCGTGGACAACGGCAAGGGCGGCGACGAGACCGTGCGGTTCGACGCGGCCGGCGCCAAGTTCGTGCGGATGCAGGGCGTGGCGCGGGCCAGCAAGTACGGGTACTCGCTCTACGGCATCGAGCTGTACGCGGTCACCGCGCCCGCGCAGCCGGCCCAGCCGCCGGTCGCGCCCCCGGCGCAGCAGCCCGGCGGCACCACGCCCACCACCGCGCCCACGGCCCCGCCGACCACGGCCCCGACCAGCCCGCCGGCCACTCCGGCGCCGGGCGGGACGGCGACGGCGAAGCCGTAGGCGGGGGAGGCGGCCGTTTGCGGCCGTCGGACCGGGGCGGGAGTCCCGGGGGCTGAACAACGGCGGGCCGCCGCGCTCCCCGGTGGGGTGCGTGGCGGCCCATGAGGCGTACCGATGGTGTGACGGGCAGGCCCTTGTGGAGCGGGGTCAGGCGGAGAGCGGTTCGGGCTGCTCGCCGCGGCGGACGGGGGCGGAGTGGGCGCCGTGCGCCCGGCCGAGCGGGACGGTGTGACCCGGCTCGGTATGGTCGTGGTGCTCGTACTCGCCCCACTGCGGGGCGCGCAACTGGTCGGATCCGCCGTACGGCTCCAGGTAGGGCCGCCAGCGCGGGTCCTTGATGCCGGTGCCGATGATGCGCCAGGCGAGGCCGCTGGGCGGGGCCGGTTGGCGCTTCATCCGCCAGCCGAGTTCGGTGAGGTGGCGGTCGGCCTTGGTGTGGTTGCAGCGGCGGCAGGCCGCCACCACGTTGTCCCACCGGTGCTGGCCGCCCCGGCTGCGCGGGATGACGTGGTCGACGCTGGTGGCGGCGGCCCCGCAGTAGACGCAACGGCCGTGGTCGCGGGCGAACAGCGCCCGGCGGGTGAGCGGGACGGGCCCGCAGAACGGGACCCGGACGAAGCGGGTCAGACGGACGACGGACGGCGCCGGAAGGGCGCTGGTGGCGCTGTGCAGAGTGACTCCGGAGTCCTCCAGGCTGACCGCCTTGTGGTTGAGGACCAGGATGAGTGCGCGGCGCATCGATACGACCCCGAGTGGCTCGTAGGACGCGTTGAGGACCAGGACATGCGGCACGGATGCCTCCTTGGACGCCTGCGGCGCGTGGCTCGCGCCGGGACGAGCGGTTGGATCACACAACGGGTGCGTGATCTCCCCCAGTGTCGCCTTACGCGTTCGTACGGCGCCACCACTCCTGTGTAACGGACCTGACCGGAACTCCGGGTGTGGCCTCGGTCATACCCGGTATGCCCTGGGGAGGGTCCGGTTGCACCCGGGGCCCGCCGGGCGGGCCCCGGGTGCCCTCCGGAGCGACGGATCGGCCGGTCGGAGCAGCGCCGGCCCTGCGCGTGAGCAGGAGCGCACCGGGGCGTTGACGGGGCGTCCGGGGTGATTCGTACGCCCTCCGGTGGAACCGTCCGCGCCACTGCGGCGTGTCAAGAGGCGGGTTCCGTGCCGGATAGGCTAAGCCGAACGGTCCGCGGGCCGCTTGCGGCGGCGCGGGCCAGGGGTGTCAGACACGCCCTCACACGCCCCCCTGCAAGGAAGGTCCCGCACGTGCTCCGCTCCGGCGCCACCGGTCTCGCCGACGCGTCCGCCTCGACGCCCACCACCCCGACGACGCCGTCGCCCAGCCCCACCGCGCAGGTGCCACAGCTCGACCTGAGGATCCCGACCAGCGCGCAGGAGGTCACCGACACCACCAAGCAGGCCGCGAGCTGGTTCGACACCCACTGGCAGGGCTGGCTGGCCGGCGGGGTGCGGATCGTCTTCATCGTGGTGCTGGCGTTCGTGCTGCGCGCGGTGGTGCGCAAGCTGATCACGCAGCTGATCACGCGGATGGCGCGCTCGCACGAGTCCCAGGAGGAGAGCCGGCTGGGCGGGCTGCTCGCCAACACCGGGGTGGTGAACCCGGAGCGGCGCCAGCAGCGCTCGGAGGCGATCGGCTCGGTGCTGCGCAGCGTGGCGTCGTTCACGATCATGGGCACGGCGGCGCTGATGGTGCTCTCCGCGCTGGGGGTGAACCTGGCGCCGCTGCTGGCGAGTGCCGGTGTCGCCGGTGTGGCGATCGGTTTCGGCGCCCGCAACCTGGTGACGGACTTCCTCTCCGGGGTCTTCATGATCATGGAGGACCAGTACGGCGTCGGCGACGAGATCGACACCGGGGTGGCCACCGGCACGGTGCTGGAGGTCGGCCTGCGGGTGACCAAGCTGCGCGGGACGAACGGCGAGATCTGGTACATCCGCAACGGCGAGGTGAAGCGGATCGCCAACATGAGCCAGGGCTGGTCGACCGCCTCGGTGGACGTCCAGATCGGTTACAAGGAGGACCTGCCGCGGGTCGAGGGGCTGATCCAGGAGGCGGCCGAGGCGCTGTCCAAGGAGGCGCCGTACGACGAGCTGCTGTGGGCGCCGGTGTCGGTGCTGGGCGTGGAGTCGGTCGCGGCGGACTCGGTGATGGTGCGGATCGAGGCCCGGACGGCGCCGGGAAAGTCGTCGGTGGTGGCGCGGGCGCTGCGGCAGCGCCTGAAGGCGGCGTTCGACCTGGCCGGGGTCAAGGTCAAGGAGGAGACCCCGACCGCGGCTGCCGCGGCGGCGGCCGCTGCGGCAGCCTCCGTGACGGCAACGGCGGCCCCCGCCGTCACCGACCAGGCGCCGCCGTCGGCCCTGGCCGACCCGGCCTCGCCCCGCTTCAAGGCCACCGAGCCGATCCCGCTGCCGAGGCCGGAGCAGACCCCGTAACGGAAGCCGCCCTGCGCGGAGGGGGCGTGGGTAGCCCCGCCCCCACCCCGCGGTTCCACCTTCCCTACCGAGGAACCTGCGGGAGGTTCGTGAGCGTGCGCAGAGCCCGATCATGCGCACGAAAGCCGAAGCTGATGAGGGTGACGCGCTCTCCGGCACCGAGCGGCGTCCGGCCGTGAGGCGTGAGCGCGCCGTCGAACACGACACAGTCACCCACGCCGAGATCGCATTCGAGATGGCCGTCGGCGTTGATGAAGACGGTGGTGCTGACCCTGGGCTCACCGGTCGGGCGAGCGTGCTCGAGGCAGAGGATCAGGTTGGCTTCACCGAAGCCGGACTCGTCCACGTGGAAGTCGAGGAACTGCCCTTCCTCGTAGCCGATGTACACGCCGGCGTGCGGCTGCTCGACTTCCAGGCCGGAGGACCGTGCCACGACTGCGGCGAGATCGATCTGTGCGGCGAACCGATTCGCGGCATCGCCGACGGGCGCGTTCCACTTGCCGTTGTGCAGGTATCCACCAGCAGCAAGGGCTCTCTCGGCCTCCAGCGCCATGGCGGCGACCAGCTCAGCGGGAAACGATTGATCACGTAGGTGGCGCGGCTGCACGCGCTGGTGTGCGGTGAGCCCACGTACAGCGTCCTGGACGTTGGGGAAGTCCTCCGCCCACCGGGCCGACGTCCGGACCGTGGTGCGGGACTGGAGCCATGAGGTCCACTGACCGCTCCACCGGCGCGGCACCGTGCTACCCGCCGCCGATGCGTCGGCCTGGCCGATCAGCATCTCCACCCGGGCGAGTGCCGCCTGCGTGGACTCGACCAGCCCGGCGTCCCCCTTGGCGATCCGCAGCCGCAGCGCTTCCTGGAGATGGGCCCGGGCATCCGCGAGGTCGCCGCACTCCATCAGGTGCTTGCCGGTGTGCTGAAGCGCGAAGTCGACAAGTTCCGGGTGCTGGCTTCGCGCGGTGTTCAGGGCACTGCGGTAGAGCGCGTCCGCAGTCCGTACGTCACCGGCATAGCGGTGCGCGTCGCCGAGGTTGAGCCCGGTGGCGACGACGGCCCGGGTGTTGCCGATCGCTGCGGCCAGGTCGAGCGACTGCCGGAGGAACGCGCGGGCCTCCTGGTGGTGGCCCAGGCACATCTGGCCGATGCCGATCCACCTGGTCAGTACCCGAGCCCGCGCGGGGTCGCTCTCTTCGGGCAAGGCCCGCAGTTCCTCGTGGAGTCGGCCGACCGCGGTGGTCAGCTCGTTCTGGTCGGTGGGGACCATACGCAGGCCCTCGTCCTGGTCGATGAGGTGCTGGAGCACTGGACCTTCCCTCGTTCGGTTCAGCGTGGCACTACAGATGGTCGGTCTGGTGGCGCAGGTCGGCCAGTAGCTCCAACCCGTGCGGGGAGAAGTGCTCACGCAGGAGCTCGAGTTCGCACATGAGGTAGCGGACGGCCGGCAGTCCCTCGTCGTAGGCGCTCCGGAAGCTCTCGCGCTCGTTGGGCGTCAGGTCGTCGCGGCGCATTTCGGACTGGCGGTACCGCAGCAGCTGGTTGTACACGCAGGTCGCGTGGAAGGCCCGGTCGATCTCCCAGTACTGGTTGCGGCCCTCTCCTTGCCCGGCCCGCCAATTGATCTCGATCTTGGGAGAGGTCTTGGACGAGTACCCGTCGGCGAAGACCCGGTGCTGGAGGACGTGGAAGCTGATCGACTGGTGCACGCCTTCGTGCAGCAGATTCTCCGCCAAGAAGAGGGGCGATGGCTGCTCGCTGACCGTGTTCGGCGGAATGTGGCGGCACGCCTTGTCGGAGAACGTGATGACGTACGGGAGCGCCGGGTCGCTGGAGCTGGTCAGCGAGGACATGTGAACGCCCGGCTTGAGGCCCACCCACAGCAGCCCCCGGACGAATTCGCGCACGCAGGCGAACCCCTCGGGGTGAACCAGCGACAGGCGGTCCAGGGCCTGGGTCAGCGCCGCGCGGCGCTCGTCTGTGTGCTGGACGATCTCGTAGTCCGTCAGGTTGATCTCGTCGGCGATCTCGCCGTGAAGCTCTGCGTCGAACCAGCCGAAGGTGGCCCCGGCCACGGTCACGGGTTCACTGCGAAGAGCACGCGCGTGCTCCGCGAAGGGGGTGCCCGACTTCACCAGGCGCTCCATCAGGACGAACGGCAAAGCCATCTCGGCACCCTCCTCGCGGAGCCGGGTCAGCACCGGGTCCGTCCGGTCGAGGTCGAAGAAGGAGCCGGCAGGAACGCGGGTGGCGATGGCGGTCTTCAATGCGGACTCTCCTTGGTTGGGGTGTGTGCAACGCGAACGGCGGGTCGGCCCGGATGATCACCCGCACCGACCCGCCCATGCCGTCAACCAACCGGCATCGGTTCGGAAGTGGGGTCAGACCTCGGTACCCGCCGGGACGAAGTCACCGTCGGGGACCGAGTGGTCCAGGCGGCGGGTCAGGAACTCGACGGACGTCTCCGGGGCGAAGTCACCGTCGGGGACCGAGTGGTCCAGGCGGCGGGTCAGGTTGATGACCTCCAGGTCACCGGGCGTGATGGTGGTGGCGCTCACATGCTTCTCCAATCGGGTTGGCTCTGCTCACCCGAGTGCAGGTGAGCAGCCTTGCGGGGTGGTGCGGCCCGGCCTGCCAGCCCTTTCCGACAGACCGGGGGCTTGTGAGGAACCCAGGGGCGCGAGTGTCGGCCAGCAGCGGCCGGAGGCAACGAGCGCCGTTGCCTTCACTCACTCTTCGGGTTGTCTCCGTTGTGGCCGCCGGACCCGTTGTGGTCGCCCGACCCGTTGCCGGTGCCGTTCTTGTCGTCCATTCCGTGCACTCCTTCCGATTCACCCGCTGAGAGGCGCGGGGGTGGTGGGCTGCCGAAGGCCCGCGTGCGCAGCCAGGAAACCCCCAAAGGGGCAGCCGACCCTTTGCGACATCGAGTAGTCGCGTCGTCACTCGGACAGGCAGGGACTAGTTGACCGCCGCCGCGAGATCAACGGCTGGGAACCGGCGGACTTTTCGACGGACTTTTCCGCACGCGGACCTATGCACGGTGAGCGGCCCGGCGGGTTACCGTCTGCGATGTGGAGACCCAATTCACCCGCCTGTGCACAGAGTTCGGCTGGAGTAGCCCAGCCAGGTTCAGACAGGTGTACGCCGCGACGGCGCGCAAGCTCGGAGCGGACGAAGACGTGAGCAGTCGCCAGTACCACCGCTGGCGGCAGCCGTTTCCCCCGTGCCCTCACCCGGCACGCCAACGGGTTCTCGAAGCAATGTTGGGTATCCCGTTGGAGCAGGCGGGTTTCACCGTGCCGCCGCACCGTCGATCAGGACCACCACCCGTTCCCCGAGAAGAGCCAGAAGACGTGAACCGTCGATCCTTCATCGCCCTGGCCGGCGGTGCCGCTGTGTCCGCCAAGTTAGGGCCGCCGCGAATCGGGGCCGAGACCGTCATGGACCTGCGGGCCGGACTCACTTCCCTGTACGGGCTGGACGACCGGTTTGGCGGTGCGACAGTCGGCCCTCTCGCGCAAGCTCACCTCGCTCGGGTCGAACGGCTGATCGCCACCAAGAGTTACCCGGGTACGATCGGCCGCCAACTCCGACTGATCGCGGGGGAGACCGCGGAACACGTGGCGTGGCTGGCCTTCGACGCCGGCGACAACGTCCGGGCCAAGAAGCATTGGAAGCACGCGCTTACCCGAGCCGAGGAGTTACAAGACAACTCGCTCGCCGTAGTGGTGATGGCGTCCATGGCACTGATGAGTCTTCGAGAGCGCGAGCCTGGTACCGCGCTCGATCTCGCCCGCGCCGCACGGTCCAAGGCCGCGTCGTGGGCGCCCCCCTCACTGATGTCCATCCTGATGACCCGGGAGGCCCGCGCTCACGCGATGATGGGCGACCCAGTCACGGCCCGATCGACTTTGGCGCAGGCGACTCGCACCTTCGAGCAAGAGCGCAACGAGCGACCGGTACCCGACTGGGCGGTGTTCCACGGGCCGGCGGAGCTGGCGCTGGCACAGGCATCCCTCTTCACGGAGGCGGGGCACCACAAGGCGGCCGTGGACTGGCTACGGCGCTCGCTCCAACACCAGGAGACGAACTACGCGCGGAACGAAGCACTGGTGCGGTTCAGCCTTGCCGGGGCGCTCGCGCAAGCAGGTGAGGCCGAGGAGTCGGCCCACGAACTCACCTCGGGAGCCGTCCTGCTGACCGAGGTGTCGTCCGGCCGGGCTCGCACATCGATGGAGGAGGCACACTCCCACCTGAAGCTCTTGAATCCCTCCCTGGCCGCTGCCAGCACCGCCCATCTGATCCCCTAAGAGGAGAATCGTGCAGACGCCTGTGTTCGAGACCTTCACCGATCCGGATGCGGCTGCCCGGATGCTGGACGAGATAGCTCCGCTGTACGAGCAGGTGTTCGCGGAGCCACCGTACTTCGAGGGGCCCCGCGACCTGGCCGGATTCCTGGAAGGCTACGAGGCGTTCCGGACCATGCCCGGCTTCCGACTGGTGCTGGCTCGCTCAGGTGCAGCCCTGGTCGGCTTCGCTTTTGGCGTCCTGCTCCAGTCGGACAGCCGTTGGTGGAATGGCCTCGGCCTGGACGAGGGCTTCACCCGCGAAGACGGACACCGGACGTTCGTGATCCGGGAAATCGCCGTGGCCCCGGATCAGCGCCGGCGGGGGCTGGGCCGGGAACTGCACGCGGCCGTACTCGAAGGAACCCGGGCGGAGCGTGTGACGCTAGCGGTCCGGCCCGAAGCACAGGCCGCGATGAAGATGTACGAAGCCCTCGGTTATCGGAACCTGGGCGACAAGCCCCCGGCCTGGGAAGGAGCCCCGGTGTACCGCTACATGGTCCGATAGCTCTCTCGGTACGCGCAGGCGGGCCGCCCAAGAGGAACTACCTTGTCAGGTGGTCGAACTCGCCTCGCTTGATGCCGTGAAGGAGGGCGCGGAGCTTGTCGGGCGTTGTGGTGATGACGACGTCGGGGTCATCGCTCTCGCGGAGCTTGATGCTGCGGTCGGCGGCTGCGGCGAGATAAACGCAGTTGACCGACTCGGAACTGTAGCTGGACTTCTGCCAGTTGAGCGCTGCCACAGCTCTTCCTCTCAGGTTTCCTTCTCGATACGGGCAATGAGATCACGCGACTTCGCGGGGCTGAGGGCGAAGGCTTCCATCAGGTCCAGAACCTTCTGATACTTCACCAGGTGCGCATGGGCGTCAAGGAACTCGGAGCCGTGATACGTGTCCAGCTGCACGGTGTCGAGTTGGGGCACGACTGCAGAGCAGTAGACGATGGACTGCCCTGAGCCGGGGAGCGTACCCGCACCGAAGGGAATCACGAGAACCGAGACGTTCTCGCGCATGCTCGCCTCGATGAGGTGCTTGAGCTGTGCGCGAGCTACAGCAGGACCACCGAACCCCATCCGCAGGGCTGCCTCATGGACAATCGCCGTGAGCGGGATCGCCCGCTCGCCGTAGAGCACGACCTGCCGTTTAATGCGATACGAGACCCGATGTTCCACCTCATGTGGAGCCAGAGGCGGTACAGCGCTGCTGCCGAGCGCACGCACCTGGTCGACAGTCTGGAGCAGGCCGGGGATGTGAATCACCGAGGCGATGCGCATCGCCGTGGCGTGGTGTTCCGTTTCGGCAAGATCGAGCATGTTCGGCGGCAGGATCTCGCGGTACTCCTCCCACCACCCCCGGGTCCGCCTGCCTGTCATGCCGGCCAGAGCATCGATGAGGTTCTCGTCCCCACACGTGTACGCGCGAGCGAACACACGGACCCGCTCTGCGCTCACCGCGTAGCGGCCCGCTTCAATTCGACTCATGTGAGCCTGACTCACTCCCACCCGAGCGGCAGCGGCAGTTGAGCTGAGCCCAGCGTTCTCGCGGAGTTTACGCAGTTCAAACCCGAGGCGCTGCTGCCGCAACGTCGGGGCGCCGCTCGATGACATCGCGATCCTCTCGTTCACTACCCAGAGTGAATTAGCAGGTCTTCAACGGACTGCATGGCAAGTATGCCATGCGGGCGCTACCGTATGACATGGATCAGTTACCGATGGTGCTGGCCGTTGGCTCAACCATGCCTTGAGGCAGGAGACTTCCATGACTGCTGAGCCCTCGCAAAACCCCCGCCCGGCCACGCTCGCGCCGACCGTTCCCGGCCCCTTCGACCGGGAGCTGTGCGAGCTCGTGCTCGACACCGCACCCCGCCTGTTCGCCGTCGTGCAGGTGTGCGGCAACAGCCCCGCGGACGCCGACGGGTGGGTCGTGGCCTGGGGGCTCGTCGACGATGACGGGCCGACGCACGTGATCAGCGTCGACGGGCAGGCGCGAATGACCCTCGCATCTCCCGAACGAGCCTTGCGCCACTTCGCCGGACGGCCGGGGATCACCTCGCGGCTGGTCTGGCTCGCGCAACCGGGTGCCGCCGGGTTGGACCGAGCCGAAGCTGCCTGACCTCCAGCCTGCTCACGCGCCTGTTGGAAGAGAGCAGGCGTGAGGGGATCGCGAAGGATTCGGCGTGCTCAAATCTCGGGCGCAGGCCCGCCGGTCTGCGCTGGTCAGTTGCTTTCTCCTGGTTTCGGGCGGCCCGGCCGTTGTCGGGCGGGCCGCGCACCGATCGCTGTGATTGCAGGTCGGGCCCGATGGGAGCGCTCCCCTGGCAGCGGGGTGGGTGGGGTGCCCAATGTCTGATGTTTCTTTGGCTATCGCTCCTCGGCACCGAGGAGCGATAGCCAGATTTCTACATATCACTTGTTCTTCACTCATAACGTTCACCCCTCCCGATCTGAAGACGATTAAGGCCATTACTTTCTTATGGCCATGATGCGCGGGGCTGTTGCCAACTGGCCTATCTGCTACTTTCTGGCGCCGGCCTCCGCGCTAGAGGAGGCCGGCGCCCTCCTCCTCTTTCTTTCGCCTCCTCTCGCGATCGCCCGCCTCGCCACCTAGGCGAGGCGGGCGATCGAGTTCCCAAGGCCTCCCCCTGTCGGCCTTGGGTTGTTAATCGGGCTTTGCTTGCGATTCCCCCTCGGCCTGCCGAGGGGGAATCGCAAGCACGTCAAGGGCGACCCTCGGCGATCCAGCAAGCACCCAAGACGCGGCTTGGCCTTATTTCTCTGCGCTGATTTCTTCTACTGATGTCGCCCCTCGGCGCACCGAGGGGCGACATCACAATTCCCATCTCTTTAATAATTTCGCCCATAAGTGTGCCGCCCCTCCTCGTTCAAGGAGGGGCGGCACACCTGTTTCATTTTTGAAGGCTGGGCGAGTCCAGCCCTGCTCCCACCGCGTGGAGGCAGGGCTTCGTGCTGCCCGGGGGTGGGGCCGATAACGCTTCGGCATCCTGCCGTGCGCGGGCCATTGACACTCCGTCGACGGGGACCGTACGGTCCTTCCCAAGCGACTGGAAAGTTTCCTAACAGTTCGCAGGGACGGGCCCCCGGTGCGCCCCCGTTGCGCCCACGACCAGCTGGAAGAGGAGGATTCTGCGCGTGACCAAGACCACCACCGCCAAGGTTCCCCTCGCCGGCACCCCCAGTCTGCTGCGCGCCATCAACGACCGCGCCGCGCTCGAACTGCTGTTGGCGAACGGCCCGCTCTCCCGTACCCAGATCGGCACCCTCACCGGGCTCTCCAAGCCGACCGCCTCCCAGCTGCTGGCCCGGCTGGAGGCGGCCGGGCTGGTGCTGCCGGTCGGCACCACCGCGGGCGGTCCCGGCCCCAACGCGCAGCTGTACCAGGTGAATCCGGCTGCCGGGTACGTCGCCGGGCTGGACGTCACCAACAGCGAGATCCGGGTCGCCGTCGCCGACATCACCGGCACCACGCTGGCCGAGCACGTCACCCCGACCAAGGGAGTACCGGCCGCCGAGACCGTCCCCCGGGTCGCCGCCGCGGTCGCCGAGACCGTCCGGGCCGCCGGGCTCGCCGAGGGCAGCCTGCACACCGTCGTGATCGGCGTCGGCGGCGCCCCCGATCCGGTCACCGGCAAGCTGCGCTACGCCTCCCACCTGCCGGGCTGGCACTCGCCGCGGCTGGTCGAGGAGTTGTCCGAGGCGATCGGCGCGCCGGTGTCGATCGAGAACGACGTCAACCTCGCCGCCGTCGCCGAGCAGGCCTCCGGCGCGGCGCGGGGCTTCGAGGACTTCGTGCTGCTCTGGGCGGGGGACGGCACCGGCGCCGCGATCGTGATCGCCGGCCGGCTGCACCGCGGCTTCACCGGCGGCGCCGGGGAGGTCGGGTACATGCCGGTGCCCGGCGCGCCCGTCCAGCGGGATGTGCGCCGCCGCAAGGCCGGCGGGTTCCAGGAACTGGTCGGCGCGCCCGCCGTCCGGGCCCTGGCCCGCGAACACGGGCTCGGCGCGGCCACCGCGGCGGAGGCCGTCGCCAAGGCCCTGGAGACCCCGGGCGCCGGCGACGAGTTCCTCACCGCCCTGGCCGCCCGGCTCGCCGTCGGCCTGGCCGTCATCGTCGCCGTCGTCGACCCCGAACTGGTGGTCGTCTCCGGTGACGTGCCGAGCGCGGGCGGCGAACGGCTGCGCGAGCTCGTCGCGGAGGAACTCGACCGGATCTCGCACGCCCGGCCGGAGGTCCGCAGCAGTGCCCTGCCCGGCTCGCCCGTCCTGCTCGGCGCCCTGCAACGCGCCCTCGCGGACGCCCGCGAGGCGGTCTTCTCCACCCACTGAACCGCCCCGCTGAACCGCTGAACCGCTGAACCGCCGACCGGCTGACCCGCTGAAACCGTCCTGATGGCCACCCACCCGTCGACGCTCCCCCGTCCGCACCCTGCACCCACCTCTCCCCAACCCCCGAACGCGGGACCAGAGGCGATGACGCCTGCCCGCGCACCCCCAGGAGGACCCCGCAGTGCACTCCACCACCGCCCGCAGAGGCCGCCGCACGATCGCCGCCGTCACCGGCAGCGCCGTCCTCGCCCTGCTCGCCACCGCCTGCACCGGCAGCAACGACGCCGGCGGCAACGACGACTCGGCCGCCGGCAAGGACGTCACCATCACCTTCTGGCACGGCTGGAGCCAGGACAGCGAGGTGAAGGCGATCAACGACAACATCGCCGCCTTCGAGAAGGCCCACCCCAACATCCACGTCAAGGCCGTGGGCAACATCGCGGACGACAAGGTCAACCAGGCGCTGCGGGCCGGCGGTGACGACGCCCCCGACGTGGTCTCCTCCTTCACCACCAACAACGTCGGCATGTTCTGCTCCACCAAGGCCTCCGTCGACCTCAAGCCGCTGCTCCAGAAGAGCGGCATCGACGCCGCCAAGACCTTCCCGGCGGCGATGCTCAACTACACGCAGTTCCAGGGCAACCAGTGCTCGCTGCCGCTGCTCGGCGACGCCTTCGGCCTCTACTACAACAAGAAGGCCTTCGCCGCGGCCGGCATCACCGCCCCGCCGAAGACCTTCAGCGAGTTCGCCGACGCCGCCGCCAAGCTCACCGTCGCCGACGGCGACGGCTTCAAGCAGCTCGGCTTCCTGCCGAACTACCACGGCTACGAGACCACCACCGAGCACTTCCTCGGCCAGTACGGCCCCTCCTACTTCGGCACCGACGGCAAGTCCTCCGTCGCCACCGACCCCAAGGTCGGCGCGATGCTCAAGTGGCAGAAGGACCTGATCGACAAGCTCGGCGGCTTCGACAAGCTGGAGAAGTACCGCGCCACCTTCGGCGAGGAGTTCAGCGCCAAGAACCCGTTCCACACCGGCCAGGTCGCGATGGCGCTGGACGGCGAGTGGCGCACCGCCTCGCTCGCCGAGAACAAGCCCGACTTCGACTGGGCCACCGCGCCGTTCCCGGTGCCGGACGACCAGGCCGCCAGCTACGGCCGCGGCTACCAGACCGGCACCATCATCGGCATCGCCCGCAGCAGCAAGAAGCAGGCCGCCGCCTGGGAGCTGGTCAAGTACCTGACCACCGACACCGACGCGGTCGTCAGCTTCGCCAACGCCATCCACAACGTGCCGAGCACCTTCGACGCGCTCAACTCGCCGAAGCTGATCAGCGACCCGAACTTCAAGACCTTCCTCGACATCGCCAAGAACCCCAGCTCGGGCACCACCCCGGCGAGCGTCAACGGCGGCGCGTACATCGTCTCGCTGCAGAACCTCGGCTACGCCTACGAGTCCGGCAAGCAGAGCGACCTCGCGGCCGGCCTGGCCGCCACCGCCAAGGAGATCGACGCCGCCGTCGCCCAGGCGAAGTAGGGCCGGACGGTTCTTCCCAGTACGGCACGGCACGGCATTCGGAGCTCCCATGTCACTCGCGTTCGGCACCCGCAAGGGGACCGGACCCACCCGCCCGGCGGCGCCCCCCACGCAGCACCTGCTGCGCCGGAAGCGCCGCCGGGAGGCGGCCCGCACCCTCGCGTTCCTCTCCCCCTGGTTGATCGGCTTCGGCGTCCTCTTCCTGTACCCGCTGATCTCCACCGTCTACTTCTCCTTCATGAAGTACGACGGGTTCACCGCCCCCACCTTCACCGGGCTGAAGAACTGGGACTACGTCTTCAACGACTACCCGTTCTTCTGGCAGGGCCTGCGCAACACCCTGTGGCTGGTGGTCGTCATGGTGTCGCTGCGGGTGGCCTTCGGCCTCGGCGTCGGGCTGCTCATCACCAAGGTCAAGAGCGGCGTCGGCTTCTTCCGCACCGCCTTCTACCTGCCCTACCTGGCCCCGCCGGTGGCCGCCACCGTCTCCTTCGCGTTCCTGCTCAACCCCGGCACCGGCCCGGTCAACCACTTCCTCGGCGAGCTCGGCCTCCCGCAGCCCGGCTGGTTCGCCGACCCGTCCTGGTCCAAGCCGGCGCTCACCATGCTCGCCATGTGGGGCATCGGCGACCTGATGGTCATCTTCATGGCCGCCCTGCTGGACGTGCCCAAGGAGCAGTACGAGGCCGCCGAACTCGACGGCGCCGGCCCGCTCCAGCGCTTCCGCTACGTCACGCTGCCGAACATCTCGCCGATCATCATGTTCGCCGTGGTCACCGGCGTGATCCAGACCATGCAGTACTACACGCAGGCGATCGTCGCCGGGAAGGTCGCCGGCGGCATCGCGGGCAACTCCGGGCAGCAGTTCGAGCCCGGATTCCCGCAGGGCTCCACCTGGACCCTGCCGCAGATGGTCTACAACCTCGGCTTCCAGCGCTTCGACACCGGCTCGGCCTGCGTCGTCGCCCTGGTCCTGTTCGCCATCGCGATGGCCGTCACCTCGATCCTGCTGCGCCGCCGCTCGGGCTTCATGGCGAGCGAGGACTAGCGGACCAGTGGACCAAGTGAGGACCCCTCGATGACTCTCAGCACCCCCACGCTCGCCAAGTCGGCCCGTACGTCCGGCAGTTCACCGTTCTCCGCGGGCGCCGCCCGGACCGCCCGCCGCCGCGCCGCCCTCAACTGGGTGGCCGTCCACGCGCTGGCCGTCGCGGCCGCGCTGTTCTTCCTGCTGCCGTTCGTCTTCGCCTTCCTGACCTCGGTCATGACGGACAGTCAGGCGCTCACCACCGACTACTGGCCCGGCTCCTGGCAGTGGGGCAACTACCTCAAGGTGTGGGAGACCCCCGGCTTCCTCACCTGGTGGCGCAACACCCTGCTCTACGCCGGCCTCGGCACCCTGCTCACCGTGGTCTCCAGCCTGCCCGTCGCGTACGCGCTCGCCAAGTTCCGCTTCCGCGGCCGGAACCTGGCACTGATGGCGGTCATCTCGATGATGATGCTGCCGCCGCAGGTCACCATCATCCCGATGTACCTGTTCTGGGCCAAGCAGCTGCACCTCACCGGCACCCTGTGGCCGCTGATCATCCCGATGGCCTTCGGCGACGCGTTCTCCATCTTCCTGCTGCGCCAGTTCCTGATGACCATTCCCAAGGAGTACATCGAGGCCGCCCGGGTGGACGGCTGCGGCGACCTGCGCACCCTGCTGCGGATCGTGCTGCCGATGGCCAAACCCGCCATCGCCGCCGTCGCCCTGTTCCAGTTCTTCTACTGCTGGAACGACTACTTCGGCCCGCAGATCTACGCCAGCGAGAACCACGACGCCTGGACCCTCTCCTTCGGACTGGAGTCCTTCAAGGGCGCGCACCACACCAACTGGAACCTCACCATGGCCGCCACCCTGCTGGTGATGGCGCCGGTGATCCTCCTCTTCTTCTTCGCACAGAAGGCCTTCATCGAAGGCGTGACACTGACAGGGGTCAAGGGCTGATGTCCGCACTCAAGTTGGCAATCGTCGGCGGCGGATCGACGTACACCCCGGAGCTCGTCGACGGCTTCGCCCGGCTGCGCGACACCCTGCCGATCGGCGAACTGGTGCTGATCGACCCGGCGGCGGAACGGCTGGAGCTCATCGGCGCGCTCGCCCGGCGGATCTTCGCCAAGCAGGGGCACGGCGCCGTCGTCACCACGTCGGTGGACGTGGCGGCGGGCGTCGCCGACGCCGACGCGGTGCTGCTGCAACTGCGCGTCGGCGGGCAGGCCGCCCGCAACCAGGACGAGACCTGGCCGCTGGAGTGCGGCTGCGTCGGCCAGGAGACCACCGGCGCCGGCGGGCTCGCCAAGGCGCTGCGCACCGTGCCGGTCGTCCTCGACATCGCCGAACAGGTCCGCCGGAGCAACCCGGACGCCTGGATCGTCGACTTCACCAACCCCGTCGGCATCGTCACCCGCGCCCTCCAGCAGGCCGGACACAAGGCCGTCGGCCTGTGCAACGTCGCCATCGGCTTCCAGCGCAAGTTCGCCGCCCACCTCGGCGTCGACCCGGAGCTGATCCGGCTCGACCACGTCGGACTCAACCACCTCACCTGGGAACGCGGCGTCACCCTGCTCGACGCGCCCGGAGCGGCGACCGGGCGGGAGGTGCTGCCGGAGCTGCTGAGCGGCTTCGGGAAGGAGATCGCCGAGGACCTGCACCTGCCGCAGGCCTTCGTCGAACGCCTCGGCGTCGTCCCGTCCTACTACCTGCGCTACTTCTACCAACACGACGTGGTGGTCGAGGAGTTGAAGGCACAGGGCTCGCGGGCCGCCCAGGTCGCCGAGATCGAACGGCAGCTGCTGGAGCTGTACGCCGACCCGGCCCTGGACACCAAGCCCGAACTGCTCGGCAAGCGCGGCGGGGCGTTCTACTCCGAGGCCGCCGTGCAGCTCATCGCCGCCCTGCTCGGGACCGGCGGCGGGACCTCCGTACAGGTCGTCAACACCCGCAACGACGGGGTGCTGCCGTTCCTGCCCGCGGACGCCGTCATCGAGGTCCCGGCCGAGGTCGACGCGGGCGGCGTCCGGCCGCTCCCGCAGCGGGCCGTCGAGCCGCTGTACGCCGGCCTCATCGCCGCCGTCACCTCGTACGAGCACCTGGCGCTGGAGGCCGCCCTGCACGGCGGCCGCGACCGCGTCTTCGACGCGCTGCTCGCCCACCCGCTCGTCGGGCAGCTGGAACTCGCCGACCGGCTCACCGACCGGCTGCTCGCCCACAACCGCGAACACCTGCCCTGGGCGTGAGCCGCCGCCCCCGGGCGTGAGCCGCCGGTTCCGAACCGGCGGCTCCGCACCGCCCGCCGACCGCCCGGCCCGCGATATGAGGGTGTCGCGGGCCGGGCCCGGCGCGGACGACCACCACCGCCCACCCTCCCGGCCGACAACGCGCGCGGTCGGGCACCCCGGCCGACGATGAACCCGGCCGGGCCACGTACGAGCCGCGGGGACCCGATGACCCACCAGCCCGAACCACACCTGCCCGGCGTCCTCGCCATCGACGCCGGCAACTCCAAGACCGACGTCGCCCTGATCGGCGCCGACGGCACCGTCCACGGCACCGCCCGCGGCGGCGGCTTCGCACCCCAGACGATCGGCGGCGCCGCCGCCATCGCCGGCCTCGCCCCGCTCGTCGCCGAGGCCGCCGCCGCGGCCGGACACCCCACCTGGACCGGCAGCCTCACCAGCCACGTCAGCGCCTGCCTCGCCAACGCCGACCTCCCGGTGGAGGTGGACGCGTTGCGCGCCGCCCTGGAATCCCACCCCTGGGGCGCCAGCAACACCGTCGTCAACGACACCTTCGGCCTGCTGCGGGCCGGCACCGACGGCCCGCGCGGCGTCGCCGTCGTCTGCGGTGCCGGCATCAACTGCGTCGGGCTGCTGCCCGACGGCCGCACCGCGCGCTTCCCCGCCCTCGGCGAACTCACCGGCGACTGGGGCGGCGGCTCCGGCCTCGCCGCCACCAGCATGTGGCACGCCGTCCGCGCCGAGGACGGCCGCGGCGGCCCCACCGCCCTCGCCCCCGCCATCGCCGCACACTACGGCCTGCCCAGCGCCGGGGCCGTCGCCGAAGCCGTCCACCTCGGACAGCTGCCCGGCAGCCGGCTGCACGAGATCGTCCGGGTGCTGTTCACCGTCGCCGAGGCCGGCGACGAGGTCGCGCTCGAACTGATCGACCGGCAGGCCGACGAGATCGTCCGGCTCGCCGTCGTCGCCCTGCGCCGGCTCGAACTGATGGACTCCCCCACCCCGGTCGTCCTCGGCGGCGGCGTCCTCGCCTCCCGGCAACCGCTGCTCCTCGACAACCTCACCGCCCGGCTCGCCGCCGCCGCCCCGCTCGCCCAACCCCGGGTCGTCGTCGCACCGCCGGTCCTGGGGGCCGCGCTGCTCGGCCTCGACCACCTCGGGGCGGGGGCGGCGGCCCAGGCGCGGCTGCGGCAGGCGTACGAGGGGCCGCGGTCGGTGGCGGCCTGACGGACCCTCCCTCCCTGAACCTCCGGACCTCCCGTTCCCGCCGGACCCGCACGTCCGGCGGGAACGGGAACGGGTGGGGGAACGCGACCGGGGACGGGAACCGGTGTGGTGGCGGCGGTCGTGGTACGTGGGTATCCAGTTCCGCCGCCGCCCGGGGAGACTTGTGCCATGGCCGCGCCCCGAATCCTGCTCGCCGCCCTGCTGTCCAGCACCGCAGCGGTCGGCCTCGCCGCCTGCACCCCCGCCGACTCCGGCCCCACCGTCGCCGCCGCCTCCTCCGCCGCGATCGCCGACGGCGTGGACCTCGACGACGACCCCGACGACGGCGGCGGCGACGACGCGGCCGACGCCCCGGAGTCCTTCCTCCAGGAGGCCCCCGCCCCCGCCCCGACCTGCACCGCACCCACGCTGCGGCCGGGCCACAGCGTCCTGGTCGTCATCTCCGCCGAGCCCGCCGAACTCACCGCCCGGACCGCCAGGTTCAGCTGCGACGACCACCGCTACGAGCCCGCCGGCACCCCCGTCCACTACGGCTTCGCCGCCGCCGGCGTCAGCGCCACCCTCGTTGACCGCCCCCACGGCAACCCGGCCAAGCCCGTCCCGCTGCCGGAGCTCGTCGCCCACCTCGACGACTGCCTGGCGGAGCGGGAGCCGGCGGAGCCGTACGGGTGCTACGGGAACGCGTACGACGTGGTGCTGGACTCACACGGGCGGATCATGCGGATCGGCGAGGCAGGTGCCGGTTAGTTCGAACATGCGCGCCAGGGAGCGGGTGAGTTCGTCCTCGGGGCCGAGCACCCGGACCGCGTCGGCGGCCAGGTCCCGGAAGGCATCGTGGCCGGCTTCGACTCCCTTGGTGCGCAGCAGGCCGGCGGCCACCGCGAAGCGGGCCTGAAGCCCTTCCCGACTGTCCGGGCCCACGGCGCGGCTCACTTCGTCCGCGAGTGCGACCAGCCTGGCGTGGGTGGCGTCCGACTCGTCCGTACTCAGCAGAAGGGCGGCCATCCGGCGCCGGATGTTCACCGCCATCAGTCGGCCCGGGCCGTTCGTCTCGTCAACGGCGGCGAGGAGTTCCTCGAGAAGGGCCAGTTCACGGGCGGGCTCCGCCACGCTCTCCAGCTGCGCGATCTGGCTCCGGGTGGCAAGGACGACGGGGGCCCTGCGGCCGAAGAGCCGGATCTGCTTCTTCAGGATTCGCCTGCTGACCTCCAGCTCGGCGGTCGCATCGCCGACGGTCTTCGCCAGCATCTGCCTGGTCTGGAGCGTCTCGATGTGCCGTTCTCCCAACAGCCGCCGTTGATCGGCCAGCAGGAGCTCCAGGTCCTGCGCCGCGTGGTCACCCTTGCGGGCGCACTCCCGCCGCACGACCAGCACGAAGGGGTGTTCCGGCCCGAGCCTCGCCACCGCCCGGTTCAGGAGCTCGTGGTAGAACTCCGTGGCGGCGGACGAGTCCTCCGTCATGCTGGTGGCCACTGCCTCGACGAGCGCCAGGCTCCGCCCGGCGTCGTCGCCGAGGAGGTCCGGATGATGGGGCCGCAGTGAGGCGCTGTTGGCCCTCAGGTAGCCGAGGAACCCGAGCCGCGCGCCCATGTCGGTCCAGGCCGACAGCAGCGCACCAACCGCGTGCCGGAGGAGCTTCGTGCGCCCGGCCTCGTCCGACACGGTCTCGAAGGCGGCCCGTTGGGTCAGCACGTGGACCCGGAGCAGCTCGGGGTGCCACTGGTCGGCGGCCGGGATCCGGTCGGCCAGGCTGAGGCGGTGGAGCGCGCGGATCACCGCGGGCGCGTCCGCCTCCCCGTTCTCGCGGAGGTAGCACCGGGCGCCATCGGCCGTGAGGACGTTGACCGGGATGCCGTTGGGGTCCAGGACCGACATCAACCGGAGCATCGGGGTGGCGAGGCCCTCCGTGACCGCGTCGGCGCGGGCCAGGGAGAGGGCGAGGACAGCGGCGAGGGTGGCTTCCTGGTCGTCGGGGAGGGCGGAGGGTGTGGGGGCGAGGGTGGCGAGGGGGCGGCGGTCGGCGAGGAGGGTGCGGTAGTGGGCGGCGGTGAGGCCGGTGTCGGTGAGGTCGATGAGGTAGGCGGCGGCCTGGGCGAGGGCGAGGGGGAGGTGGCCCAGGTCGGTGGCCAGGGCGGCGAGGTGGTCGTCGGGCTCGGTGAGGTCGTGGAGGGCGAGACGGTCGGTGAGGTAGGCCAGCGATTCGGCCGCGCTGAAGAGGTCGACGGGGAGGACCTGCCGGTCGGCGGTGCGCAGGGCGGGGTCGCGGCGGCGGGTGGTGGTGACGGTGCGGCCGATCGCGGTGACGGGGGGCCAGAGGCCGCGCAGGTCGGCCGGGTCCTGGAGGTCGTCGAGGACGACGAGCCAGCGGCGGGTGGTGGTGTTGAGCCAGGCGAGGAGGTCGGGGACGCCGAGTTCGGCGGCGGCCTGGGCGTAGGTCTGCTGGACGGCCTGGCGGCTGCCGGCGGTGACCCAGACGAGGAGGTCGACCTGTCCGCCCCGGAGTTGTTCGTGGGCGTGGTGGGCGGCGAGCTGGGTCTTGCCGATGCCGCCCATGCCGGAGAGGACGACGGCACGGCCGGCGGTGATCAGGTCGACGAGTCCGCGTGGCTGGAAGGCGTCGGCGACGGTGGGGATCACGCCGACCTGGTGGGGCCAGGCCGCCTCCGAGGTGACCAGGTTGACCTGGTTCGCCTGGACGAGCTGGCCGTTGACCGTTCCGCCGGTCATCCCGTTGCGCACTTCGAGCATGGGGGAAAGTGTCACAGTTCGCGGTCCACCAGGCAGACGCTTCTGCCGAATCCCGCGTTCATCTGATGAGCTGCGCCGCATGGGACACGAGCAGGACGAACAGGACGGCCGACGGCGTTGGCTGGTGCTGGCCGTCGGGATGGTCGCGATGATCGCCGGGTGCGCGTTCCAGTTCGGCCTGCCGTACCTCATCCCGGCTCTGCGGGACGAGGGCCTGTCGCTGTCGCAGGCCGGCCTGCTGGCCGCCTGTCCGACGATCGGCCTGGTGCTGACCCTCACCGCCTGGGGCGCGGCGGCGGACCGGTGGGGTGAGCGGTGGGTGCTGGCGTCGGGGCTGGGGCTGGGCGGGCTGGTGCTGCTGGGATCGACGGCGGTGCGCGGGACGGTCGGGCTGGGCGCCTGTTTCCTGCTGGCGGGGGCGGCCGGGGCGTCGGCGCACGCGTCGAGCGGGCGGCTGATCCTCGGCTGGTTCCCGGCCCGGCAGCGGGGTCTGGCGATGGGTCTGCGGCAGACCTCGCTCCCGCTCGGCGTCGCCCTGTCGGCGCTGCTGCTGCCGCCGCTGGCCGGGCGCGGGCGGTCGGCGGCACTGGCGGTGCTGGGGGCGTTGAGCGTGGCCGCGGCGCTGCTGGTGGTGGCGCTGGTCCGCGATCCGGCCCGGCCCGGGGCGGGTGCCGCCGGCCGGTCCGTCAACCCGTACCGGACGCCGGTGCTGTGGCGGCTGCACGGGGCGGCGACGCTGCTGGTGGTGCCGCAGTTCACGGTGTCGGTGTTCGCGCTGGTCTTCCTGGTGGACGAGCGCGGCTGGTCGCCGTCGACGGCGGGGCCGCTGCTGGCCTGCGTCCAGGTGGCGGGCGCGGGCGCCCGGTTGGCGGCGGGGCGCTGGTCGGACGTGGCGGGCAGCCGGACCGGCCCGATGCGGCGGCTGGCCCTGACCGCGTCGGTGGTGCTGGTGGCGCTGGCGGCCGGGGCGTTCGCGCACGCGGTGACGGCGACGGCGGCGCTGATGGCGGCGGGGGTGGTGACGGTGTCGACGAACGGCCTGTCGTTCACCGCCGTCGCCGAGTACGCGGGCGGCGCGTGGGCTGGCCGCGCCCTGGGGGTGCACACCACCGTGCAGAACGCCGTCGCGGCCGGGGTCGCCCCGGCGGCGGGCGCGTTGATCGGCGCGGCGGGCTACGGCTGGGCGTACGCGACGGCCGCGCTGTTCCCGCTGGTGGCGGTGGCGGTGGTGCCGGGGGACGGGAGGCCGACGAACCGTTGAGGTGCCGCTCATTCTGTGGATGCCCTCCCCTCAACAGTTGACACTCGCCTGAACTACGCGCATCAACCAACCGCCACCTGCGGCCTTTTGAAGTTCGCTACGTTCGCGCGGGTTTTCTTTACTCTCGCCCTCGTTGACCCGGTTTCTGCGGCTCTGCTTTGCTGCGGGCGGTCGACGGCACGCCGGCTCCCCAATCCCCACACAGCGACTGACGATCCGTCGGTTCGCGACTCGGTGCTGCCGCCTTCCTCCCTTCGTCCCCCCACGTTGCCGGCGCCCCCCACCAGGTGCGCGTCGGCACTTCGAGAGGAACCCTCACGATGGGCATGTCCCCCACCACCCGCCGGGCGAGAGTCAAGGCCCTGACCGGGCTGACCGCGCTGGTGCTCGCCGCCGCGGGCTTCGCGGCCGCGCCGGCCCAGGCGAACCAGCCGGTCGACGAGTTCGCCGGGCAGACCCACCCCTACCGCCACGGCGTCGCCCCCACCAAGGAGGCCGGCAACAGCGCCACCTCCGCGGCCGGCCGTCGCACGTCGAACCTCAAGTACGGCGGCGGCGTCGACGGCATCGGCGTCACCACGGGCGCGCCGAAGGTGTACCTGATCTTCTGGGGCTCCCAGTGGGGCACCCAGGGCACCGACGCCAACGGCTACACCACGCTCTCCGGCGACCCGATGGGCGAGGCCGTGCGGGCGCAGCAGCTGTTCAAGGGCCTGGGCACCAACGGCGAGACCTGGTCCGGCGTCATGACGCAGTACTGCGAGGGCGTCGCCACCGGCGCGACCACCTGCCCGTCGACGGCCGCGCACGTGGCCTACCCGACCGGCGGCGCGCTGGCGGGCGTCTGGGTCGACGGCTCGGCGGCGGCGCCGGGCCAGGCGACCGGCAACCAGCTGGCCACCGAGGCGGTCAAGGCGGCCGGGCACTTCGGCAACACCACCGCCGCGTCCAACCGCAACGTGCAGTACGTCGTGCTCTCCCCGACCGGCACCCACCCGGACGGCTTCAACACGGCGAGCGGCTCGTTCTGCGCCTGGCACGACTGGAACGGCGACACCACCCTGTCCGGTGGCGCGGCGCCGTCCCCGTACGGCGACGTGGCGTTCACCAACGACCCGTACGTCACCGACATGGGCAGCTCCTGCGGCCAGAACTACGTCAACAGCGGCAGTGCGGGCCTGCTGGACGGCGTGACCATCGTGTACGGCCACGAGTACTCGGAGACCATCACCGACCAGAACCCGGCGGGCGGTTGGACCGACTCGACCGGCTACGAGAACGCCGACAAGTGCGCCTGGAAGGGCACCGGCGGCGTCGGCGGGGCGCAGAACGTGAACTTCGCGACCGGCTCCTTCGCGATGCAGGGCACCTGGTCGAACGACTACAACGGCGGTGCGGGCGGCTGCCAGATCGCGCACCCGATCGTCCCCTGACGGCTCCGGTGAGGAGCCCGGGGGTCCCCGGGCGGTAGCGGGCGCCGGGGTGGGCCGAGTCGGCCCGCCCCGGCGTTCGCGCGTGGGCCGGGGGGTGGGGGTACGCGGGCAGGGGCACTCCCCTGTGTGAGGTGTGCGGCGTGGGTGTTAAGGGACGATCTGGGCGCCGATCAGGCCGTGTCCGGCCTCGGCGGCGGCCCGCCACACCGGGAGGACCCCGTCGAAGAGCTCGCCGAGCCGGTAGGCGTCGTTGAGTAGCACGTACGCCCGGTCCACCGCCGCCTCGTACGCCGTGGCGTCCAGCGCGAACGCCGCCTCGACGGCGGGGAGGGACGCCCGAACCTCGTCCGGGTCCAGCAGGAGGTCACCGAACCAGCCGGGCAGCGCGGCGAAACGTTCCGGTCCGAGGCCGTGCGCCAGCCCGGCCACCGGGTAGCGGTTGCGCGCGCTGACGGCGAGGCCCGCTCCGGCGTCCGCGCAGCCGTCCCACGCCTCGTACAGGACGTCGAGGTGCTCGCCGAGCGGGCCGCAGGCGACGTCCAGCAGGCCGTCCCCGTCCAGCAGCCCCTGCTCCCAGCGCGCCCACAGCTCCCGCGAGGACGGCAGCGCCGCCTCCGCCTCGACCAGCGGACGCAACCGCGGCCCGTACCGCTCCACCACGCCGGCGGGGGCGGGGACCAGAACCCACATGATGCTGTAGCCCATGGCCCGTCAGGGTAGGCGGTGGCACTGACAGACCCGGGGGCTATCGGGCTCGGGGGGCGGCGGGGGGGGACGGCGGGGACTCAGGTGGGGACGACCTGCGCGCCGATCAGGCCGTGTCCGGCCTCGGCGGCGGCCCGCCACATCCAGAGGATGCCGTCGAGCAGGGCGTCGGCGCCCTCGTTGAAGCCCTCCACCAGCACCTCTGAGGCCCGCGCGATGACCGCCGCGCGGGTCTCCCCGTCCAGGGTGAGGGCCGCTTCGACGGCGGGGAGGGTGGCCCGCACCTCGTCCGGGTCCAGCAGGAGGTCACCGAACCAGCCGGGCAGCGCGGCGAAACGTTCCGGTCCGAGGCCGTGCGCCAGCCCGGCCATCGGGTAGCTCTTGCGGCAGGAGGCGTGCAGGTACGGCCCGGTGTGGTGGCCCGCCTCCCATGCCTCGAAGACCACCTCGATGTGGTCGTCCAACGGGCAGGCCGCGGCGAGTTCGAAGAAGGCCTGCTCGTCGGTCAGTCCGGCCTCCCAGCGCCGTCGCAGCTCACGGATCCGCGGCTCGGCGGTGTGCTCCGCCAGCAGCGGTCGGATGCGCGGCGCGAAGCGGTCCACGTCGGCGGCGGTCATCCGCATCAGGGCCCAGTGGGCGGTGAAGCTCATGGCCCGTCAGGGTAGGCAACGGCACTGACAGGCTGGGGTCCGGCAGGAACGGCGGGGCTCAGGCGGGGATGGCCGCCTTGGCCCTGAAGGCGCCGAGGGTCTCGGCGCGGACGCCGCAGGTGGGCAGGAAGGCGGCGGCGCCGCCGTGGCGGGTCCGGACGCGGTCCAGGAAGACCGACATCGCCTCGGCCGGCGCCTGCAACAGCGGGGCGGGGATGGACAGTTCGCGCCCCTGGGAGTCGGTGACCCGGGTGCGGTCGTTCAGGGCGGTGCGGTGGCGCTCGGCGAGGCCGGCGAAGATCTGCGGCAGCGCCTCGGCGGTGCGGGCGTAGTCGGCGACGATCCGGTCGGCCGGGACGTCGAGCAGGTCGAGCAGCAGGGCGGTCAGCAGGCCGGTGCGGTCCTTGCCCGCCGCGCAGTGCAGCAGGACGGCGCCCGGGCGGGCGGCGGCCTCGACGGCGGCGGCGACGGCGGCGGGAGCGGATTCGGCGAGCAGCACGTAGTAGTCGCCGAGGTCGGCGGCGGTGACCATGGTGCGCAGACGTTCGGTGAGGCCGTCGGTGGCGGGGTTCACCGGGGCCGCGATGACGGCTATCCCGGCGGCCTCGGCGGCGGCCCAGTCGGCGGGGTCGGTCTCGCGGGTGTCGCGCAGGTCGACGACGGTGCGGATGTCGCAGGTGCGCAGCTGGGCGACGGTGGCCTCGTCGGCGGCCGGGAAGGGCTGGGCGGAGCGGTACAGCACGCCGGGGCGGATCCGTCGTCCTTCGGGGTCGGAGAGAACAGCGGGGTCGCGGAAGTTGACCAGGGACATGCGCGAGGCCTTTCGGGTGGAGCCGCACGGGGGCCGGGTGGAGCAGCAGGACATCTAGACGTCTAGATGTCTAGCCGGTCCCCGGGGTGCTGAGCAAGCCGGAGCCACCCGCACCACCCCTCCATCCCACCCCCGGACGCCTGCGGTGGCGACCGGAGGGAGGAAAGGGGGAGCAGGGGAGCAGGGACGGATCCGTCCGGGCGCCCGCCGCTCCGTAGGATCGGGCGTGTGGCGACGAACCGAAGCAGCACCCCGCTGTACCGGCGGCTGGCCCGGCAGCTCCAGGAACGGATCGACGCCGGCACCTACCCGGCGGGCTCCCGGCTGCCCAGCGAGCCCGAGCTGAGCGCCGAGTTCGCCGTGAACCGGCTCACCGTCCGGCAGGCGGTGGCCGAGCTGGAGCGGGCCGCCGCGGTGGAGATCCGGCGGGGCGTGGGCACCTTCGTCCGGCCCCCGGCGGTGCGGGTGTCGATCACCGTCGACCCGCGCAGTCAGCGCTTCGACCTCGGCAGCGTGCACAGCGCCCTGCCGGCCGGCCGGGGCGGGGCCACCGGAGCGAGTGTCGCCGAGGACAGCGGTCACCGCGACGGCGAATTCGTGGTGGCCGCCCCGCCGGTGGCCGGCTCCGCCGAGGACGAGGAGGCGGCGCGCCAGCTGGGCCGTACGCCTGGGGAACTGTCCCGGGTGGACACCGTGATCCGGCTCGGCGGGCGCCCCCGGGCCGCGTGCAGCTACTGGGTGCCGTTCGGCCCGCTGCCGGCGGAGCTGGTGCGACCGGGCCGCGCCGGCAACCTGGTGGTGGACCTCGGCCGGGCGGCCGGCACCGAGCTCGAGTACGACTGGCGGGCGTTCGGCGCGATCGGCGCGGACCTGGCCGACGCCGAACTGCTGGGCGTCCCGGCGGGCACCCCGCTGCTGGTCCGCGAGGGCGTCAGCTGCACCCCGGACGGCGCCCCGGCCCTGTACGTCCGGCGCCGGATCGACGGCAGCAGCGCCCGCTTCGTGCTGCACTTCCGCGAGCCGTCGTCCGGTCGGTGACGACACCGGACGCGGAACGGGCGCACCGGGTGGGCGCGGGTGGGCGGCACCGGCCGGGATGGGAAGCGAGCGGGAGCGGGTAGCAGCAGGTCAGGCCCCTCCCCCGCAAGGTTCGGGGGCGTAAGGGTCCTGCTAATGTTCCGCGCCGGATCATCAGGCGTCACGGGGGGCGAAGCACGACGATGTCCGAGGCGAGCGATCCGGAAGAACCGGAGATATCGGCCGCACTGACCGCCGACTGCCTGGCCCTACTGGCCGAGGTCTCCCGCACCGGGCGGCTGCTGCGCCGCGACGAGCTGGAGCGCCTGCGGGAGCTGGGCGCACGCAGCGCCGAGGCCGGATACGCGATGCGCGAGGTGGTGGCGCACTGCCTGTCGACCGCCCGCCGGGCCTGGCAGACGCTGCCCGGGATCACCGCCGCGAGCGGCGTCGGGGAGCTGCGTCGGATGGGCGACGCCGTCCTGGCCGCCACCGATGCCGCGCTGGCCGCGCTCGGCGAGGGCCACGAGCGGGCGCAGCGCATGGCCGTCCGTCAGGAGGAGGCGGCCCGGCGGGAGTTCTTCGACGACCTGCTGTTCGGCCGCAGCGATCTGGGCGTGCTCGCCGAGCGCGCCGAGCGGTTCGGGCTGCGGCTGGCGGGCGCGTACGCGGTGGCGGTGGCGGTCGGCGACGAGCCGTTCCTGGACGTCCAGCCGCTGGTGCACCGGGTGGAGCGGGAACTGGTCGGGCGCTTCGGCGACCGGGACGTCCTGCTCGCCGGCAAGGACGGCCGGCTGGTCTGCATCGCCCCGGACACCGAGCGCGCCGTGCTGGATGCCTTCGCCGCCCTGGTGCTGCGGCCCGGCCCCGGCTACCCGCCGGTGCGGCGGGTGGCGACCGGCCGCCGGCACTCGGGCGCGGGCGGCGCGCTGCTCAGCTACGAGGAGGCGCTGGGCGCGCTGGACTACGCGGAGCGGCTGGCCCTGCCGGCCACGCTGCTGAAGGCCGAGGAACTACTGGTCTTCCCGGTGCTGATGCGCGACCGGGCGGCGATGGCGGACCTGGTGCGCAGCGTGCTCGGCCCGCTGACCGAGGCCCGGGGCGGCGCCCGTCCGCTGCTGGACACCATCGCGGTGCAGGCCGAGGCGGCGTACGTGAACGCGGAGGCGGCCCGGCGGCTGGGGCTGAGCGTGCGGACGCTCGGCTACCGGCTGGAGCGGATCAAGGCGCTGACCGGGTACGACCCGTCGGACGCGTTGCAGCGGTTCACGCTGGAGACGGCGGCGATGGGGGCCCGGCTGCTGAACTGGCCGGAACAGCCACTGTAGGGGCCGCCGTGCCCCTCGTGCCCGCCGTGACCACGGGGTGGGGGGCAGGGTGCGTTCCAGGGTGAGTTCCAGGGTGTCAAAGGGCCGTCAAGATTGCCGGATCCTGGCAATGCGCGAACGGCCCCGACGCTGTCACGATCTCCGAGGCGCCGAGGTCCGGTGCCGTGAGAAGGGCGGGGGAGCGTGGCCGGGGTCGGGGGATTCGTCGCGGCCGCGCTGGCCTTTCCGACGGCGCTGTTCAGCTTCGCGCTGGTGGTGGTGGTCGGCTACTGGCTGCTGATGCTGCTCGGCGGCCTGGGCTTCCACGCCCTTCACGGGGGGCACGGGGGGCACGGTGTCGGGGGACACGGAGTCGGACACCACCTCGGCGGCGGGCACGCCGGGCATGTGGGTCAAGTGGGTCACGTCGGGCACGGTGCCGGGGGGCACGGTGTCGGGGGGCACGTGGCCCACGGGACGCCCGGCGGGCACCGCGTCGACGCGGGCCGCAGCACCGGCCACGGCGTCCACCATCACGGGGGTGTGTTGGGCGCGCTGGGGCTGGGCGGGGTGCCCGCGACGGTGGCGGTGTCGCTGCTGGTCGCGCTCGCCTGGTTCGTCAGCCTGGCCGGCACCGTGCTCACCTCGGGCCTGCCCGCGCGCGGCGGGGTGTTCGTGGTGGCCCTGGTGGCCGCCTGGGCGGGCACCCTCGCCCTGGTCCGGCCGCTGTCCCGGCTGTTCCCCGAGGACCGGCCGGTCACCCGGGGCGACTTCGTCGGCCGGGTCTGCGTGATCCGGACCGGCCGGGTGACGGCCGACTTCGGGCAGGCGGAGGTCGCCGCCGAGGACGGTTCCAGCGCGACCGTCCAGGTCCGCACGCTCATCGACGAGCCCGGGCTGACGGCCGGCCGCACCGCCCTGATCTTCGACTACGACGCCGACGGCGAGCACTTCCTGGTGGCGCCGTTCGACCCGGTGCACCCGGACACCTGATCCCTCCCCCCTTTCCTGACGCTCAGTCATCTCGCTTTCCGTCCACACAACTTCGCACCATCTCGTCAAAGGACTCCGTGATGGACACCATCGCCGTGGGTTTCGGCGTACTCGTCGCCGTCGTGCTGCTCATCGTGCTCGCCGTACTGCTGTTCGTGGGCCGCCTGTTCCAGAAGGTCGAACAGGGCAAGGCGCTGATCGTCTCCCGGACGAAGAAGGTCGACGTGACCTTCACCGGCACGATCGTCCTGCCGATCCTGCACAAGGCCGAGCTGATGGACATCACCGCGAAGACGGTGGAGATCCACCGGGCCGGCCGGGACGGCCTGATCTGCCGGGACAACATCCGCGCGGACATCCGGATCTCCTTCTTCGTCCGGGTGAACAAGACCGTCGAGGACGTCGTCAAGGTGGCCCAGTCGATCGGCACCGTCCGGGCCAGCGACCCGCAGGCGATCCAGGACTTCTTCGCCGCCAAGTTCGCCGAGGCGCTGAAGACCGTCGGCAAGCAGCTCGACTTCACCGACCTCTACACCCACCGGCACGAGTTCCGGGACCAGATCATCGCGGTGATCGGCACCGACCTCAACGGCTACACGCTGGAGGACGCGGCCATCGACCACCTCGAACAGACCCCGATGAGCCAGCTGGACTCCGACAACATCCTGGACGCCCAGGGCATCCGCAAGATCACCGAGCTCACCGCGATCGAGCACGTGCGCACCAACGAGTACCAGCGCACCGAGGAGAAGGAGATCACCCGACAGAACGTCGACGCCCGGGAGACCGTCCTGGAGCTGGAGCGCCGCCAGGCCGACGCCGAGATCCGCCAGCGCCGCGAGATCGAGACGCTGCGGGCCACGGAGGACGCGGTGATCGCCCGGGTGCAGGAGGAGGAGCGGCTGAACGCCCAGACCGCGTTCCTGCGCACCGAGGAACTGCTCGGCGTGCAGCGGGAGAACCAGGCCCGCGAGGTCGCGGTGGCGCAGAAGAACCGCGAGCGGGTCATCGCGGTGGAGAACGAGCGGATCGAGAAGGACCGCCTGCTGGAGGTGATCGGCCGCGACCGGGAAACCGAACTCGCCGTCATCGCCAAGGAGAAGGAGGTCGAGTCCCGCCGACGGGAGGTCGCCGACGTGGTCCGCGAGCGGGTCGCGGTCGAGCGGACCGTCGCCGAGCAGGAGGAGGCCGTCAAGACGCTGCGCGCCACCGAGGAGGCCGAGCGCGTCCGCAAGGCCGTCGTCATCCAGGCCGAGGCCGAGGCGCAGGAGCGGCTCGTCAAGGACATCAAGGCCGCCGAAGCCGCCGAGCAGGCCGCCGCCCACAAGGCCCGCGAGGCGCTGGTGCTGGCCGAGGCCCGGCAGCGGACCGCCGAACTGGACGCGGCCGCCAAGATCCGGCTGGCCGAGGGCGTCCGGGCGGAGGCCGCCGCCGCGGGGCTGGCCCAGGTGCAGGTGCGGGAGCAGGAGGCCGCGGCGGTGGAGAAGGTGGGCCGGGCCGAGGCCGCCGTCCAGACCGAGAAGGCGAAGGCGGCCGCGCTGGAGATCGGCGCCAAGCTGAAGGCGGAGGCCGAGGGCCTGACCGAGAAGGCCGCGGCGATGGCGAAGCTGGACGAGGCCTCGCGCGAGCACGAGGAGTACCGGCTGCGGCTGGCCGCCGAGAAGGACGTCCGGCTGGCCGGGCTGGACGCCCAGCGGCAGATCGCCGAGGCGCAGGCCGCGCTGGTCGCCACCGGGCTGGAGAAGGCGAACATCGACATCGTCGGCGGGGACGGGATGTTCTTCGACCGCCTGGTGCAGTCGGTGACCGCCGCCAAGAGCGTGGACGCCTTCGTCGGCCACTCGGCGACCGCCCGCACCCTGGCCGGGCCCTGGCTGAACGGCAGCGCCAGCTTCACCGAGGACCTGACCCGGGTGCTGTCCTCGGTCTCCACGGCGGACGTGCAGAACCTGACGGTGTCCGCGCTGCTGATGCGCATGATCGGCGCGGGGGGTGGCGAGCAGGCCGGGCAGTTGCGTCAACTGCTCGCCTCCGCCGAGAAGTTGGGGCTCGCCGAGACGCCGGTCGGCGCGCTGGCGGGAACCGGTGGCGCGCTGGCCGCCGTCAACGGCGCCAAGTAACCATCTGCCCAAGGCAATTCATCACCGAGTGAGACCGAGGAACTGACCCGTGGACGCCCTCGACGCCCGGCTCGACGCCGGCACCTACGAGGTCCTGCGCGACCGGCTCGCCCGGGCCGCCGCCGAACTCGCCGACCGGGCCCGGGCGTTGAACGACCGCCGGGTCGCGGAGTTCGGCGGCGGGGAGCTACGGCTGACCGGCACCGGGCGGCTCACCACCGACCGGGCCTGCCTGCCGCAGGACCTCGCCGCGGCGGGCGGGGTGCTGCTGCTCGGCGCCCGGCCCGCGGGGGGCCCGGACGGTGGGCCGGGCGGTGCCTCCGGGGATTCCTCGGGCGATCCGGACGGCCCGGACGGTGGGGACGCCCTGGGCGGCGTCCTCACCGTCCACCGCCCCGACGACCTCACCCCCGCCCCCGTCGACGGCACCCTGCTGGACGACCCGCGGCTGCGCCAGGACTTCGCCGACCTGCACCGCTACTATCGCGACGCCCGCCTGGAGCGGCTGCGCCCGGTCGGCGGCCGCCTGCTCGCCGTCTTCCGCACCGGCCCGGCCGCCGCCGACGTCCGGGTGCTGCGCTGGCGCCACGCCGACGACGAACACCCCGTCTACCAGGACGGGCGCGGCGAACGCGACCACACGCCCGCCGCCGGCGGACAGCCCGCCTGGACCACCCTCACCCGGGACGACCAGCTGCCCGCCGCCCCCGGCAGCCCGCCGCGCGCCGACCTCGGCGGCGAACTGCACCTCGGCGTCGACGGCGGCCGGCTCACCCTCAGCAGCCCCGACGGCCGCGAACTGCACCGCGAGCCGCTCGACGAACCCCTGCAAACCCTCGCCGACGCGCAGATCGCCCACGCCCGGCTCGGCACCCTGCTGCTGGTGCGCGTCCGCCCGTACCAGGAGGAGACCGTCCGGCACCTGGTCTGCCACCTGCCCACCGGCCGGGTCACCCGGATCGACGCACTCGGCCAGGCCTGCCTGCTGCTTCCCGCCGACCAGGGCGTCGCCTTCCCCGGCGGCTGCCACCTCGCCGACGGCACCGTACGGACCTTCGACCAGCCGGTGGCCGGGCTCGCCCACGAGCGCACCCTGGTCTCACCCAACGGCGAGGACGTGCTGTACGAATTCCGCTCCCCCACCGACGGCCGCACCCTGCTCCAGCCGTACAACAGCGTCCGCCAGGAGGCCGCCGCCCCGCTGCTCTGCCAGGGCTACGCGCTGCTCGCCGACGGCACCCTCTTCGCTCTGCGCCCCGCCACGGACGGACCCACCCGGCTGCACCCCGTCCAGCAGTGGCGGACCCCGTTCACCAGCGAACGGTACGCGGCCGAACAGCCGCCCGGCACCGGCCCGTTGGCCCGGATCGGCAACGCCGACCTGGTCCGCGGTATCGCCGACTGCCTCGCCCTCGCCCGACTCGCCGCCGCGGGTGCCGACACCCCGGCCGGCCACCAGGCCGTCCTCGCCGCCTGCGCCCGCACCGCCGACCGGCACCACTGGCTCGGCCGGGGCGGGCCTGGTGGGGCTAGTGACCCTAGTGGGGCCGACACGCCTGACGGCCCCGGGGGCTCCGACGGCCTCGGTGGCCTGGCCGCACCGCTCGCCGAGATCCGCGACACCGCCCAACAGATCATCGCCGAGTACCAGGCCGTCGCCCGACTCGCCGCGCACGCCGCCCAACAGACCGACCGGGCCGCCGACCACGTCGAGGGCCTGCTGCGCACCGCCCGCGGCGAAACCCTCGCCGACGCCGCCGAATGGGTCGACCGGCTCGCCGCGCTGCGCCGCGCCCAGGGCCGGGTCGAGGCGCTGCGCGACCTGCCGCGCACCGACCCCGCACGGATCGACGCGCTCGCCGCCCACCTCGCCGAGGGCCTGGCCGAGGCCGCCGACCGGGCCGTCGGACAGCTCGCCGAACCCGAGGCCTTCACCCCGCACCGGCACCGCGCCATCGAGCTCGCCGAACGCTGCGCCGCCCTCGCCACCGCCGCCGAAGCCGACCCGCTGGACGCCCAACTCACCGAGCAGAGCGAGGCGTTGCAGACCGTCGCCGAACTGGTCGGCACCCTCGACCTGGCCGACGCCACCACCCGCACCGCCATCCTCGACCGGCTCGCCGACGTCCTCGGCCTGCTCAACCGGGCCCGCGCCTCGTTGCACGTCCGGCGACGCGAGCTGCGCACCCGCGAGGCCGCCGCCGAGTTCACCGCCGAGACCGCGCTGCTCGCCCAGGCCGTCACCGCCGCCCTCGCCGCCGCCGACACCCCCGAGGCCTGCGACGACCAGCTCGGCCGACTCCAGCTGCGCGTCGAACAGTTGGAGACCCGGTTCGCCGACGCCGACCCGGCGATGGGCGAACAACTCGTCGACCGCCGCACCGCGATCCACGACGCCCTCACCGCCCGCCGCCAACAACTCCTCGACGAACGGGCCCGGCGCGCCGACCGGCTGGCCGACTCCGCCGAACGCGTCCTCGACACCCTGCACCGCCGCCTCGCCGCCCTCACCGCCGCCGAGGAGATCGACGCCGCCCTCGCCGCCGACCCGACCGCCGTCAAACTCCGCGACCTGGCCGCCCAGTTGACCGCGCTCGGCGACCGGGTCCGGGCCGAGGAACTGACCGCCCGGCTGCGCGCCGCCCGCTCCCGCGCCCACCGCACCCTGCGCGACCGCGCCGAGCTCACCGGCGACGGCCCCGGCACCCTGCGGCTGGGCCGCCACCTGTTCGCCGTCACCACCCGGCGCCCCGAACTCACCCTCGTCCCCTGGCGCGGCCGCCCCGCCTTCACCCTCACCGGGACCGACTACCGCTCCCCCGTCACCGACCCGGCCTTCGCCGCCACCGAGCCGTACTGGGACCGCTCACTGCCCTCGGAGACACCGGAGCTCTACCGCGCCGAGTACCTCGCCGCGAGCCTGCTGCTGGCCGCCGAGGCGGACGGGGCGGGGCTGCTGGCGCACTCCCCCGGTTCCGCGCGCTCTGTCCTCCCCGGCTCCGAGGACGGGCTGTTGGAGTTCGTCCGCCGCGCCGCCGAGCAGCGACCGGACGAGGGCTACCAGCGCGGCGTGCACGACCACGACGCGGCGCTACTGCTCCGCGCCCTGCGCCGGCTCCACGCCGAGGCCGGACTGTTGCGGCACCCGGCAGCCGCCCGGGCGGCCGCGCAGCTGTACTGGGCGCACGGCACCGACGAGCGGCAGCGGCTGGTCTGGCACACCCGGGCCCGTTCGCTGGCGCTGGCCCGGCAGTCCTTCGGCGGCGCCCTGCCCGCGCTGGACGCCCTCGCGGACGAACTCGGCTCCACCGTCGCCGAGTTCGCCCCCTCGGCGGCCGCGCCGGGGTCCGTCGGTCCGTACCTGGTGGCCGAACTCTCCGCCGCCGCGCCCAGCTTCGCGCTCTCCGCCGGCGCGTCCGCCCTGCTCGACAAGTTCCACGCCGCGCCCGAGTCCGCCGGGCTCACCGACGCCCTCGCCGCCCTGCCGGACGAGCCCGCGCTGCTGCCCGTCCGACAACAACTCGCCCACGCCTGGCTGGAATCGGCCGCAGCCGACGCCGCACCGGCCGACCTCGCCGAGGCCACCGCCGTGCTGCTCTGCCCCACCCTGCCGCGCCGCCCCGCCGAAGGCGCCGTCACCGCCCGGCTCACCGGGCTGCTCGGCGACCACCCGCGCGTCACCGGCGGCGCCCTCGACCTGCGCATCGACGAACTCCTGGCCCGGGTCCGCGCGTTCGACGCCGTCGAGGCACCCGGCTACCGGGCCTACCAGCGGCTGCGCGCCGAACTGCTGGCCGCCGAACACGCCCGGCTGCGGCTCGACCAGTACCGGCCCGCCCCGCTCAACGGCTTCGTCCGCAACCGGCTCATCGACCAGGTGTACCTGCCGCTGATCGGCGACAACCTCGCCAAGCAGCTCGGCACCGCCGACACCGCCGGACCGGTCGACCGCAGCGGCCTGCTGCTCCTCGTCTCCCCGCCCGGCTACGGCAAGACCACCCTCGTCGAGTACCTGGCCGAACGGCTCGGCCTGCTGCTGGTCAGCGTCAGCGGACCCGCCCTCGGCGACCGGGTCACCTCCCTCGACCCCGCCGAGGCCCCCGACGCCACCTCCCGGCGCGAGCTCGAAAAGCTCAACTTCGCCCTGCACGCGGGCGCCAACGTGCTGCTCTACCTCGACGACGTCCAGCACACCTCACCCGCGTTCCTCCAGCGCTTCATCCCGCTCTGCGACGCCCAGCGCCGCATCGACGGCGTCTGGGACGGCCGGGCCCGCGAATGGGACCTGCGCGGCAAGCGCTTCGCCGTCGTCATGGCCGCCAACCCGTACACCGAGTCCGGTCGGCTCTTCCGGCTGCCCGACATGCTCGCCAACCGCGCCGACGTCTGGAACCTCGGCGACGTCGTCGCCGGGCGCGAGGACCTCTTCGCGCTCAGCTTCGTCGAGAACGCGCTGCCCGCCAACCCGCACCTGGCCACGCTCGCCACCGCCGACCGCGCCGACCTCGACACCCTGCTGGCCCGCGCAGCCGGCTCCCCGGGCGGGGTGTCGGCCCCGGGCGGGGTGCCGGCGGCAGCCCTGAACGGGACCTGGTCCGGCGCCGAGGTCGACCGGATGACCGCCGTCCTCGCCGGCCTGCTCCACCTGCGCACCACCGTCCTCGCCGTCAACCGCGCCTACCTCGCCTCCGCCGCCCAGGACGACCGCACCCGCACCGAACCGCCCTTCCTCCTCCAGGGCTCCTACCGCAACATGGCCAAACTCGCCCAACGCCTCGACCCCGCCCTCACCCGCCCCGAACTCGACGCCCTCCTCACCGACCACTACCGCGCCGAAGCCCAACCCCTCGGCGCCGCCGCCGAAGCCCAACTCCTCAAACTCGCCACCCTCCGAGGCCCGTTGACCGACGACCAGACCACCCGCTGGGCCGAACTCCGAAGCGCCTGGCGGACCTGACCGGTCACCCCCGGCCGAGGACGACGTCCGACCAGAGCGCATCCAGGCCCTGCACGGTCTGCAACTGGTGGCTCAGCCGGGGGACCGGCTCGAGCGAGAGCGCCGCGAGCGACCGGAACACGTCCGCGGGCGAGAAGCCGACCGGGTGCGGTCCTGCCACGATGCCTCGCCGCGGGTCGAAGTAGCCCCCTCCCTCCGGAACTCGTCCTGCACAGCCAGCAGGTACCGGCAGCGCGAGAGATCGTCCTGCGGCACGGGAAGGTTCACCCGGTGCGCGGCCTCGTCGCACAACTCGCGGATCCGGTGCCGTTCGTCACCGGTGGCGACGACGATCCACAGCACCGCCTTGGCCAGCTCTGCCGGGGGCAGCTCCCGGGACACGTGGGCGATCGTGACCAACCGCTGGAACCCGTCGTAGCACTCCAGCCCGGCCAGCCCCAGCAGGCCGGCTCCGCCCAGCCGGCCCGGCTCCCAGTGCACGCTCTGCGCACCGAGGACGACGGGCCCCCCGACCAGCCCGAACTGGGCGAAGCACCGGTTGCCGAACGAGGCGACGTGCAGCGCCCTGAGGATGTGACGGTCGGGAGCCGCGGGAGTGTCCGCGGCCCGGGAAGGTCCTTGCCAAGCACCGAGCGGCGCAGCGTGGTCGTTCATGGCCGGATCAACGCCGAGCCGGCCGCCGCCCATGCACCCAGCGGATCCGCCAAAGGCTCGTGAAGGCCGGTGACGGGCGGTGAAAGCTGGTGAAAGCTGGTGATCGCCTCATCGCATGACCACATGACACCGCTCGATGAGGCAACCCCGGAGCCCGGCGCGTGGCGCGCCGGGCCGCTCCCGGGGTACCGGGCTAGCTTGTCGGCATGGGCGCTCAGGAACTCGATGCTCACCAACTCGATCTCACCGGGCTGCGCCGGGTCTACGGGCGGACCGGGAGCAGGCTGTTCTACACCCGGGTGGCCCGCAACGCCCGGCACTGGGGGTGGACCGAACCCGGGCAGTCGAAGTGGCGGCTGTGGCGGGCGCAGCGACAGCTGGAGGACGTCCTCGGGCGCAAGCTCGCGCTGCCGGTGGGCGCCCGGGTGATGGACGCCGGGTGCGGGGCCGGGGTGGTGGCGCGGGCGATGGCGGCCCGGTTCGGACTGGTGGTGACCGGGGTGGACGTCCTGGACTTCCACCTGCGCGAAGCCCGCCGGCTCAGCGCCCGCGCCGCACTGGACGACCGGACCACCTTCTCCTGGGGCGACTACCACCAACTCCCTTTCGAGAACGACGTGTTCGACGGCGCGTACTCGATGGAGACACTGGTCCACTCGTACGATCCGGCCCGCGCGCTGGCCGAGTTCCACCGGGTGCTGCGCCCGGGCGGACGGCTGGTGCTGCTCGGCCCGATGAGCACCGTCCCGCTCGCCGAACTCACGCCGCAGGCCCGGGCGGTGCTCGAACCGTACCTGGACGCGATGGTGTTCCCCGGCGCCAAGGTCTACCACGCCCGCAACCTGCCGCAGCTGCTCGCCGAGGCCGGGTTCGAGGTGGAGGAGGCACTCGACGCCACGGCGTACTACGAGCCCACCTCGGAGGCCGTGTACGCGTACTTCCGGCTGCCGTGGGAGGTGCTGCGACGGTTCGGCGATCCGGCGAGGTGGCTCAACCTCCGCTCCACGGTGGAGATGTACGCCGTCCGGGAGTACATCGCCTGGTACGTCCACACCGCCGTCAAGCCGACGCCCGAGCGGGCGGCCCCTTAACCGGGGTCCGCGCCCGTGCCCTACCCCAGCGGATGGTTCTGCGTCGGCCGCGCCCGCGACCTACCGCCCGGCCGGGTCCGGACGGTCCGGCTGATGGGCGAGGACGCGGTGCTGCACCGGACCCGCCGGGCACAGCACGCGCGGTCGGCCTGCACTGCCCACACCTGGGCGCGCACTTCGGCGCGGGTGGCACCGTGCGGGGCGAGAGCCTGGTCTGCCCGTTCCACGGCTTCGCCTTCGGCCCGGACGGCTCGTGCACGGGCTCGTGCACGGGCGCACCGGACGGTGCCCGGCTGCGCCCACCGCTCGCCATGCGCCTGGTGGAACGGCGAGCTGCGGTCGCACCCGCAGGAGGTGATGGAGAACGGCGTGGACTTCCGGCACACGGCCGTGCTGCACGGACTGGACCCCCGGGGGACCGCGCCGCCGGACGTCGACGGCCCGCTGCTCACCGTCCACCGGCGCACCACGACCCACTTCCCGGGGCTCGGCGCCGTCAGCCTGGCGCAGCCGGTGACGCCGGCCGGGCTCGGGCTGATGCACCTGGTCGCGGACCTGCCCGAACCGGGCAGCACGCTGCGGGTCTGGGTGCTGCCGACGCCCCTCGCGCCGTGGCGGACGCGGGTGCGGTTCGCGGCCACGGTCTCGGTCGGCGCGCCCCGGGGCGGCTCGCCGCTGCCTGAGTCGTGGCCTCCGAGCGGGTCATCGGGCGGGCCATCGAGCCGGCCCTCGGGGTGGGCGCGCGACGCGTTCACGGCGGCGGCCGCGCGGGCGGCGTCCTGGGTGGCACTGCGGGCGTCCGTACGGATCGTCAAGCAGGACCGGCCGGTGCTCGACCACAAGCGCTACCTGGCGCAACCCCGACTCGTCCCCGGCGAACGCACGATCGGGCTGTTCGGCCACTGGGCGCGTCAGTTCTACCCGGACGCGGACGGCCCGGAGGCGGGCTGAGCGCGCCGTCGCTCAGGTACCGCCCGGCGCGGCCAGCGTCTCCCACACCGGGTCGGGCACCCCGGGCACCGCCCGGCCGGCCGCCTGCCACACCCGCGCCAGCTCGGCGTAGATCGGCTCGGCGTAAATCGACACCTCGGCATCGGACACCGAAGAGCCCGCCACGGACTGAAGAATCGTTTCTTCTGCCAGCCCACATCGCGGAACCGGCATCACCCCAAAACCACTCACACCCGCCCAACGCACCCCACCCACCCCGGGACACGGCCCCGTCAACCCCAACGCCCCCACATCAACCCCCGACGGGCCAGCCTTTTCCCCTGGGGAGAATTATGTAGACCGGTCTAGAGATTACGCCTGGGGAGCGATACAGGCGGCTCCTCGGCCGTGACGTGAAGGCGGCCGTGTCATGCTGCTGTTCCTCCAGCACGCCACCCGGTGACAGACGCGGCCCGAAAACTCCCTGGACCGTCCGACCCGTCTCGGCCAAGATCCTCACGTGACCGCCTACCTCGAGTCCGAGCGCCTGACCCTCCGCCCCTTCGCCGCCGCCGACGCGGACCTGCTGATCGAGCTGGACAGCGACCCGGCGGTGATGCGCTACCTGACCGGCGGCGCTCCAACCCCGCCAGAGGAGGTCCGCGACCTCGCCATCCCCAGCATCCTCGCCGGCTACGAGCGCTGGAATCATGACCTCGGCCTGTTCGCCGCGCACGAGAGGGACGGCGGCGCGTTCGTCGGCTGGTTCTGCCTGCGTCCGCTGCGCAGCGGCCCGCGCGAGGAGGCCGAACTCGGCTATCGCCTGCGCCAGGCGGCCTGGGGCCGGGGCTACGCCACCGAAGTCTCGCAGGCGCTGCTGGCGAAGGGGTTCGCCGAGCTCGGCATCCGCATGGTCTGGGCCGAGACGATGACCGTGAACCGCCCTTCGCGCAACGTCATGGAGAAGCTCGGGATGACGCTCGCGGAGAACATCCCCACGCCGGACGACATGATGGCGGTCGAGGGTTCCGAGCACGGGGGTGTGCGGTACGAGATCACGAAGGAGCAGTGGGAGCGGCGGCAGGCGTAGGCGGCGCGAGGCGCGGCGCCCGTGGATGTGAAGTCATCGGCCCGCGCGGCCTTGTCTCATCACGCCCTATCGGGCATATCCCGGCAGCATCTTGCCGAACTCGTCGCTGAGCTCGTCCCTGCGTGGGAGGCGCAGCAGGAGTCTGCGCTGCGGGAGCGGCGCGGCGGGGACCGCCGCCGCGAGGCTGGTGCCGGCCCGAAGCATCGTCTGGTGTTCGTCGACCGGGTGCTGGCCACGCTCGCGCACCTGCGACACGATCTTCCGCACTCGGCCCTGGCTGCGCTGTTAGGAGTGGACCGCTCCACGGTGTCCGCCGCGATCCGGCAGGTCCGGCCGCTGCTGGCGGCGCGCGGGTTCGCCGTGCCCGACCAGCCCGGCATCCGGCTGCGCACCATCGAGGACGTGTTCGCCTACGCCGAGGCCGAGGACGTCGAGCTGCGTATCGACGGCACCGACGTGCAGGTGAGACGTTCCCGAAGGCCGGGCGTCCGGGCCGCAAGGCGTTCGTGTCGGGCAAGCGTAAGCAGAACACCATCAAGACCACCACGTTCAGTGACGGCCAGGGCCGCACCCTGTTCTCCGGGGTCGCGCGGCCAGGACGGATGCACGACCAGACCGCGGTGCGCACCGAGGGCATCGCCGAGCAGCTGCGCTGCCGCCCCGGCGTCAAGGTGCATGTCGACGAGGGCTACCGGGGCCTCGCCAACCGGTTCCCACACCAGGTCACCACCCCACCCCGCAAGCCGAAGAAGGACGCGACCCTCGGCGAGCAGCACGCCTGGCGGCACGAACGCCGAGCGCAGTCCTCCAACCGGATCTGCGTGGAGCACGCCAACGCCGAGTACAAGCAGTGGCGGCCCCTGTAGCGCTGCACCGGCCGCCGCGAATACTTCGCCGAGACCCAAGCCGCCATAGCCGGCCTGGTCTCCGACCGGTCAGCCCGCCGGGCCACCCGCCGCAAGACGAGCAAAGAACTCGTCCTCGCCGCCGAGCCCGCCCGACGTCCTGCTGATCAATCCCAGGCGGATTGCTCAGCCGAGCCTGCCCAGATTCTTTTCGCTCCCCAAGCCGTTAGTGGTGCTGCGCCACTCGCCCTTGCCGGCCCCTGCGCGAGAAGTCGGACAGGCCGACTTCCCATGCACAACCCCCTCCCGGCACCAGCCAATCAGTAGACCGGTCTACATATTCGCCTCGGAGCCGCCGAAGCCTTCTGCCGGCAGCTGCGCAGGAAGTCGGACGGGCCGACTTCCTGCGCACACATCCGCCAACGGGCAAGCGCACCCAGGAATCAGTAGACCGGTCGGTATATTCCTCCCGGAGTAGCGCTGCGCGCGCACCACGGACGCCCCCCGGCCCTCCCCTACGCGCGACGGGCTGCGGCGAGGAGAGCGGGGACGGTGGCGAGCTTCACGCGGGGGCGGCCTTCGGCTTCGCCGCGGGTGCGTTCGACCTGGTCGAGGGCGCGCAGTTCCTTCAGGCCGACGGCGTCCGGGCGGCGTCGGCGGACGAGGCGGTCGAAGTCCTTGCGGCCGGCCGTCGGGGCGGTCAGGGCGCGGGCGGCCGCGTCGTCGAGGAGGGCGTCCACGGTCTCCCGGGCGCAGGCACGGTTGGCCCCGATGCCGCCGGACGGTCCGCGTTTGGCCCACCCGACCACGTACGCCCCCGGCAGCGGCCGCCCGGTCGCCGGGTCGACCACCCGCCCACCGGCGTGCGCGACCGTCGCCGCCGCCTCGTCGAACGGCAGCCCCGGCACCGGGACGCCGCGGTGGCCGATGGAGCGCACGACCAGCCCGGCGCGCAGGGTGTCGGTCTCCCCGGTGGGCTCGACCCGGTCGCCCACCAGGGTGGTCCGGGCGACGGTCACGCCCGTCACCCGCCCGGACCCGGGGTCCCCGAGGCCCCCGGCGTCCTCGGTGTCCTCGCTGGTGAGCCCGGTCGGCGCGGAGAGGAAGCGCAGGACGATCCGCCGGCCCGGGCGTGGGGCGGCGTCCCCGTCGAAGGGTTCCAGCGGCAGGCCGGCCAGCAGGGCGGCCTGGGAGTCCGGCGCGGCCGCGCGGATCGCCGCCCGCACCTCCGGGTGGTCCTCGACCACCACCTCCACACCCGGCAGCCGGGTCAGCGCCAGGAACTCCGACCTGGTCCAGGCCGCCTGCTCGGGCCCGCGCCGGGCGAGCAGCACGACCTCCCGCACCCGGCTGCGGCGCAGTTCAGCGAGGGCGTGGTCGGCGATGTCGGTGGTGGCGAGCCGGTCCGGGTCGGTGAGCAGGATGCGCGCGATGTCGACGGCGACGTTGCCGTTGCCGACGATCACCGCGCGCTCCGCGAACGCCGAGAGCCGGGCCGACACCGACGGCCTGGACGCAGACAGCTGCACGGCGTCGGCGGGCACGGTCGGTTCGGCGTTGTACCACCCGACGAAGGTGGTGGCGGGCAGGCTGCCCGGCAGGTCCTCGCCGGGGATGCCGAGCCGTCGGTCGGCGGCCGCGCCGACCGCGTACACCACCGCGTGGTGGTGGGCGGCGAGTTCCTCGTGGGTGAGGTCGGTGCCGACCTCGACGTTGAGGTGCATCCGCAGCCGGGGGTCGTGGAAGACGCTCGCGAAGCTGTCCGCGATCCGCTTGGTGGACTGGTGGTCGGGCGCGACGCCGTGCCGCAACAGCCCGCCGGCGACCGGCAGCCGGTCGATCATGGTGATCTCGGCGCCGGTGCTGCGCAGGAGTTCCTGCGCGGTGTACCCGGCGGAGGGCCCGGTGCCGACGATGGCGACGCGCAGCGGGCCGCTCCCGTCGGTTCCGTCGGCCCCGGCGGGCAGGCTGCGCGGGAAGGACGGGGCGCCCCAGGCGTGGTCGCTCGGGTGGTCGCGGAACCAGTCGCGGTTGAGGTCGCCGAACACGGTGTCGGGCCCGCGTAGCCGGTCGACCGGGAACACCGCGTCGACCGGGCAGGCGTCCGCGCACGCGCCGCAGTCGATGCACGCCGCCGGGTCGATGTACAGCATGTCGGTGGTGCCGAACTCCGGTTCGTCCGGGGTCGGGTGGATGCAGTTGACCGGGCAGACGGAGACGCACGAGGCGTCGTTGCAGCAGTTCCGGGTGATCGCGTAGGCCATGGCCGGGGTGGGGTCCTCGCTGCGCGTGGTCGACGGTGGGTGGAGGGCGGCGCGGTGGGCCGACCGGGCCGAGCAGGCCTGACTTATCGTCAGAGCATGTGGATGCGCCGGTAGATGGCGGCCGAGCGGCTGGTGAGCAGCCCGGTCTCGGCGAGGAAGGCCATCAGGTGCCGGGAGCTGGTGCGCATCATGGCCTTGCGGTGTTCGTTGGCCCGCACCTCGGCGAGGGCGCGCCCGGTGTCGAGTCCGGCGGCCCGGTACACACCGGGGTGGACCATGCTGGTGACGATGACGTACGCGCCGAGGGCGATGCCGGTGGCCGAGGTGCGGCGGCGGGCGGGTCCGGCGTGGCGCGTCCGTTCGCGGATCTCCTGCCGGGCGAACTTCATGTGCCGCGACTCCTCGACCACGTGGATCCGGGAGGTGCCGCGGACGATCTCCAGGACGTTCTCGCCACGCATCCAGTCGCGCTGCATGACGTCGAGCACCTCTTCGGCCACCAGGATGCCGCCGTAGGCGAGTTCGCCCTTCGCGAGCGCCTTGTAGGCGCGCCCGGCCTGGGCGATCAGCTTGTTCGGCCGGTACGCGGGGACGCCCATCTTCTCGCAGGCGCGGGCGAACATGATCGAGTGGCGGCACTCGTCGGCGATCTCGGTGAGGGCGAAGCGGAACTCGGCGCTGGCGGGGTTCTTGAGGTACTGGTCGCGCAGCACCATCTGCTGGAGGATCATCTCGAACCAGATGCCGGTGTTCATGATCGAGCAGACCTCGTGCCGGGTGAGGGTGACGCGCTGCCGCTCGGTCATCTCGTCCCACAACCGGGTGCCGTAGAGGGTGCTCCACTCGGGGTTGAGGCCGTAGTGGTCGTCGGGGAGCGGCGCGTCCCAGTCGATCTCGATGGCGGGGTCGTAGGAGAGGGTGGCGGCCGACTCCAGCAGCCGTTTCGAGACGTCGTCGTCGGCCGCGGTGTGCTCGCGCGTGGGCGCCGATCCGTGGACGGCCTTCGCGCCGGTGCGTGCTCCGCCGGTCCGCGCCCCGCCGATTCGCGCGCTGCCAGTGAGAGCCATGGCTGCCTCCAGGTGCCTGGTGCCGCGGGTGCCCGCTCACCCGCTTATTAGACGGACAGTACAATAAGAGCCCGCCCCCGAGAACCCCCCGCGCAGCCCCGAACGGGCGCACAGCACAAGGGCCCGCGCCCCCGGCCACCGCCGGGAGACGCGGGCCCCACGCCCGACCTGCCCCTACGCCGCTTCCAGCGCCTTCCGCAGCGCCTCCGCCGCCTCCGCCGTCGCCTCGCGGAACCGGTGCCCGACGCCGAGGTAGTTGGCGTACCCGTGGATCAGGTCCGGGTGCCGACTCAGCCGCACCGCCACCCCCGCCGCCCGCAGCGCCTCCGCGTACGCCTCCCCCTCGTCCCGCAGCGGGTCGAACCCCGCCGTGCCGATGTACGCGGGCGGCAGCCCGGACAGGTCCCCGGCGAGCAGCGGTGACAGCCGCGGATCGGCCCGGTCCACCGGCGCGGGCGCGTACCGGTCGGCGAACCAGTCCATGCCCTCACTGGTCAGGAAGAACCCGTCGGCGAACAGCTCGCGCGAGCGCCGCCGGACCGAGGCGTCCGTCGCGGGGTACAGCAGCAACTGGAACACCGGCACCGGCCCGCCGCGCCGCACGGCCGCCTGCGCCGCGACGGCCGCCAGGTTCCCGCCCGCGCTGTCCCCGCCGACCGCGATCCGCTCCGGGTCCGCCCCCAGGTCCGCCGCCTTGGCGTGCGCGAAGTCGAACGCCGCCAGCGCGTCCTCGGCCGCCGCCGGGAAGACGTGCTCGGGCGCCAGCCGGTACTCCACCGACAGCACCCGCACCCGCGCCCGCTGCGCCAGGAACCGCGTGACGTGGTCGTGGCTGGCCCGGCTGCCCACCACCCAGCCGCCGCCGTGCAGGAACACCAGCAGCCCGGACGGCTCCCCCAGCCCGGCCGGCGTGTACAGCGTGGCCGCCAACTCCCCGTGCTCCTGCGGGATTCCGAGCTCCCGTACGGACACCGAGCCGATCGTCGGCCCGCCCACCAGGTACCGCGCGTACTCGATCGCGGCCCGCGACTGCCCGACCCCGCCCGGCATCACCAGGCCCGCCCTCGACAGCCGCTGCAGCCTGAGGATCAACTGCGCGTCCAGCGCGAGCGTCTGCCCGTCCCGCACCACCGGCGCGCCCGCGATCGCCCGCCGGACGCCCTGCGGCAGCGCGTACGCGGCCCGGACGGCGGCGGCCTGGATCCGTACCGGGAGTGGAACCGTCATCTGCTGCCTCCTGCTGCCTCTCCCGGCGCCCCTCGACCGAGGAGCCCGCGGGTTCGCGGGTTCGTGCGCCGGCGTCCGCCGAGCCCGGCGCCGGGAGCCCATGATGAGCCCGGCGGGCCGGTGGGGGAAGCCCGCCCGGCGCCCGCTCCCACTCGCCCCCCGGCCCTCTCCCGCCGTCCCGTCCGTCCGTGCCGTCCCGTCCGTCAGCGCCGTCAACACGGGCTCTTCATCCTCACGAGTGACGGCGGCCGGGCCCGCGACCCGCGCAGGCTGGGCGAGTCGCCCCCGCGAGGCCGCACGGGCCCTGAGCCCCGGTCGACCGTCCCCATAATCACGTGGTGATCACCTCCTATGACGAAGCGATCGACCGTCTGCGGACCACGTCCGGTCTCTCCGTCTGCCCCCGCCCGCTGTTCGTCCTGCCGCTGCTGCGGGCCGGCCTCCTCACGACGGTCCTCAGCCTCGAAGCCGCCGACGCGGGCTGGGCCGACGAGTTCGGCACCGACTTCCACGCCCTGGAGTCGCTCACCGGGGCCCGGGACCACACGGGCACCTCCGCGGGGATCCACCAGGTGCTGTGCCACGCCCCCGCACCCTCCCGCGGCCCGGCCTGGCGCGGACGCGAACTCACCCTCATGCCCTACCAGTCCCTGCAACCGCACTGGCGCGACGCCCTCGACGACCTCGGCACCCGGCTCGTGGAGCCACACCCGCAGACGACCGCGCCGATCCTGTCCAACAAGGTCGCCCAGCGCTCCTGGTTCCGCTCCATCGGCGCGGCCGCACCGCGCGACGCCGTCCTGGGGAGCCTGGAGAACCTGGAGCACCGGACGCTGCGGCACCTGTTCGGCGAGGTCTACGTGGTGCAGTCGCCCCAGGGGGCGGGCGGGCACGGCACCCACCTCGTCACCTGCGAGGACGACCTGCGCCCGCTCCGCTCCGCCGCCGGACCGTGGCTGGTCAGCGAGTACATCGACGGCACTCCGCTCAACGTGCACGGGCTGGTCTCGGCGGACGGCACGGTCAGCGTCCTGCGCACCTCCGTCCAGCTGACCCGGGTCGACGGCATCGGCGCACCCTTCGGCACCTACTCCGGCTGCGACTTCGGCGCCCCCGGCCAACTCCCGGGCCGCGCGCTCACCCGCGCCGGCGACACCGTGGCGCGGCTCGGCGCCGGCCTGGCCGAGCTCGGCTACCGCGGGCTGTTCGGCGCGGACTTCGTCCTGGACGGCGACCGGCCGCTGCTGCTGGAACTCAACTGCCGCATGCAGGGCTCGACCTGGCTCCTCGGGGAACTCGAACTCGCCGAGGACGCCCTGCCCGGCGCACTGCGCCACGTCCTCGAACGCCACGGCCACACCACCCGCGCCGAACCGCGCCTCGACCCCTCCGACGCCAGCCAGTTGGTGATCCGGCACACCGGCGGGGCGGTCCGCGTCACCGCCGCGCCCGTCGGCGGCCTGCACCGGCTCAAGGACGACGAGCTGCACCACTGCGGCCCGGGCCACGGCCTGTTGGAGTGCGGACCTGACGACTGCGTCCTGCTCCAACTCCCTTCCGTCGGTACGGTGTTGCAGCCGGACGTGCCGCTCGCCCGGCTCGTCGCCCGCTACTCGCTGACCACACCCGACGGGCGCACGCTCACCCCGCGCGGACGCCAACTCGTCGACGCCGTACGGGCCTGCTTCGCCTTCACCCCGTGCTGAGCGCACCGCCACCCGGCCCGGAACCCCGCCCGCTGTACCTCCGGACGGCGGTACCGGACGACCTGGACCACCTGGCCGCCCTCCGGGCCGGTGCCGCGACCTGGCTCGCGCACGCACACGGATCGCGGCAGTGGTCCGACCCGTACGACGCCGCGCGCGGCCTGCTCTGGATCCGGCACGGGGCCACGGTGGTGGCGCTGCTGGAACCGGACGGCGAGCCGGCGGCCACCGTGACGGACCGGCCCACCGGCGGCACCCGGCTGTGGACGGCGACCGAACGCGCCCGCCCGGCCCGCTACCTGAGTCGCTTCACCGTCGACCGCCGCCACGCCGGCCAGGGCATCGGCGCCCGCCTGACCGACTGGCTCGCCTGGCGCGCCGCCGAGGCCGGCACCGAACTGCTCCGGCTCAACGCCTGGACCGACAACACCGATCTGCACGCCTACTACCGCTCACGCGGATGGCGCCGAGTACGAACGGTCGAGGGCGTCCGCAGCGGAGCCCTCTTCGAACTCCCCGCCGGCGGCCCCCACCCACCCGAGATCCACGAACTGGGCCCCATCCCACTCCTCCGCTAACCACCCCCGCTGGCGGCCCCCACCCTCGTCGGCCCGCCAACCCCCTCAGCAAAATATGTAGACCGGTCTACATTTCCCGCAGCTGCGCACACAGGAAGTCGGCCTGGTCGACTTCCCGTGCGAGCCCCGCCCTGCCGGGAGAAAATCTATAGACCGGTCTAGATATTTACCTCTCGCAATGCCCTCTTGAGCCGGCGAGCCATCCAGCAGCAGCGCAGGAAGTCGGACCGGCCGACTTCCTGTGCGGCGGCGCGAGGCCCGGCACCCAGCAGAAGGCGAGGGCGCCCCCGCGGGCCCAGGCGGGCGAGGGAGCGGAGCGGGCACGACGCAGAAAGTCGGGGAGCCCGGATCACTTCTCCAGGGCTGCCGCGATGCAGTCGAGGTCAGCGAGCAGCGCGGCCATGCGCTGTGGCGGGATCGCCTCCACCGCGCGCTCTTCGATGGCGTAGACGGCGGCTTGGACCGCAGCCAGGCGCGCATGGCCTTCCTCGGTGAGGTGGGCGGGCCGGGCTCGGCCGTGGTCGGCGGTGGCGGGGCGCGTGATCAGTCCCGCTTCCTGCAAGCCCCGCAGGACGACGTTTCCGGACTGCCGGGTGACGAAGGTCGCGCGGGCGAGGTCGGCGTTGGACATGCCGGGGTGCTGGGCCAGGAGTTCGAGAGTGGCGTACTGCGGCACGGTCAGTCCGTGCTCGCGCAGGACCTTGTCCATGGCGTTGCGCAGGGCGGCCTGGGCGCGCTTGAGCAGGTAACCCACGTGTTGGGTGACGTCCTTGGCGGGGTGGCGCGGCTCAGCCGGCGGGCTCTCCATCATGTCAGCATTTTGACATGGGTTTCTCGGGATCCTAGTCTCCGCTATGTCAAAGTTCTGACATCGAGGATCGAGGAATACCCATGACTGCCACCATCGACGGCCCCGACTTCGTTGCCCTGCAAGTGCGCGACGTGCAAGCAGCAGCGACCTTCTGTGAGCAGCACCTGGGCCTGCGCCGGGCCGCCGTCTCGCCGCCCCACGCGGTCGTGTTCGACACCAAGCCGACCCCGTTCGCCGTCCGCGCGCTCCTCCCGGGCGTCAACCTCGCCGACACCGCACGGCCCGGTCTGGGCGTGGTGCTCTGGTTCCGGACCGCGGACGCCCACCAGCTCCGCGACCGGCTCACCACCGCGGGAGTCAGGATCCTGACCCCCCTGGCTGACAGCCCGTTCGGGCCGATGTTCTCCTTCGAGGGCCCCGAAGGCTACACACTCACCGCGCACGGAGGCTGACCGCAACCGCTCTCTCCCACCCACGCGGGCCCCGTGCAGCGGACAACCCGTCACGCCTCGGCGCGCAGCACCAGGAAGTCGGCTTCGTCCCTGCTTCCGGTCTGCGCGCCTCCGCGGAGCGCGGTACACGGTCGGGACATCGACCGAGGCCGGACCGGCCATGGCACTGCGGCACCGACGGGTCTGCGGTTCCCAAGGAGTTCGCTCCGGTCAGAGCCAGTGGCCAGGGCCAGTGGCCAAGTGGCGTGAAAACTCTGGCCATCTACGGCGCACAGTCGCACCGCGGGCCCCGCGCCCACCGGAAGGCGGGGCGCTGCGGTGAGCCCAGGCGAGCCCGAGCCACGCGGGCCCGAGCCACGCGGGCCCGCCAGGAAGTCGGGCGGGCCGACTTCCTGCGCGCCACCCCCGCGGGGCACCGCCCCCGCCACCCCCGCGGGCCCCGCGGTCAGCGGAAGGCGGGGGCGTTGCGGTGGGCCCAGGTGGTGAAGGGGTGGGCGGGGCGGCCGAGGATGCGGTCGATGTCCGGGGTGGGCTGCTGCTCCTCGGGGGTGGGGGTGCCGAGGATGGCCAGGGTGCCCTCGACGACGGCCGGGGGCATCACCTCGGACAGTTGTGCCCGGGCCTCCTCGGGGGTCTGCTCGTGGAATTCGACCGGCTCGCCGATGGCCTCGGCGATGGCGGCGGCCCGTTCGCGCGGGGTGGTGGCCGCCGGTCCGGTCAGGACGTAGGTGGCGCCGTGGTGGCCGTCCTCGCGGAGCACGGTGGCCGCGACGGCGGCGACGTCCGCGGGGTCGACGAACGGCAGCCCGACCTCCCCGAACGGTGCGGCGGCCACCCGGTGGGCGCGGATCGGTGCGATCCAGGCGAAGGCGTTGGAGGCCATGCCGCCGGAGCGCAGCACGGTCCACTCCAACCCGCTTGCGGCGACGGCGGCTTCGAAGCCCGCCGCGTGCAGATAGGTGTCCGGCCGGGTGCCGACGCCCTGGGAGGAGAGCAGGACGACCCGGCGGACGCCCGCGTCCTTCGCCTGCTTGAGCAGTCCGTGCGGGTCCTCGCCGGCCACGAGCAGGAACAGCGCGTCGGCGCCCTCCAGGGCGGGCCGTACGGCGTTCGGGTCGGCGAGGTCGGCGGCGACGTGACGGACGCCGGCCGGCAGGGCGGCGTCCGTGGCCTCCGGGGTGCGGCGCGACAGCGCGGTGACCTGCTCGCCCGCCTCGACGAGCAGCTGCACGAGCGTCCGGCCGACGTTTCCGGTGGCACCAGTGACGACGATCATGATGGTCCTCCCCGTTCATTTCTGAGTTAGTTGGCTGACTCACTTGAGCGGCCGGACATGACCGTAGCGCCCCGGAGGCTCGACTGTCTACACTTAGTTGGGTGACTGACTCAGAGACGGAACAGCCCGCGAAGGGCTCCACCCGGGCCGCCACCGCGGCCGCCAAGCGCCGCCGGCTGACCGCGGCGGCAGCGCAGGTCCTGCACGAGAAGGGCGTCGAACGCACCGCGATCGCCGACATCGCCCAGGCCGCCGGCGTGCCGGTCGGCAACGTGTACTACTACTTCAAGACCAAGGACGAGCTCGTCGAGGCCGCCCTCGCCGAGCACACCGCGCACCTCGCCGCGCTCACCGCCGAGCTCGAACGCGACCCCGACCCGCGCGCCCGCCTCAAGGGCCTGGTCGACGCGTGGGTCTCCCAGCGCGAGACCGCCGCCCGCTACGGCTGCCCCACCGGCACCCTCACCGTCGAGCTGGACAAGCGCGACCCCGGCGGGCTCGACGAGACCGCCGCCCAGGTGATCCGCGGCCTCCTCGACTGGGCGGCCCAGCAGTTCCGGGCGCTCGGCGTCCCCGACCCCGACGGCCACGCCGTCACCCTGGTCGCCGGCTACCAGGGCATGTCCCTGCTCGCCAACGCCCTGCGCGACCCCGAGGTGATGACCCGTGAGGGCGACCGCCTGCGCACCTGGCTCGACTCCCTCGCCTGAGCCACACCCCGCGGCACGACCTCCCACCGGCCCCGGACAGGCCTGGTCCAGCCACCCGGCGGATCCCTACACTCGGCCCGGGCCGGGCCCGAAACCAGAGCCCGGACCAGGGCCAGCAGGAGGGAAGCGCCGTGCGGGATCCACTGGAGTGGCGGGCCGGGGACGGTCCGATGGCCGACTGGCTGTCCTGGGTGGACGAGCAGCTGGTCGGCCCACAGCCGGCGGGCTACCGGCTGTGGGGGCCCGGCCCCGGGGACTACCCGGAGGTGATCGGCACGGGGCTCGACCCGGCGGGTCTGGCCGACCGGCTCGCGGCGGCGGGCGTCGGCGCCCTGCACATACGGACCTCCGGCGGCGAGACGATCGACCGACCCCACGTGGTGATCGCGAAGCCGCCGGAGCGGGAGTTCGACACCAGCATCCTGCGTGCCGAGCCGACCGGAGCCCCGGCCGGGCGGGCACGGATCGCCACGCGGGTCCGCACGCACGCCGATCTCGGCCGCTGGCTGGCAAGTTGGTCCCCACTGGTCCCCGGCGGGATACCGGGGTTCGTCTGGCCGGACGACACCCTCGCCACCCCACTCGCCCTCACCCACGAGCACTGGCGCGGGCCCGGTCGACTCGTCCTGCGGGACCTCGCGGCCGTCGAGGAGGGCCGTGGCCCCGCAGCCACCCGTCAACCGGAACAGCGACCGGGCCCGGCTGGCGACCGTGTACGACAGCGTGTTCCCCGGCTGACCGCAGCAGCTGACCGCAGCGAACGTGGGCCGGCGGGCCGGTAAGAGCCCACCAGCCAGCCCGCCCGCGCACGCGCTCAGCCGACGCCCGCCGGGAGCGCCGCCAGGAACCCGGTCACCAGCCCGAGCAGCACCTGCGGCCGTTCCAGGTGCAGGTCGTGCCCCGTCCCGCACACGCTCGTCGCGACCGTCTCCGGCCGGTCGGCCAGCATGCGGTCGACGTCGGCTGCCGGGATGATGCCGTTCTGGGCCAGCACGACCAGGGTCGGGCAGTCCAGGCCCGCCCACTCGCCCCAGTAGCCGCGCCCGGCGTCCACGGCCAGCGACGCCTCCAGCACGTCCGGGTCGAAACGCGGCCACCAGCCGTCCGGGCGGCGTTCCAGTCCGGCCGCCCAGCCCGCCCCGACCGGTCCGCCGCCGAGGTACTCGGCCGCCGCCTCCCGGGTGGGGAACGGCACCGGCCAGGCGCGCAGCCAGCCGCCGATCCGCGCCGGGGCGTCCGGGTCCGAGCCGCCCGCTCCGGCCTCGACCAGGACCAGGGCGCGGACCAGGTCGGGATGGGCGGCGGCGGTGAGCAGCGCGGTGTTGCCGCCCATGGACTGGCCGACCAGGACGGGCCGGACCAAGCCCAACTCCCGGACGACCGCCGCCACATCGGCCACGTACGCGGCCCGTGTGACGTCGTCCGGGTGGCGTTCACTCGCGCCGTGACCGCGCTGGTCGAGGGCGACGACGCGGCATCCGGACGCTCGCAACTCCCGTGCGACGACGTCCCATTCGCCGGCGTGTCCGGCCAGGCCGTGCAGCAGGACGACCGGTGTGCCCGGCCCGCCCCAGTCCCGGTAGGACACCCGCGCCCCGTCCGGGGCGGCCACCACCCGCTCGTTCCAGTCCGTCATCCGCATCCCCATCCCTATCCCCATCCCCCGCTCCTCCGACAACTTCTGCGCGCGGCCCGCCAGGTGCCGCCGTTCCGGTGCGCTGGCCGTACGGGCGGCGGCGGCCCGGTAGGTGGCCGCCGCCTCGTCCAACTCACCGTGCAGTTCCAGCAGATGGGCCCGGACGGCGAGCAGCCGGTGGTGCCGGGCGAGCCGCTTGTCGGCGGCGAGTTCCGCCACCAGGTCGAGTCCGGCGGCCGGGCCGTGGACCATGGCGGCGGCGACGGCGCGGTTGAGGGCGACCATCGGGTTGTCGTCGAAGCGCAGCAGCAGGTCGTAGAGGGCGAGGATCTGCGGCCAGTCGGTGGTGTCCGGGTGGTCGGCCTCGCCGTGGACGGCGGCGATCGCGGCCTGCACCTGGTACGGGCCGGGGCGCCCGAGCGGCAGGGTCCGGCTGATCAACTCCAGGCCCTCGTCGAGGAGTTCGCGGTGCCAACGGCTGCGGTCCTGGTCGGCGAGCGGGACGAGTTCGCCGTGCGACCCGGTGCGGGCGGGGCGGCGGGCGTCGGTCAGCAGCATCAGGGCGAGCAACCCGGCGGTCTCGGCGTCCGGGAGGCTCCTGGTGCCCGCCCCGTCGCCTCCGGCGGTCAGGCGCAGCAGCAGCCGGGTGAGCCGGATGGCCTCGGCCGACAGCTGCGGCGCGGTCAACTCCTCGCCCCCGCTGGCGGTGTAGCCCTCGTTGAAGATCAGGTAGAGCACGTGCCGCACCTCGGCCAGCCGCTGCGCGACGCTCGACCCCGGCTCCGGCAGCGCCAGCCCCTTGATCGTCTGCTTGGCGCGGCTGATCCGCTGCGCCATCGTCGCCTCGGGGACGAGGAACGCGGCGGCGATCTGGGCGGTGGTGAGCCCGCCGACGGCGCGCAGGGTGAGCGCGATCCGGCTGGGTGTGGACAGCGCGGGGTGACAGCAGAGGAAGAGCAACGTCAGGGAGTCGTCGTGCTCCGGTGCGCCCGCGCCCGCACCCAAGCCCCCACCCGCGAGCGCGACCGTGTCCGCAGCGGGCGCGAGCAGTGCGGACTGCGGGGTGGCGAGGGCGAGCGCCTCCTCGCGCCGCCGGCGCGCCGATTCGCTGCGCACCTGGTCGACGAGTCTGCGGGCGGCGACGGTGACCAGCCAGCCGCGCGGGTTCTCCGGCCCCCCGTCCGCGGGCCACTGGAGGGCGGCGGCGAGCAGAGCCTCCTGTACCGCGTCCTCGCACGCGTCGAAGGCGGTCGCGCCGTGGCGGCGCACGAGCGCGCCGAGGACCTGCGGCGCCAGTTCACGCAGCAGGTCCTCGACGCGGGTCGGCCCCTCGCTCACACGTCCGCCGGCGCCGGGGACGGCGACTCGTGCAGGATCGGCCACAGTTCGACCGGCTCGGCGTCGGCGAACGGCATGTCGGCGGCGATCTGCTGGGCGCGTTCCAGGCTCTCGCAGTCCAGCAGGTAGAAGCTGGCCAGGTACTCCTTGGTCTCCAGGTACGGCCCGTCGGTGACGACCGGCACGCCGCCCCCGGACCGGCGCACCAGCTGGGCGGCGGCCGCGTCGGCGAGCCCGTACGCGCCGAGCAGTTCGCCGGTCTCGCGGTACCTGGTGTTGAACGCCTCCTGCTTGGCGATCGCCTCGGGCCACGCCTCGGCGGGGAAGGAGTCCCACTTGGCCTGGTTGCCGTAGATCATCGCGACGTACTTCATTCCGGGTGTCCCCTCGGTCCCGCGCGCCCCTTTCGGCGCGCTGTCACCCTTCGGTCGGAGCGGGGAGCGGGTCCTCGACATCCGCCGACGAAGTTCTTCGAAGATCTTTTCTATCAACCCCGGAGGCCCGGAGGTACCCGCGCTTCCGGGGTTCCCGCGCGAGACGCGCGGCCCAGCGGTCCTCCAGGTCGAAGCCCGCGAGGGAGAGCGCCCCGCGCCCGAGGGCCTGCCGCAGCGCGTGCAGCACGTCGTCGTCCAGCCCGCCGACGGCCTCGGCGAGTTCGTCCGTCACGTCCTGGACGATCTCCTCCGCCACGGTGTCCGGGGAGGCCCCCGGTCCGAGCTTGCTCACGGCGGAAGCGGCGCGGGCGGGGGTCAGCAGGACGGTCGCCTGCCCGAGCAGCCAGGCGGGCACCCCGGCCGCGCCCTGCGGCGGCGGCAGGTACGGGCGGGCGCCCGCGTAGCGCGCGTCCTCCGCGAAGGCCGGCTGCTTCACCTTCACCACGGGACGCGGGCCGCGCTCGGTCTCGTTCCACTCCCCGGCCGGCTTGAGCACGTAGCCCTCGGCGAGGTTGTCGGCCCGCTCGGCCCGCTCGGGCAGCCCGGCCAGCCCGGCCAGCCCGGCCAGCTCGGGCAGCCCGAACAAGGCCGGTACGCGGCTGGGGAATTCGGCCGGCAGCTCCTGGAGCCTGACCAGCGGGCCGTAGCCGAGGACCGGGACGCACATGAGTCCGGCGGTGCCCGCGGCCTCGCGCAGCGCGCGGTCGGCGATCCACCACCGCCCCTCGGCCGTCTCGACCATCGCGTCGAACACCAGCCACTCCCGGCCCGGCGAGTACCAGACACTGGTCTGCACCGGATGCGCCCCGGCGACCGTCGGCACGTCCGGGTGCGGGTAGCACCCGCCGGCCAGCTCGCCGTAGACCGTCACCACGGCACCGGCGCCCCACGTACGGCGCAGGAGCGCGGCGAACCGCCCCGCCGCCACGGACAGCACCGGCCAGATCCGGCTGACGCCGAAGAAGCCGTCCAGCCCGTCGCCGTCGAGCAGTTCACGCCGCTTCGCCGGACGCACCGCCCCGGCCGCGTCGCACACCGCCGCGAAGTGCGCGCCGTGCACCTTCTCCGTCGCGACCCACTCCCCGCTCCCGTGCACGGCACGCCGCTCCCGCGCGGCGACCTTCGGGTAGGGCCTCAGTTCGGCTCTCCGGGGCACAGCGGCCTCGGCCTCGGGCGCGGCCCCGGGTGCAGTCTCGGACACGCCCACGATCCTTGCCGGGGCGCCCACCCGTCAGCAACGGGAATTCAGCCGGGACATCAAGGGACGACAAAAAGAATCGGGCCCTAACCAGTTGCCTGGGTAGGGCCCGATCCATCTGTGCGCGAGGGGGGAGTTGAACCCCCACGCCCTTTCGGGCACTGGAACCTGAATCCAGCGCGTCTGCCTATTCCGCCACCCGCGCATCTGGGTGATGAGGAATACTCTAGCGCATCCGCGGGGGTGCTCCGAACCAGGTGGGAGGCGTCAGTAGGCGATCTGCTCGACGATCCAGTCGATCAGCTTGCCGGAGACGTGGCTGTGCTCGGTGTTGGCGCTGTCGAACTCGACCGCGTCCAGGTGGAAGTCCTCCGGGGAGAGGGTGGAGATGTCGACGGTCGGGTCGATGTTCCACGCCACCGGGTCGAACATGAGCGCGGCAGCGCTGACCGCCGGGACGAAGGTGCCGCTGCGGTAGTCGTCCAGGATCTTCGCCTTCAGGACGTCGGCGACCCGGCCGAAGGAGTCCAGGGTGCCGCCGGGAACGCTGTCCAGGGCCGGGACCTCGGTGGTGGTGCTGCGGCGGATCTCGGTACCGGTCAGGGTCACGGCGTGCATGCCGCCGACCCGCTGCTGGTCGCCCTTGTCCGGCTGGATGCGGGCGGTGGCGCTGGCCACGATCGCCTGCCAGTCGAAGGCCACCTCGCCGGGCGTGAGCGGCAGGCCAACGCCGTCGCCCCGGCCGTTGGAGACGCCGAGCAGGCGGGGGATGCGCGGGAAGTTGCCGACCCGCTCCAGGTCCTCCAGGAACTCCTTGCGCAGCGGGCTGGAAGTGGCCACCTCGCCGGAGTACTTGGAGTCCGGCACCCACGCCCACAGGAGCTGCTGGGCGGCGGGGCTCTTGATCAGGTCGGCCTGGGAGGGCTTCTCCGTGGCCAGGGCGTCGAAGAAGTAGGCGAGCTGCTGGAGGATCAGCGGGATCCAGGCCCCGTTGTGCGGGGAGTCGTACGAGATGTACGTCTTGGTCTGGTGGTCCATGCGCTGGGTTTCCATCTTGGCCAGCGCGTAGCGGGTGACGATGCCGCCCATGCTGACGCCGCCGACGATCAGCCGCTCGTCGGTCACGCGCTCGGCGATGGCCTGCGTGATGGCCTGGATCGCCACCTCGGCGTTGTCCTGGATGCGGGTGTGCCGCTCGCGGAAGCCGAGGACGATGACGTCGATGCCGCGGGCGAGCAGCTGGTCGAAGAAGCCGGGCTTGCCCTCCTCGTACGGGGTGTTGAAGTACTCGAAGAGCGGGGCGATCTTGCTGGGTCCGTAGCTGAAGCCGTCCGCGAAGATGAACGGACGGCGCAGGCGCTTGTCGGGGTTGGCGTAGTAGACGCCGGCCTGCCCCTTGGCGCGGGAGCCGCTCAGGTCCCAGGTGACGTCGGGCTTCCGGCCGGGGCCCTCGGGGTCACCGAGGGGGGTGTTGAACCAGACGCCGGGGGCGATCGACTCGGCGAGCTCGGCGAGTTCGGCGCCGGTCGCCTGCGACTCCTTCAGGGAGAGGGAGACGTCGATACGGGGTTTCTGTGCCATGAGGTACCGCCTCGGTCGATGCGAGCAGGTCATGTGCGCACAGTGAGCGACCGTAACGGTTCGGTTACCTACAGCACGAGCGCCGCACCGGAAGCGATCGGAATTGTTCGGATACGGCGGAAGCTGATCGGTCAGGAAGGGAGCTCGCCGGAACGGACGGCGGCGAGGAAGGAGTCCCAGGAGGCGGCGGGGAAGAGGAGGGTCGGGCCGTCGGGGTCCTTGGAGTCACGCACTGGGACTGCGCCGGGGAGGAATCCGAGGGCTACCTCGATGCAGTTGCCCCCGTCGTTGCCGCTGTAGCTGCTCTTCCGCCAGATCAGGTTCATACCGGGAAGCCACCCTCCTGCACAGCGTCGATGAAGGCGCCCCATGCCGACGCGGAGAAGACAAGGGCCGGGCCGCACGGGTCCTTGGAGTCACGCACTGGGACTGCGCCGGGGAGGAATCCGAGGGCTACCTCGATGCAGTTGCCGCCGTTGGTGCCGCTGTAGCTGCTCTTCCGCCAGGCGGCTGCGGCGAGCTCGTTGCTCATCATCTCTGAAACCCTCCAACGCCTCGGCGATCAGCCGAAGCGAGTCGACCTCTGACAGGCATTCGCCACGGAGCCGATCATAGCGACGCTGATGCCTGGCCACGTTGGCGGAATCATCGCTCAGATGCCCTCGATCCAGGCTCTCCGAGTAGACCAAACGCTGCCCGTCCGGCAGCTCCAGCAACACCATATCCGTGTCGATGACAGTCCGCCGATTCGAAAACGGCGCCACGTGAAGGACGACGTTCCGAAGCTTGGCCACCTCCAGGAGATGCTCCATCTGACATCTCATCACGCCGGGTCCGCCCACGACCGTGCGGATGGCGCTCTCATCGAGAATGACCAGCAACAGCGGCCCATCGGGCACGAGAAAGCGGCTCTGCCGGCTGAGGCGAGCCCTGGTCAGCTCCTCGATCTCCTCCGCATTGCCGGCCGAATCACCAGCGGCGAACAGCGCACGCGCGTACTGCCAGCACTGCAACAACCCGTACATCACGCCGTCCTGGTACACCCGCATCCCGACGACGATGGCCTCCAGGTCCACATACTCCTGGAACCAGTCCGGGTGCTCGATCGAGGCGTTCCAGTCGACCCGGCCGTACAGCCGCTTCAGCAGGTCGCCCGTGTTCAACAGCCCTTCGATCTCCTCGACTTCCTCGATCGACGGCTTGCGCTTGCCGCCCTCGGTCCGCGAGATCACCGTTCGGTCGCGGTGCAGGAGCTTGCCCATCTCCTCCTGCGTGTAGCCCGCCGCCTCGCGGGCGTACCGCATCTCCTCGCCGAACATGATCGCGGAGCTCGCCGTGGTCCCACCCTTGGCCTTCCGCTGTGCCATCGCTGCCCCCAGATGTGCGCCGCACGTCCCACACGCCGATTTGGCGTCACCGTACCTCCGAAGCCTCGATGATTGACACCAGAACGCAATCATTTGCATGCGTAGCGTGATTGCGCGCGCCTTTCGCGCTCCCCCAACCGCCCCCCGAGGAACTTCGCCATGCTCGCTACCCACCGCCCCCGCCCCCGCACCTTCGCCGCCCGCCTCGACTCCCGTACGGACTCGACGCCCCTCGCCCGCCAGCTCCTCCGCGCATACCTCGCCGCCCTCCCCGCCGGCGACCGCTACTCCGACATCGCCGAGCTCCTCCTCGGCGAGCTCTTCGCCAACGCCGTCCAGCACTCCGACGCCCCCGCCGACCGCCTCATCGAAGTCCGCTTCGCCCTCGCCAACTCCCGCCTGCGCCTCGAAGTCCACGACGCGGGCAGCGGACGCCCCACCCTCCGCACCGCCTCCCCCGAGGACGAGCACGGGCGCGGCCTCTTCCTCGTCAACGAGCTTGCCGAACGCTGGGGTTGCTGCCCCCGAGCCGGCGGCATCGGCAAGTTCGTCTGGGCGCTGGTCGCCCCCGCCCACTCGCCCGCCCTGGCCGTTCTCGCCGCCGTCTGAAAGCGCTCCCCGATGCGACTCGCCCTCACCGCCCGGCACCTGGTCGACACCGGCGCCACCCCCGCCGAGGCCTACGCCACCCTCGCCCGCCGTTCCCACCCGCCCGTTGACGCCGCCCGCGCCGTCTGCCACGCCCTCGGCATCCCCTCCCCCGAGGCCGACCACCGTCTGGCGGACTGCTTCGACGCCCTCCTCGCCGACCCCCGCCCGGGCACCGAGGCCGACACCGGTGAACTCCTCGAAGCCCTAGGCGTGTTCGACGTCCCGAAGACCCTGGACGCGCGCGACCTCGTCATCGTCGACCACTTCCTCTCCGCCATCGACGCCCTGGGCGGCATCCGGGCCGGCCACCAGCACGGGCTGGCCCGCTGGTTCGTCACCGGCAACCTGACCGCCGCCTACCTCTCCCTCGCCGCCACCCACCCGCGCCCCGGCACCGGCGACCCGGACCACTACTGGGCGGCCCTGATCGCCGCCGGGGAACTCCTCTCCTCCTCCGCTCCCTCCGACACGCGCATCAGGTCCGCCCTCGCCCGCTGCCGCGACCACGCGACCGTGAACACCCGGAAATCCGCCGAGTCAACTTGACCCGGCCGCGAAGCGGCCAGGCGTGGAGGTAGGGCGCGGCTGGCTGCCGCGTGGCCTCCTCCGTCTGAGCCACCTGTGGGGTGGCTGGGACGCGTGACTCACGCCCCGCGGTCCACGCGGTCTCGCCCTTGCGGGCGATGTTGCGGGACGCGTTGACATCCGCGTGCAGCACGGTCCCACAGGACCGGCACGCGAACGTCGCTTGATCGACGCGGTTCTTCCGGTCGATGTGGTGGCACAGGGAGCACTGTTGGCTGGTGTACGCCGGGTCGACGTGCACCACGGGCACCCCGGCCCGCTTCGCCTTGTACTCCAGGAAGGTGACGAGCTGGTGGTAGCTCCACGAGTGCACAGTGGTCCGCTGGTCCTTGCGGTGCCGTACCCGGCTGCGGATCCCCGTGAGGTCTTCCAGGGCGATCCCGCAGCCGGTGCGTTCAGCGGTGGTGACGATCTGTTTGGCGACGATGTGGTTGACGTTGGCGGAGTGCCGTGCCTCCTTGCGGGAGCGCTTCTTGAGGAGGCGCTTGGCGGACTTGGTGCCCTTGGTCTGGAGTTTGCGGCGCAGGTCGAGCTGTCGTTTGCGGTGCCGGTTCAGGCCGCGTCCGGCGGCCCGGTAGCCGGTGCTGGTAGTGGCGATGTTGGCGATGCCGAGGTCCACGCCGATGAAGGCGGCCGGGTTCTCGTTGAGCGGTTTCTCGGGAACCTCGCAGGTGGCGAGCAGGTAGAAGGCGCCGTCACGCTCGACCAGGTCGGATTCGCCCTTGCGGTGCTCGCGCAGCATCGTGAGCGCGTCCGGTGAGCACGCGAAGCGCACGCCCTTGAGCCGCCCGGCCGTGGTCCAGATGCTGACGGTCCGCTGGTCCAACTGCCAGGACAGGCACCGGTCGTCATACGGCTGCGCGGCCTCGGGACGGAACCTGATCGGCTTGGACTCTGCCTTGACGCGCCGCTTGGACCCCGGCTTGCCGAGGTGCCCGGCGCGGATGTGGGCCTTCAGCGTGGTGTAGGCGTCACGGGTCTTCTTGATCACGTGCTGGGCGGCCTGCGCCCCCAGCCCCCGCGCCTTCAACTCCGTGTAGGTGTGCTTGCGCAGCTCGTACTCACGCGGCACCCCGCGCTCGAACGCCACCCCCGACACCCAACACGCCGCCTCGTTGACCGCAAGCAGCGTGGAGCGCAGCGCGGCGGCCTGCTCGGCCTCCGGCAGCAGCTTCACCTGCTCAACGAGCTTCACGGCAGGCACCGTAACAGCCGCTACCGACAACAGTCGTCCAGCCTTACGGAGTGACGCTGCGGCGCTCCGCGCTACAGGTCTCAGGATGCGATTCCTCCCGGCCGTGAACGGCCGGGGTTCTCGCAAGATCACGCTGAACCGGCCTCGCCGGTGGTCTACTGGGCGGGGCGTACCAACGCCCGGTAGCCGAGCACCCGTTGAGGGGACCGTCCGTGTTCCGTAGCTCCAGCCCGCGCGACTTCCACATCCCCACCGACCGCGAGACCGCCGAGGAGTTCGGCCGGGCGATCGCCGCCGCCCGGAACACCCCGCCGGACTGGTTCTTCCTGCTGGGCCGCCAGGGCACCGACGGCTTCCTCTCCCACCTGGACGTGCGCTACCACCAGGGGCGCGAGTTCGTCGCGTGCGTGCAGACCTCCCGCCCGCTCCCGGAGAGCTTCCGCGTCAGATCCTGCACCACGCCCGAGAGCGAGCTGCTGAACTTCCTCGGCAACTCGGACCGGATCGACCTGAGCAGCTTCGTCTTCACCGACCTCGCCACGACCCGGATCAGCCGGGACATCCGCCTGAACGGGCTGCGCATCCCGGTCACCGTCCACCACGCGCACGGCTGCGGCAGCGCGCTACTACCCCAACTCCCCGGCCAGGACGGCCAGGTGATCGTCACCGCACCGGACGAGCACTGGGGCGCCGTGGCCGACCTCGTGCTCCGTCCACCGGCGGCGTTCTGAGGTTCAGAGTTCAGAGGTTCACCCCAAGGTGGGGTTTGGCTCAATGAACGGCCGCGCCGGTGCCGAGAAGCCAACGGGGGTGGCGGAGCTGAGGGCCGCCACCCCCGCTCCCGCCGCACACGGCAGGTTGAGCACAACCGCGCGAGACGTCCGTCCCAGACGATCCCCCAAGACGAACGAACGCCCGAGGAAGGCCCCCGGCAGCCATGACGGCACACCCACCCCCCACCTGGACCGCCACCGAACAACGCCTCTGGCACGCCTACCGGCGCGGCGAACGCACCGACCTCCAGACTGGCGATCCGCAGACCGACAACCCGGCGCACGCCGCCACCTGGCCTGCCGAACGCACCGTCCGCGCCGAGGCGTTGACCCACCTCCTGCTGCACGGACCGGCCCCCGAACCCGGGCACGTCCCCCGTCTCGACCTGGTCGGCGCCCGCATCACCGGCCGGCTCGACCTCACCGGGGCGACCATCGGCGTGCCCGTCAAACTCCGCTCCTGCGGCTTCGCCGAACGAGTCCTGCTCGACTACGCCGAGATCACCTGGTGGAACCTGGACGGCTCCCACCTGCCCGGCCTCGACGGCGAAGGCCTGCGGGTCGGCCTCTGGCTGGGCATCCGCGACGCCACCCTCACCGACGATCTGTGGCTCCACGACGCCCGCATCTCCGGCGGCCTCGACCTCAGCCGCACCACCCTCCTCGGCGGCGCCGACGACTTCGCCCTGATGGGCAAGCAGATGACGATCGACGGCGGCCTGCGGGCCCACGGGCTCCAGGCCCACGGCGAACTCCTGCTCTCCCGCAGCCGAATAGGCGGCGCCCTCGACCTCACCGACGCACGTCTCGGCCAAACCCACGGCGGCGCCGCCGACTTCGAGGACGTGCACACCCGCCGCGTCGCCCTCCGCCTCGACCCCGCCTCCACCGGCGCGATCAACCTCGCCTCTGCCGAGATCGGCACCCTGGTCGCCGACCCCGCCCGCTGGCCCGAGCAGTGCACGCTCAACCTGACCGCCGCGACCTTCACCACCCTGGAACCCACCGCCGACCACCCCGCCGCCGACCGGCTCGCCTGGCTCGCCGCCCACGTGGTGAACCCCTCCCCCGCGCTCTACGCCCAGGTCGCCGCCGCCTACACCCGCTCCGGTCAGGAACAGGCCGCCCGCGAGGTCGTCATCCACAAGGAACGCCTGCGCTACCAGTCCCTCGGCCCGGCCGGCCGGATCTGGGGCCGCCTCCTGGGCATCACCGTCGGCTACGGCTACCGTCCCTCCCGCGCCCTGTACTGGCTCCTCCTGCTCCTCGCAGCCGGCACCGCCTACTTCCAGGTCACCGGCGCACCCCGCGCCGTCAACCCCGGCAGCGGCCCCTCCTGGGACCCCCTCCTCTACGTCATCGACCTCGTCGTCCCCTTCCTCAGCCTCGGCCAACGCACCGCCTGGGACCCGGCCCACACCGCCAAGGCCATCGCCCTCCTCCTCACCATCGCCGGCTGGATCCTCACCACCGCCATCGCCGGCGGCGCCGCCCGCCTCCTCAACCGCGACAAATGACGAACGGTAGTCCAGCAGCCCCAACCAGGAGCCCATGACCAGCCGACATCCGGTTGAGGGCGCTCACCTTCGGGTGAGCGCCCTCAGTCTTTCTCCGATGCGGCCCGCAGCGGGTGGTGTCAGTGGTGACAGGGAGGCGCGAGTGACGGCTTGGTCATAACCGGCAGCTTCCGCCGACCGCCAGTCGATCGCCAGTAGCACTCATACCATCTGAGTATCTGTACGGATGCGGAGCGCACAGGCCCCAGTTAGCTTTCTGCCGGAAGTGCGCGCGTCCGACTCCGGGGAGGGGAAGCAGCAGTGTCCGACAAAGGCGGGCCCGACAAGGTAGTTGTCCAACCAGGCGATCTGCGGGCATCCGCAGGCATCGCGAAGACCCTGGGCGAGGAGCTCTCCACCCCCGTCCAGAACGCCGTCGACACCAGCACCACCGCGTCCGGCCAGCTCACCGGCTGATCGATCGCCGGCGGGCTCGGACAGTTGGGGACCGGCTGGTCCAAGCCGCTCGGCGACCTGCGCCAGCGGCTCGCGGACACGGCGACCAATCTGAACGCCACCGCCACCGCCCACGAGCACAACGACCACACCCTCGCGGGCGGGTGGTCCGCTACTCCGCAGGGGGCCAAGCGACCAGCACCTACGAGCTGTTGGTGAAATTCGACCCGCACGGACTGCACGATGCCGCGAAGGCCTGGAAGGCGCTGGGCCACGCCGTGGAAAGCACCGGCGAGCGGCACCGCAACCAGGTCAACGGGCCGCTCTGCCAGGGCTGGGAGGGTGACGACGCCATAGCCGCGCTCCCGTTCATGGTGAAGACCGAGCAGCAACTGGACATCGTCCGGACGGAGTCGGAAGCCGCCGCCCTCGTGCTGAACACCGTCGCCGACCGGATGTACCAGGCGCAGACCAACCTCATCAACGCCGTGAACCGAGCCGTCGACGCGGGCCTGGTGGTGTCCGCCACGGGCGTCGTCGACCTTCCGCCCGACCACAACGACCCCGACGCACAGGAGGCGCGCCGCAAGCTCGCCGCGGAGCGGAAGGGCTTCCAGGACCGCATCGACACCGCCCTCAAGGACGCCGAGACCGCGAGCGAACAGGGGCACAACGCCCTGGTCCGGCTCAGCGCGAACACCCTGGATCCATCCCGCGCGAACGGCTCCCTGGCCGAGGCCAAGAGCGCCGCAGCGGGCGCGCTGAAGGACCTCGGGCTGGTCGACCCGTACATCCCCGACGGCAAGGACCCGGCCAAGAACGCCGCCTGGTGGAACGGCCTCACCCAGGACCAGCGGGAGACCTACCTCGCGCTCAACGCCGCGAAGATCGGCAACCTCGACGGACTGCCGGCCACCGTCCGCGACGAGGCGAACCGGCTCGTCCTGGACCAGAAGATCGACGCGATGATGGTCGGCTCACCGTCCACGTTCGGGCTGGATCAGGCGGCTTATGACAAACGCAAGGCCGCACTGACCGAGATCAAGAAGAAGCTGGAAGAGACAGCGGACACCAAGGACGAATCGAAGCAGATGTTCCTCCTCGCCATCGAGCCCGAGGCCCATGGAGGTGACGGGCGTGCGATCGTCGCCACCGGAAACCCCGACAAGGCAACCCACACCGCCGTTTTCGTTCCCGGAACGAACACTGACCTCAATGGCGTCCCCGGACAGATAGACCACGTCCGACGCCTTCAGGACGCCGCAAAAGGCAGCACCAAAGCGGGCGAGACCGTGTCAGTGATCTCTTATCTCGGCTACGACGCTCCCGAGAGCATCCCGGGTGCCGCGAGCCCCACACGGGGAATCGACGGTGCCGACGACATGCGCCGGTTCTCGAACGGCCTCAGGGTGTCGCACGGCGAACCGAAGACCCATCTCACCTATGTCGCCCACAGCTACGGAAGCTTCGCAGTGGGCGTAGCCGCCAGCGAGGGCGGGGGTCTGCACGCTGACGACATCATCGCCCTCGGCAGCCCGGGCATGGGCGTTGGTAATGCAGATCGTCTGAACATCGATCCCGACCACGTCTGGATCGGCGAGGCCAGCAACGACCTCACCCGTCTCGCCTTCTCGACCACCCTGGGTGTCAGCCCACATACGTGGGGATTCGGCGGGCACAACATCGTTATCGATACCCAGGATCACGGTGGCTACTGGAACCCGGGCAGCGAGAGCCTGCTCAACCAGGCGAAGATCATCGCGAACCAGCAGCCCACGACCACGGCCAAGGAACTCCCGCTGGCCGGAAATGTCCCCCGCTGAAATGGCCACGTCGCGATTGTCCCATCTCGTTCCCATCCGCCGACGGCATCGCCTCATGACTGTCGCACTCCTGCTATCAACCCTTGGAGCCTGCATGTCCGGCCCCTCAGCGAGCACCGGCAAGGACGATCCGCTGCCAGTCAAATCCCGCCAAGAGGCGCTGGATTGGGCTCGCCAGCTCACAGCGCACCTGGCCCAGGCCTCCGGCGTCGAGATCAACAGCGAGCCCGAGGAACCGGGATTCAGCTCGTGTACCGGAAAAAACGGCGAGAGCGCGCCGGATGCACGCTTCATCCTCATCTACAACGTGCACGGCAATGTTCCCAACACTCGGCACAACGACGTCGTCCGCAAGGTCCGGGACGTCCTGACAAAGGAGGGTCTTGCCATCACCGCGTACCGGGAGATGCCCGACCACTCGCCGCAGTCGCTGCTCCATGCCCGCCACCCGGCCAGCGAGTACGTCGTGGACGTGTCCAGCACCGCGGGCAACGACCGAATGGTCTTCGGCGTTGTCACCCCCTGCCTGATGCCGCCTTCCTCGCCGACAGCCGCCCCCTAACCCTCCTCGCGGCCGCGGAAGGAGCGGCGGTACTCCCTGGGGGCGATGCCGACGCGGGCGGTGAAGACCGGGCGCAGCGACACGGCGGAGGTGAAGCCGCAGTGGGTGGCGACGGTGTCCACCGGTAGGTCGGTCTCCTCCAGCAGGCGCTGGGCGGTGAGGACCCGTTGGTCGAGGAGCCAGCGGAGGGGGGTGGTGCCGGTGGTGGCGGTGAAGTGGCGGGCGAAGGTGCGTTCGGACATGTGGGCCTCGGCGGCCATCCGGCGGACGGTCCAGGGGGTGTCGAGGGCGGCGAGGACGGCGGCGCGGGCGTGGGAGAGGGGGTCGTCCGCCGGGGAGTCGGGGACGGGGGTGGGGATGAACTGGGCCTGGCCGCCGGCCCGGAAGGGGGCGGTGACCATGGCGCGGGCGATGGTGGCGGCGGTCTGCTGGCCGTGGGCGGCGCGGACGAGGTGCAGGCAGAGGTCGATGCCCGCGGCGACGCCGGCCGAGGTCCAGAGGCCGTCGCCGCCGGTGAACAGCACCTCGGGGCGGACGGTCACGGCCGGGAAGCGGCGGGCGAGTTCGGGAGCGAGGGCCCAGTGGGTGGTGGCCTCGCGGCCGTCGAGCAGGCCTGCCTCGGCGAGGACGAAGGCGCCCGCGCAGAGGGAGGCGATGGGCACGCCGCGGGCGGCGGCGGTGCGCAGGGCGGCGAGGAGGGCGGGGTCGCGCGGGGCGGCCGGGTCCTCCACGCCGGGGACGACGACCAGGTCGCAGTCGGCGAGCGCGGCCGGGCCGTGGTCGGGGACCCGTTCCAGCCCGCCGCCGAGCCGGACCCGGGCGCCGTCCGGTCCGCAGATCCGCAGGTCGAAGGCGGGCAGGCCGGGCCGGGACGTCCGGTTGGACCACACCTCGCCGATCACCGCGTAGTCGAAGGCCCGTACACCGTCGAAGATCAGGCAGCCCACTGTTCGCATGGCAGGAATCTATCGATGGGTGACGTTCCTGCCCATCACGGCCTCCCCAGCACGACAGCCACGATGGACGCATGACGAACACCGACGCCTTCGACGCCCCGCTCGCCCTCGACTCCGACGCCGTCCTGATCGTGATCGACGTCCAGCAGGGCTTCGAGGACCACGACTTCTGGGGCCCGCGCGACAACCCGCAGGCCGAGCAGCGGATCGCCGACCTGATCGCCGCCTGGCAGCGGACCGGCCGGCCGATCGTCACCGTGCAGCACGCCTCCCAGGCCGGCCCGCTCACCCCCGGCACGCCCGGCTACGAGCTGAAGGACTTCGTCGCCGCGATCACCCCCGACCTGCACATCACCAAGACGGTGAACAGCGCCTTCTACGGCACCCCCGACCTGCACGCCTGGCTCCAGGAGCGCGGCGCCCGGCAGCTGGTGATCACCGGGATCATCACCAACGTGTGCAACGAGACCACCGCCCGGATGGCCGGGAACCTCGGCTACGACGCGATCTTCCCGACCGACGCGATGCACGCCTTCGACCTGACCGGGCCGGACGGCACGACCGTCCCGGCGGCCGAACTCGCCCGCGCCACGGCCACGGTGCTGCACGCGATGCGGTTCGCCAAGGTGGTCACCACCGAGGACGTCCTCACCGCGGCGAAGTCCTGAACAGCGGCTGGTAGGCGCAGCCCTCCTCGGCGTTGAGCAGGACGTACGCCGGCCCGAGGCCGAGGGCCACCTCCCGCAGCCGGGCCAGCGCCTCGGCCGGGGACGGGACGTCGAGGCCGAGCGCCGCGGCGGCGGCGTCCCGTTCGGCGTAGAGGTCGGGCTCTTCCTCCAGGTAGTACTCGGCGGCCTCGGCGCTCTCCTCCTCGGTCAGCCGGTTGCAGTCCCGCCACCACGGGACGGCCAGCAGCAGCCGGACCAGCTCCGGCAGCCCGACGGCCAGCAGGGCCGCGCCGCCCTCGGAGTCGGCGAGCAGGATGGGGCGTTCCTCGCCGCCCTCGCCGCAGTAGAAGTAGGTGCCGCCGGCGGCGTCCTTGGCCAGGCGCTCCAGGGGCTCCCCGGAGGCGAGCACGACCTCCTCGACGTGTTCGTAGTGGTCGAGGTTGAGGTCGCCCGTGCAGAGCAGGTAGTCGAGGGCGTCGGGCTGGGCGCGGATGGCGTCGAGCAGCGGTGTGGTCGGTTCGGTCGACATGGCGGCCACCCTAGCCAAGGGCACCGACAGCAACTCCCCGTCCGGCAACCCCGACAACCCCGACGACCGGCGGCCCGACGACCGGCGGCTCCGGCGGCGGCTCAGGAGGCCAGCCGCTCGGCGAGGTAGTCCTCCCAGGTGCGGCGGCCGAACTCGGCCCCGATCAGGGTGAGGTTGTCCCCGGCCCGGTACGCGCGGCCGACCTTGCCGGGCACCCGGACGGGCAGCTGCGGGCGGGTGCGGCCGCGCGCCTTCAGGTAGCCGCGGGTCAGCTCGCCCATCGCGTACACCGTCGGGCCGGCCAGGTCGGGCACCTGCCCGGCCGGCTCGTCCAGTGCCAACTCGACGAGCCGGCCGGCGACTTCGCGGACGTCCACGGGCTGCCAGCGGATCCCGCCGGGGTTGGGGACGAGCGGCAGCCTGGCCATCTTCTCGATCACGGTGAACGCCAGGTCGTGGAACTGCGCCGCCCGCAGGATGGTGTACGGCAGGCCCGAGGCGACGACCGCCTCCTCGGCGGCGGCCTTGGCCCGGAAGTAGCCGATCGGGAGCTTGTCGGCGCCGATCACCGAGATGTACACCAGGTGCTTCACCCCGGCCCGCCGTGCGGCGGCGACCAGGGTGCGGGTGGCGACGTCGTCGCCCTTGTTGCTGCCCGCCAGGTGCAGCACGGTCTCGACGCCGGCCAGCGCCTCGTCCAGGCCGGCCCCGTCGCCGAGCAGGTCGCAGCGGACGTGGCTGACGCCGTCGGTGGCCTCGCGGTCGTGCCGGCTGAGGACGCGGACGGTCCGCCCGGCGGCGCGCAGCAGCGGCACGACCTGGCGGCCGAGGGTGCCGGTGCCGCCGGTCACGAGAACGGGGGTGTCGGTCGCGGGGGTCTTCGTCACGGTCGTCTCCGATTCGTCCCCGGCGGGGAGTTGATCTCTCCGCCGCAGCCGTTGTTTGGTGGCTTCTGCTGCTCTGACCCACGGCGACGAAGGAATGTGACACGGGTGGACGAGAATTTTTCCTCAGCCGGGCGGATCGCGTCGGCCGAGGTGTTCGAGGCGCACCGGGGCCGCCTGCGCGCCGTCGCGTACCGGATGCTCGGCTCGGTCAGCGAGGCCGAGGACGCCGTGCAGGACGCGTGGCTGCGGTACGACCGCACCGATACCACCGGGGTGGAGAACCTCGGCGGCTGGCTGACCACGGTGGTGTCCCGGGTCTGCCTGAACCTGCTGCGGGCCCGCGCCCAGCGCCGCGAGGAGCCGCTGGAGCCGGGTGGCGCGTTCGAACCGGGCGGACCGGGCGGACCGGGCGGACCGCTCGGCGAGCCGCGCATCCCGGATCCGCTGCTGCGCCGCGAGGGGGTGGTGGACCCGGAGCAGGAGGTGCTGCTGGCCGACGAGGTCGGGCTGGCGCTGATGGTGGTGATGGAGTCGCTGTCACCGGCCGAGCGGGTCGCCTTCGTGCTGCACGACCTGTTCGCGGTGCCGTTCGAGGAGATCGCGCCGCTGATCGAGAAGACGGCGGCGGCGACCCGCCAGCTGGCCAGCCGGGCCCGCCGCCGGGTGCGGGGGCAGGCGCCGACGCCCGACCCGGACCTGGGCCGCCAGCGGGTGGCTGTGGACGCCTTCTTCGCCGCGGCCCGCAACGGCGACCTGGACGCGCTGGTGGCCGTCCTCGACCCGGACGTGGTGCTGCGCTCGGACGGCGGCGCGGGCGTGCGGGCCCGGCACACGGTGGTGCTGTCGGGCGCGGCCACGGTGGCCGGCCAGGCCGTGCTGTGGGGTGGCCTGTCGCCGTTCGCCCGCCCGGCGCTGGTCAACGGCACGGCGGGTGCGGTGGTGATCGGCGACAACGGGCGGCCGCTGTCGATCATGGCGTTCACCGTGGTGGACGGCGCGATCGCGGCGATCGACGTGCTCACCGACCCGGAGCGGCTGAACGCCCTGGACCTCTCGGCGTTCCGCCCGTAGCAGCAGCACGGCGGCCGCGCCCCCACTCGGGAGCGCGGCCGCCGTTCAGCGGTGTCGCGAGGCCACCGCCCTCCGCCGGCTCAGCCCTTCTTGGTGATGAAGTCGTAGGCCCCGGCGGCCTCGTCGTCCAGGTAGGGACCGGCCTGGAACTTCGGCTCGCCGTCGTGCTTGCCGACCGACACGTTGCTGACCAGCACCTGCTTGCCGTCCTTGACGGCCAGCCAGCCGCCTCCGCTGGAACCGGCGGTCATGGCGCAGCCGATCACCAGCATCGGCGGGCGGGAGGCGTCGTAGGAGAGCCGCCCGGGCTTGCCGCTGTCGCAGTGGTTCAGCTCGCGGCCGTCGAACGGCGGGGCGGCCGGGTAGCCGTACTCGCTGACGTTCAGCTGGTCGCGCGGGGCGTTGAACCAGACCGGCAGCGCGCCGCCGACGGTCTCCTCCAGGGACTTGCCGTTCGGCGGCTGCACCCGCAGGATCGCGAAGTCGTAGTGGGTGGCGGCGTCGCCGGTCTTGCCGCCCTCGGCCTTCCACTGCGGCGAGGTGACCGCCTGGGTGGCGGGCCAGACGCCGAACGGCGCGTACTGCGACTCGTCGCCCTGCTTGCCGCCGCTGAGTGCGCCGGAGCTGTTGAAGGCGGGGATGAAGGTGATGTTGCTGTAGTACGAGCCGCCCTTGCCCTGGTGGACGCAGTGGCCGGCGGTCCACACCAGGTTGCTCTTGCCGGGGTGCGCCGGGTCGGCGACGACGGTGGCGGAGCACTGGGAGTGGTTGAGCCCGGCGGCGGCGTTGGGCGCGGAGCCCGGCTGGTCGGCGAAGAGCTTCCCGTGCACGCCGTACTTGGCGTACGGGTGCGGGACGGCCTGCGCGGGGACGGTCTTCGGCAGCGGGTCGTTGCCGCCGTCAGCCGGGGGCTGGGCGGGCGGCTGGCCGGGCTGGGTGGCCGGGGCCTGCGGCGCCTGCGTCGGCTGAGCGGGAGGCTGCGCGGGCTGGGCCGGAGCCTGCGTGGGCTGCGCCGGCGGCTGCGCGGGCGGCTGCGCGGGCGGCTGCGCCGGGGGCTGGCCGGGCGGCACCGGCGCCTGGGACTTCGGCGGGGCCGGGGCCTGCGAGGCCGGCTGCTGCGTGGTCGACGGCTTGGGCGCGGCCGGCGGCGCACTCGGGTGCCCCGGCTGGGTGGGCTGCCCGGCCGGCGGCTTGGCCGCACCGGACTGGCTCGCGGCCGGAGCGGACGGCGCGCCCGGCACGGACGGTGCCGCCGACGCCGGCGGCTGAGCGGGCTGCCCGGGCGGCGTGGGCTGCCCCGGCGCGGCGGGCGCGGCCGGGCCGGCCGGCGGCGCGATCGGCTCGTCCGGCTTGGCCTGGAGCAGCTTCTCCAGCGTCCAGAAGCCCTTGTTGGCGGCCGGGAGGGCGTAGTCCTTGGCCCACTTCTCCCAGTCCTCGAACTTCCACTTCTTCAGGTCGTCGAGGTTGGCCGGCAGGCCGAGGTCGGAGGTGCCGGCCGTGGCGGCGGCGTCGGCGGAGCTGTTGTCCGGCCCGCAGGCCGTGGTGGTGCCGAGCAGGGTCAGTGCGAGCACGGAGGCCCCGAGGACGGCGCGGGTGGTGTGCCCGCGCCGGGGCAGGCTTCTCCCTGACGATGACATGATCGTTTCTTCCCCCTGTGAGTGAACCCGCGACGCCGTGCGGACGGCGTGGTCGGTGCCGGGGGAGTATTCCACTGTCCGTCAGGAGGGCCGCCACCACCCCCTCCCCGGGGCCTACGGGTCCGGCAGACCCGGCCTGTCCGACGCACCCGGCGCCCCCCGGCGCATACGACAGGCCCGCCGCTCAGCGGCCGACCGCACCGTCCAGCTGCTCGCGGATGATGTCCGCGTGTCCGGCGTGCCGCCCGGTCTCCTCGATCATGTGCACCAGCACCCAGCGCAGCGACGGCGCGTCCCCGTCCGGCCGCAGCGTGCGCGCGCCGGGCCGGTCCAGGTCGCCCTGGGCGGCGGCGGTCACCTCGTTGGCCCGGGCGATCGCGGCCCGGTAGGCGGCGATCTCCTCGGCGACGGTCGCCGTGCCGAGCGGGACGTCGTCGGAGGAGGACGGCTCCTCCCCCTCGCCCTGGTAGGCCCAGACGAACCAGTTGAGTTCGACGACGGTGAGGTGGCGGACCAGCCAGAGCAGGCTGGTGCCGGAGGCGACGCCCGGGCGGCGGGCGTCCTCGTCGGAGACCCCGTCGAGCTTGCCGATCACGGCCTGCCGCAGGTAGTCGAGGAAGGCGACCAGCATGGTCGGCTCGTCGGCGTTGATGCCGGGCGGACGGGTGTCGACGGTCTTGGAGGGCACGGACGGCGCGGACGGCGCGGTGTTGTTCTGAGTCACCGCGCCACCCTAGCGATCACCTGCCGGGCTGAATACCCGTCACCAGCCCTGCGCGGCCACCCAGTCGGCCAGGTGCCGCGCGCAGTCGTCGACCGTCTCGCGCCAGGTGTGGCTCGCGCCCTCACCGGCCTCGTCGCTGACGTGCTTGACCAGCCGGACCGGCACTCCGGCCCGGTGGGCGACGGTGGCGACGGCGTAGCCCTCCATGTCGACCAGGTCGGCGTGTTCGGCGAGCCGGTCGCGGGCGGCCGGGTCGGAGACGAAGAGGTCGCCGGTGGCCAGCACCGGGCCGTCGCCCTTGCCGATCACCAGCGGCGCGCCGTAGCTGCGGCCGGTGAGTTCCAGCAGTGCGGGGGTGTCGATGTCGTGCTGGATCACCTGGACGACGTGGTGGGTGCCCTCCCAGCCGGGGCGCAGCGCGCCCGCCGTGCCGAGGTTGATCACCTCGGAGGGCTTCTCGCCCTGGGCGAGGACGGTGGCCAGCGAGGCGGCGGCGTTGACCTTCCCTATCCCGGTGAGCAGGACGGGCAGCCGGTCGTCGAGGTGGGCGGCCTCCTCGCGGACGGCGACGACGAGCAGCGGGCGGTCGGGGGAGATCGTTCCAAGCAGACGCATGGCCCCATCGTACGAAGCTCCCCTCCCCCGGCGGGTTCCGCCGCGTACGGAGGGCACACAACCGGACCCCTCCGCTCCGCCGGGTTCGGGGAACCGCATAGGGTGCATCGCGCGTCGGACGGATCGCCGCCCGTCCCGGACCGGGATCACCGTCGGGGCGGCGGGCCTCAACTGTGCGGAGCGATACACAAGATCGGCGCAAGTCGGGTGTGGCCGGGGGGAGTCACGGCCATACTGCTGGCATCGGCCGGGCCCGGGTGACGGGCCGGCCCCAGGGGAGGATGAGGCGGGTGGCGACACCAACAGGTAGCGGCGCGCGGGGCGTCGCGGTCCCGGCGCGGCCGGGCGCCCCGACAACCGGACCGGCCGTCGGGCCGGCCGTCGGAGCAGCTGCCGGACCAGCTGCCGGGCCGGCGGCGCGGCGGTCCCCGGGGGCGCTGTCGCCGCGCGGTCTGCGGGCCCGGCTGGCGCGGGCCTCCCGGACGGCACCGGGGCGGCTGCGGCTGGCCGGCGCGCTGTTGACGGTGCTGACGGTGGCGTTCGGGGGGCTGACCACCTGGCAGCTGGAGAGCCGGGCGCAGGCCGCCGAGCGGGTGGTCTCGTACAGCCAGCCGCTGAGCCAGGCCGCGGCGGACATCAACCGTTCGCTGGCGGACGCGGACACCACGGCGGCGAGCGGCTTCCTGCTGGCGGGTACCGAGCCGAAGGCCGTCCGGGACCGCTACGAGCAGGACCTCTCGACGGCCGCCAAGCTGATCGCCGACGCGGCGGCCCGGACCACCTCCTCCTCCCCCGCGCAGGTCTGGCTGGCCAAGCTGAACCAGCAACTGCCGGTCTACGCCGGGCTGGTGGAGACCGCGCGGGCGGACAACCGGCTGGGCATCCCGCTCGGCGGCGCCTACCTGCGGTACGCCTCGGAGCAGATGCGCACGGTGCTGCTGCCGGCCGCCGCCCAGCTGGCGGCCATCGAGAACGACGAGCTGGCCGGCGACTACGCCGAGGCGAAGGCCGCGCCGTGGGGGGCCTACGTCCTGGCGGTGATCACGCTGGCGGCGCTGGCCTGGGTCCAGGTGCTGCTGTTCCGCCGGACCAACCGGGTGTTCAACCCGGGGCTGCTCGGCGCCACCGCCGCCGTCCTGGCCGGCGCGCTCTGGCTGGCCGTCACCGGGCTGACCACGAACGCCGCACTGAAGGACAGCGACCGCGACGGCGCGACCCCGCTGCGGGCGCTCAACGCGGCCCGGGTGGATGTGCTGACGGCCCGGCTGGCGGAGAACCTGCACTACGTCGCCCGTGGCTCCACCGCCAAGTACGCGGACCAGTGGTCGAAGACCACCGACCACCTGTCCAAGGACGTACCCAAGGACACCCCGGAGGACCGGCGCACCGGCACCCTGCCGGACGCCTTCCGGCTGGCGCCCGGGGACGCGCAGGGGGTGATCGGCAAGGCCGCGCAGCAGTACGACGAATGGCGCACCCGGCACGACGCGGCGAAGAAGCTGGAGACCGAGAACGCCGACTACCAGGGCGCCCTGGACGCGACGGTGACGGCGAAGCCGGAGGACGCGCCGAAGACCGCGGACGCCGCGTTCAACACCACCGACCAGTTGCTGGCGCAGGCCGCCGGCATCGAGCAGGACCGGTTCCGGGCGGCCGCGAAGGGCGCCGACGGGGATCTGCGGGCCGCGGCCGTGGCGGTCGCGGTGCTGGGCCTGGTGGCCGCCGCCGCGGCGCTGCGGGGCCTGGGCCGTCGACTGGCCGAGTACCGGTAGAGGGGGGAGCGGACAGATGCGCGAGGGAACCGTACGGACCAGGTCGGCGACGGCGCTGGCGCTGCTGGCGGCCTGTGCGGCCGTGCTCGGCGGCGGGGGCGCCTCCGGCGCCACCCCGCCGGCCGGGGCCGGGGCGCCGCAGGCGGTCCAGCTGGGCCAGCAGGAGCAGCAGGACCAGGCCGACTGCGACGTCTACAAGAGCGTGCCGCCGAGCGGCGAGGACGGCCCGGCGGTGCGGGGCATCAAGGGCAAGCACAGCCTGGTGATCGGCGTGGACCAGAACAGCTACCGCTGGGGTGCGCGCAACCCGAACACCGGTCAGATCGAGGGCTTCGACATCGACCTGGCCCGGGCGATCGGCGCGGCCATCATGGGCGACCCGGAGAAGGTGGTGCTCAAGCCGGTGGCGACCGCGGACCGGATCGACGCCGTCCAGAAGGGCCGGGTCGACCTGATCGTGCGCACCATGACGATCAGCTGCAAGCGGATGGAGGACGTGGCGTTCTCCAAGCCGTACTTCAACATCACCCAGCGGGTCCTGGTGCCCAAGTCCTCGCCGGCGAAGAGCATCGACGAGGCGATCAACGGCAAGACGGTGTGCGCCGCGAAGGGCTCGACGGCCTTCACCTACCTGGACGGCAAGAAGACCGCCAAGCAGGTCGTGCAGGTGGACAACCACCTCGACTGCCTGGTCCTGATGCAGCTGGGCAGGATCGACGCCACCATGACCGACGACGGTCTGGCGGCCGGCCACGCCGCCCAGGACCAGACGGTGCGGGTGGTGGACGGCGAGGTGCAGCCGGAGGTGATCGGCGTCGCGATGTCGAAGTCCAGCCCGGATCTGACGGCCCGGGTCAACCAGGTGCTCGCGGACTACTACGCGAGCGGCGCCTGGCGGAGCTCGTACGACCGCTGGCTCAAGCCGTACATGCTCAACGAGGCCGACCACTACTGGCCGGCGCAGCACTGAGCCCGAGGGGGCGCCGGAACCGATCGGGGCACCGGGGCGTTGACGCGGTCTTGACGCCCCGCGCCCGCTCCGCCCCGCGGGCCACCGGCTAGGGTTCGGGACGATCACCGTGGGGAGACCCGTGGTGGGCACGGGGGTTGTCGTGGGGCGGCCCGTCGGATCACCGGCGGGCGGCGTCCCGCGCGAGGAAGGAAGGACACGGCGTTGGCGGCTTCTGCTGGCCCGGTACTGAGCCGGGAGGAGGTGGACCGCGCGCTGGCGCGCCTCGGCGCGGAGCGCGACGCGGTCGAGGCGGCGCTGCTCGCCCTACAGGACCACCCGGGCCTGCGGCTGCTCGACGGCGCCGAGCTGACCGGGCGCACCCAGGAGCGCTGGTCCGTCGCCGGGCAGGGCCTGCCGCTGCTGTGGGCGCTGTTCGACCGCTACGCGGAGGCGCTGGCCTCGGCGCGCGCGGTCCGGGCCCGCAAGGCGAAGCCGGGCGCGCCGGAACTGGCCGAGCTGAGCGAGCTGTTGACGGGCGACGCGGTGACCGTTCCGGGCGGCTCGCTGCCGGACGGCCCGCAGCTGCTGGGCGCGCCCGCCAAGCTGGTCGAGCGGATCAGCCTGGACGCGCTGATGGCGCGGATGAACTCCTGGTACGCGACCGTGCTGGAGGTGGTCAGCGCCGCCGACGCGGTCTGGTCGGCGCTGCCGGCCCGGATCGACCTGCTGCTGGCCGAGCTGGTCCGGGTGCGGACCCTGGCGGCCTCGCTGGGCGTGCGGGAGGGCGGCCACCCGCTGGGCGACGACCTGGCCGGGCTGGACGCCGATCTGACGGCGCTGCGCACCGAGGTGCGCGGCGACCCGCTGGCGCTGTGGCGCCCGGCCCGGGTGCCCGCCCAGCGCGGCACGGTGCCGGACGGCACGGCCTTCGCGACGCCGTCCGGGGTGGTGGACACCGAGCGCTTCGACCGGGCCGGGCGGGCGCTGGACGGCGTCCGGCTGGAGCTGGAGGACCTGCTGCGGCTGCGCGACGACGCCGAGGAGCGCCTCCAGGGCGTCGGCGACCTGTTGCAGCGCGCCGACGCGACGCTGGCGGAGGCCCGCCGGGCGCGCGGCGAGGTGCTGGCGAAGATAGCCGCGAGCGACGTGCCGGCCGTCCCGGGCCCGGCCTCGGCGCTGCGCGAACGGATCGTGCTGGCCCTGGAGTTGCGCCAGAGCGGGCAGTGGGGCCGGCTGGCGCCGCTGCTGGACGCGCTGGAGGACGCGGCGGCCAAGGAGCTGGCCCGGGCCCGGCAGTCGCTGACCGAGGTGACCCAGCCGCTGGCGGTGCGGGCCGAGCTGCGCGGGCGGCTGGACGCCTACAAGGCGATGGCGGCCCGGCTGCGGGTCGCCGAGGACCCGGAAGTGATCGAGCGGTACGAGAAGGCGCGCTGGCTGCTGTGGAGCGCGCCGTGCGACCTGCGGGCGGCGGCCGCCGCGGTGGCCCGCTTCCAGCAGTCGCTGCGTCCGGCGCCGGACGCGGCGGTACAGGAGGCGGCCGGCCAGACGCCGGTCGACGGACAGGTTCAGGGGGGCTGAGGTTGATGGGCGAGACGTGCGTACGGCCGGAGTGCTCCGGCGCGGGGACGATCGACGCGGACGGCTACTGCGACGAGTGCGGGCTGGCCCCGGCGGGCGGTGGCGGTACGGCGGCGGCGTCGGCCGGCGGCGGCAGCGGCCGGACACCCACCCTGGTGGGGGCGTTGCCGGTGGTCGCGGGCCCCGGCTCGCCCTGCCCGCGGGACTGCTCCGGCACCATCGACGCGGACGGGTACTGCGACGAGTGCGGGCTGACCGCGCCCGGCGCCGACACCGGTCTCACCCAGCCGCACGTGCCCTCGGCCCGGGTCTCCCCGGACTCGGCGCGCAGCGGCTCGGTCCGCTCGGTGTCCTCTCGCACCGGTTCGGCCCGTTCGATGTCGGGCCGCTCCCGTTCGCACCGGTCGACCCGGACCAACTCCAGCCGGTCGGTCTCGGTGCGCAGCACCCGGGGCACCGGTACGGCGGGCGTGCGCAACCGGCTGGGCGCCGGCCTGGTGACGGTGCCGACGGTGGAGACCGCGGACCCGGCGCAGGCGGTGCTGGAGAATCCGGAGGTGCCGGAGCGCAAGCGGTTCTGCTCCAAGTGCGAGGCCCCGGTGGGCCGGGAGAAGAACGGCCGGCCGGGCCGGCCGGAGGGCTTCTGCACCAAGTGCGGCACGCCGTACTCGTTCACGCCCAAGCTGCGCCGGGGAGACCTGGTCGGCGGGCAGTACGAGGTGGTGGGCTGCCTGGCGCACGGCGGGCTCGGCTGGATCTACCTGGCGGTGGACCGGCGGGTCAACGACAAGTGGGTGGTGCTGAAGGGCCTGCTGGACACCGGGGACGAGGACGCGCTGGCCGCGGCCGTCGCCGAGCGGCGCTTCCTGGCCGAGGTGGACCACCCGAACATCGTCCGGATCATCAACTTCGCCGAGCACCCGGACCTGCGCACCGGCGCCACCGACGGCTACATCGTGATGGAGTACGTCGGCGGCAAGTCGCTGAAGGACATCGCCAACGACCGCCGGCGCACGGACGGCCGGCGCGAGCCGCTGCCGGTGGAGCAGGCGATCGCGTACGCGCTGGAGGCGCTGCCGGCGCTCGGGTACCTGCACGCCCGGGGCCTGATCTACTGCGACTTCAAGATCGACAACGTGATCCAGAGCGGCGACGCGCTCAAGATCATCGACATGGGCGCCGTCCGCCGCTTCGACGACGACGGCCCGATCTACGGCACCATCGGCTACCAGGCGCCCGAGATCGCCGCCGACGGCCCCTCCCCCGCCTCCGACCTCTACACCGTGGCCCGCACCCTCGCGGTGCTCACCTTCGACTTCCAGGGCTACAGCACCACCTACCGGGACACCCTGCCCGGCCCGGAGGACGTCGAGGTCTTCGCCCGGTACGAGTCCTTCTACCGCTTCCTGGTCCGCGCCACCGACGAGGACCCGGCCCGCCGGTTCGGCTCCGCCGAGGAGATGGCCGACCAGCTCACCGGCGTGCTGCGGGAGATCCTCTCGCTCCAGGACGACCGGCCCCGGCCCGCGCTGTCCACCCTGTTCGGCCCCGAACTGCGCGTCGTCGACACCGAGTTGGTGCTGCCCAGCCGGCAGCCCGGGCTGCTCCGGGTGGCCGCGCTGGACCCGGCCGCCGCCGCCCTCGCGCTGCCCGTCCCGCGCGTCGACCCGGACGACCCCAACGCCGGCTTCCTCGCCACCCTGCTCGCCACCGACCCCGAGGACGCGCTGGCCGCGCTGGCCGGCGCGCCCGCCGTCTCCCTCGAGAGCCGGCTGCGCGAACTGCGCGCCCGGCTAGAACTCGGCCGCCACCAGGAGGCGGTGGCCGCGTTGGAGGCCCTGAACCAGGATCACAAGGACGACTGGCGGATCGTCTGGTACCGGGGCCTGGCCGCCCTGGTCGCCGCCGCGGCCGGCCCGGACGGGCCCGCCGAGGCCGAACTGCGGGCCGCCGCCGAGGCCTTCGACGCCGTCTACGACGCCTTCCCCGGCGAGGCCGCGCCCAAGCTGGCCCTGGCCATCTGCGCCGAGCTGCTCGGCGACCACGGCGACGCCGCCGAGTTCTACCGCCTGGTGTGGACCACCGACCAGTCGTACCTGAGCGCCGCCTTCGGGCTGGCCCGGGTCCGGCTCGCCGAGGGCGACCGGCCCGGCGCGGTCAAGGTCCTGGAGTCCGTCCCGGCCACCTCCAGCCAGTACACCGCCGCCCGGATCGCCACCGTCCGCGCCCGGCTGCGCGAGCGGCCCGCCACCGACCCGCTCGGCACCGACCTCGGTGCCAGCTCCGAGCAGCTCACCGCGCTGCGGCTGGACGACCGCCGCCGCGAGGAGCTCTCCGTCGAGGTGCTCGGCGCGGCCCTCGGCTGGGTCACCGCGGGCTCGGCCGGCGCCCAGCAGGCCGGCCTGACGACGGTGCTGGGACGACCCGCTGTGGAGCGGGAACTGCGCTTCGCCCTGGAACAGTCATACCGGGTACTCGCCCGGTTGACAGACCGGGCCGAGACCAGGATCGAGATGGTGGAACGGGCCAACCGCGCCCGCCCCAGGACGTGGGTGTAGCCGATGCCGCAGCAGACCGTGTGCCCGAGCTGTTCCGAGCCGATGGAGCCGGAGGACGCCTTCTGCGGCTCCTGCGGCACCGGCCGGGACGGCCGGCCCGCCCCGGGCGCCATGCCCGTCGGCTGGGCCGCCGCCCGGGCCGAGACCGTCCCGTCGCAGAACGGGCCGGTCTGCGTGAACTGCGGTCTGCCGCAGGTCACCCCGGACGGCTACTGCGAGGCCTGCGGCTGGGCCCAGCCGCGCCCGCGCGACCACATGGAGAAGGCCCTCGGGGGCGTCGCCGGGGTCAGCGACCGCGGCGTGCGCCACCACCGCAACGAGGACTCCTTCACCGTCGCCGCCAGCTCGCTGCCCGGCGGGGAGCCGGTCGTGGTCGCCGTCGTGTGCGACGGCGTCTCCTCCTCCGACCGGCCCGACCAGGCCTCCGAGACCGCCGTCGACGCCGCCTCCGAGTCGCTGCTCAGCGCCCTGGAGGCCGGCCGGGAGCCGGGCGCCGCGATGCGCCAGGCCGTCGCCGACGCCGCCAAGGCGGTCGCCGACCTCGCCCAGCACGGCGCCGGGCCCGCCCGGCCCGACCTCAACGCGCCCGCCTGCACCTACGTCAGCGCGATAGCCTCCGGCGGCCGGGTCACCATCGGCTGGGTCGGCGACACCCGGGCCTACTGGATCCCGGACGACCGGGCCGCCGCCGAGCCGTTCCGGCTCACCCAGGACGACTCCTGGGCGGCCCGGATGGTCGAGGCCGGGCTGATGGGCGAGGCCGAGGCGTACGCCGACCCGCGCGCCCACGCGATCACCGGCTGGCTCGGCGCCGACGCCGAGGAGGTCGTCCCGCACATCCTCGACTTCACCCCGCACGTCCCCGGCGTGCTGCTGATCTGCTCCGACGGGCTGTGGAACTACGCCGAGGCCGCCACCGACCTGGCCCAGGTCGTCCGGCCGGACGCCCGGACCGAACCGCTCGCGGCCGCGCAGACCCTGGTGAAGTTCGCGATCAACGCCGGCGGGCACGACAACATCACCGTCGCCGTGCTGCCGATCGACCCGCCGGCGATCGCCGTCGAGGAGGCCGAACCGACCCCGACCGCGCTGGACCTGCCGGTCGTGCCCGCCGCACTGCTGGTGGGCGCCGGACCGGTGCCGCCCGCCGCGGCGGCGGAGCCGGACGAGGACTACGAGCCGACCCTGCCGGACCTCCCGGTGATCGGCTCCCCCGCCGCCCCGCTCCCCCCGGCACCCCCGGCGCCCCCGGCCGTCCCGCCGGCACCGCCCGCCGTCCCGCCCCAGCCGACGCACCCGCCGACGGCCTGACGGCCCGACCGGACGGCGCGCCGCGCCACCCCCGGACGGCCCCGGCGCACCGCCGGGCCCGTCCCCACCGACCGACCGACCCACCCGACCACGCACCCGACGGGAGCCACCGGCCCATGGCAACACTGGCGAAGCCGAACCTGCCCAGGTTCGACGTGGAGATCTTCCAGAACGAGTACCTTGCCGACGGCGCCCGCGAGGTCAACGCCATCGTCACCGTCACCGCGACCGGCGGCGGCACCTCCGGCGGCCGCCCGCTCGGCATCACCGACGCCGCCCGGCCGGGCGCCGACACCGCCGCCGCCGTGGTGCTCCTGGTGGACTGCTCGGGGTCGATGGACTACCCCAAGAGCAAGATCAACGGCGCCCGGGAGGCCACCGCCGCCGCCATCGACACGCTGCGCGACGGCACCGCCTTCGCCGTGGTCGCCGGCACCCACGAGGCCAAGGACATCTACCCCGGCGACGGCACCCTGGCGATCGCCTCCGCGAGCACCCGGGCCACCGCCAAGGAGTCGCTGCGCCGGCTCACCGCGGCCGGCGGCACCGCCATGGGCACCTGGCTGACCAAGGCCGACCAGCTCTTCCTGACCCGCCACGACATCGCCATCCGGCACGCCATCCTGCTCACCGACGGCAACAACGAGCACGAGTCGGCGGCGGACCTGGCGCGCGCCATCGACCGGGTCACCGGCCACTTCACCGCCGACTGCCGCGGCGTCGGCACCGACTGGAAGGTCGACGAGCTGCGCAAGATCTCCTCCGCGCTGCTCGGCACCGTCGACATGGTCCCCGAACCCTCCGGTCTGGCCGACGACTTCCGCTCGATGATCTCCGGCGCGATGGGCAAGCAGGTCGCCGACGTCGCGCTGCGGATCTGGACCCCGGCCAACGCCCAGGTCCGGTTCGTCAAGCAGGTCGCCCCCGCGGTCGAGGACCTGACCGCCCGGCGCAGCGAGGCCGGCCCCCGGGCCGGCGACTACCCCACCGGCTCCTGGGGCGACGAGAGCCGCGACTACCACGTCTGCGTCGAGGTACCGGCCGCCGTGGTCGGCAGCGAGATGCTCGCCGCCCGGATCAGCCTGGTGCTGCCCCCGCAGGTCGGCGGCGGCACCCCCGAGGTGCTCTCGCAGGGCCTGGTCAAGGCGGTCTGGACCGACGACCTGGCCTCCTCCACCCGGATCAGCCCGCAGGTCGCCCACTACACCGGGCAGGCCGAGCTCGCCTCCTCCATCCAGGAGGGCCTGGAGGCGCACCGCGCCGGGGACGTCGACACCGCCACCGCCAAGCTCGGCGCCGCCGTCAAGATCGCCCACGAGACCGGGAACGACGGGACGTACAAGCTGCTGCAGAAGGTGGTCGACGTGGTCGACCCGAAGGAGGGTACGGTTCGGTTCCGTAAGAACGTGGACGAGGCCGCCGAGAAGATGCTCGAAACCCGGTCGACCAAGACCGTCCGCGTGAAGAAGAAATGACCGCTGAAGAAGTGGCCGGGCCGGCGGCCCGGCGCGACGCCGCCCCAAGCCGGTGCGAAGTGAGGGGGACCTGATGCCGATCTGCCCGAGGGGCCATGAGTCGCAGGCCGAGGACTGGTGCGACTTCTGCGGCTTTCCGATGACTCCGCCGGCCCCGACGCCGCCCGGCGCCCACCCGGGGACGCCGGGCGCGCCGGGGATGCCGGGGGCACCCGTCGGCCACCCGGAGCACGGCGGTGCGCCCTACGGCGCGCCGCTGCCGCCCCCGCCGATGCCGCCGGGCGCCGTCCCGCCGCCGCCGGGTGCGGTGCCGCCGCCCCCGGCGCAGGCCTACCCGGACCTCACCGAGGGCCTGGTGCTCTGCCCGATCTGCCGCAGCCCGCAGACCGGCCGGTTCTGCGAGGAGTGCGGCTACGACTACGAGCTGTCCACGCCGTCGCGCCGCCAGCCCCCGGCCGTCGGCATCCCGGCGCCCGGGCCCGCGCAGCCCCCGGCGCCGCTGAACATCCCGGCGGCGTACGGCGGCACCGCGCAGCCGCCGCAGCCCGCCCAGCCGCAGCCGCAGCCGCCGGCGCTCCCGCACACCTACGGCTACCCGCCGCCGGAGGGGCTCTTCCCGGACCCCTCGGTCCGCGAGGACTCCGGCCCGGTCTACGCCCACCCGGCCGCTCCGGCCGCCCCCGTCGGCCCCGCCGGTCGGGGCAACGACTACGGCACCTCGTTCCACCTGGCCCCGCCGATGCCGCCGCAGCCCCAGCCGGAGGCCGTCCCGCCGCAGGCCGTTCCGCCGCAGGCCGTCCAGCCGCAGCCGGTCCAGCCGGAGCCGGTACGGGCCAACTGGATCGCGGTGGTCGCCGCCGACCGCGAGTACTTCACCGAGATGATGGCCCGCAGCGGCCCGGAGGCGGCCGGCCTGTTCTTCCCGCCGTACTGCCCCGAGCGGCGCGTCCCGCTGACCGGCCGCGGCCAGCTGCGGATCGGCCGGCGCAGCCAGCACCGCGGCACGGTGCCGGAGATCGACCTGTCGGTGCCGCCGGAGGACCCGGGCGCCTCGCACCAGCACGCGCTGCTGGCCGAGCAGGCCGACGGCAGCTGGGTGCTGGTGGACCAGGACTCGACCAACGGGACCACGGTGAACGGCGGCGCGGAGCCGATCGCCCCGCACACCGCGATCCCGCTGAACGACGGCGACCGGATCCACATCGGCGCCTGGACCACCATCACGGTGCACCGCGCCTGAGCACCCGTCAGCAGGCAGAACCGGCCGGGCCGGGCGGAGTTCAACCTCCGCCCGGCCCGGCTTTGTTCCCGATTCCTCAGAGAATCCACAAATCAGCACCCCCGGATGTGCACAGGATTGTCGGAAAGCCCTAGGCTCAGGGCACATGACTGCTGCTATATCCGCTGACGGCATCCGCCAGCGGTACGGGGATGTGCAGGCCGTCGACGGGGTGTCGATCACCGTCGAGGCCGGCGAGTTCTACGGGATCCTCGGCCCGAACGGGGCCGGGAAGACCACCACCATGGAGATCCTGGAAGGGATCCGCAAACCGGACGAGGGCCGGGTCGAACTGCTGGGGATGGCCCCCTGGCCGCGCAACCCGAAGCTGCTGCCGCGCATCGGCGTGCAGTTCCAGGCCACCGCGTTCTTCCGGAAGTTGACGGCCCGGGAGACCATCCACACCTTCGCGTCGTTCTACGGGGTCGGCCCCAAGCGGGCCGATGCGATGCTGGAGCGGGTCGGCCTGGCCGACTCCGCCGGGGTGATGACCGAGCAGATGTCGGGCGGTCAGGCGCAGCGCCTGTCGATCGCCTGCGCGCTGGCCCACGACCCCGAGCTCGTCTTCCTCGACGAGCCCACCACCGGCCTCGACCCGCAGTCCCGCCGCAACCTGTGGGACCTGCTGCGGGACATCAACCGCGAGGGCCGGACCGTCATCCTGACCACCCACTACCTGGACGAGGCCGAGGTGCTCTGCGACCGGGTCTCGATCATGGACCACGGGAAGATCCTGCACACCGGCGCCCCGGCGGCGCTGATCCGCGAGATCGACGACACCGTCCGGATCAGTGTCGAGTCGGGTCTGCTCACCGTCGACCGGGCGCGCGAGCTGCTGACCGCGGCCGGCGCCGAGATCGTCTCCGTCGAGGACGACGGCGTGTCGCTGTCCGTCGCCACCCGCCTGCCGGCCCCGGTCCTGAGCGTCCTGGCCGAGCAGAACGCGCTGCGCGGCCTCGAAGTGCGCGGCGCCACCCTGGAGGACGTCTTCCTCCAGCTGACCGGACGGGAGTTCCGCGCATGACGAACACCACGTCCACCGAGCCGAAGGTCCCCGCCCAGCGCGGCGGTCCGGCCGGCGGCGGAGCCGCCGCCGAGGGGCGGGTCAGCGCGTTCGGGAGCCTCTCCCGGGTGATGCTGCGGTCCTTCCTGCGCGACCGCAGCGCCGTCTTCTTCATCATGCTGTTCCCGCTGATGTTCCTGCTGCTGTTCGGCACCCTGCTCAAGGGCGCCACCAGCCCGCACGCCAAGGTCGCCCAGGTCGGCGCGGTGCAGGTGCTGGACTCGGTGCAGGGCGGCGGCCGGGCCGAGCTGGAGAAGGTCCTCCAGATCAGCAAGGGCGACGACGAGGCGGCCGCGCTGGAGAAGGTCCGCAAGGGCGACCTGGACGCGATGATCAAGCAGGGCCCGGACGGCAAGGTCGAGCTGCGCTTCAGCGCCGCCGACCAGGTCCGGGCCGGCGCGGTCCAGGGCATCCTCAACTCGGTCGTCACCCAGGCCAACCAGGCCGTCTACGAGAAGGCCACCGGCAAGTCGCCGGCCTTCGTGCTGGATCCGGCCCAGGTCGAGGACCAGTCGCTGAAGCCGATCCAGTTCCTCACCCCGGGTCTGCTCGGCTGGGCCGTCGCCACCGGCGCGGTGTTCGGCGCCGCGCTCACCCTGGTCGGCTGGCGGCAGAAGAAGGTGCTCCGCCGGCTGCGGCTGGCGCCGGTCAGCGCGCTGTCCGTGATCGCCTCCCGGGTCGTGGTGTCGGTGGTCACCGCACTCGCCCAGACCGCGATCTTCCTGGTGGTCGCGACCACGCCGTTCTTCGGGCTGAAGCTCACCGGCAACTGGTGGCTGATCATCCCGCTGGTGCTCTGCGCGACCGTCGCCTTCATGTCGATCGGTCTGCTGGCCGGTTCGATCGCCAAGACCGAGGAGGCGGCCAACGGCATCGCGCAGATCATCGTGTTGCCGATGTCCTTCCTGTCCGGCTCGTTCTTCAAGATGGACGACGCGCCGGCGTGGCTGAAGACCGTCTCCGAGGTGCTGCCGCTGCGGCACCTGGTGACGGCCTCCGAGTCGGTGCTGAGCCGCGGCGGCGGCGTGATGGACGCGGTGCCCACCATGGGCGGGCTGCTGCTCTTCGCGGCCGTGCTGACCCTGATCTCCTGGAAGCTGTTCAAGTGGGACGACGTGTGAGTCCCACGCGCTGAGCACTGACGGTCGACCGCCCGGTCGGCCGCCGGACCCTGCGGGGTCGTACGCCTTCGGTCCTGGTGTACGACCCCGTCGGCGTCTGCGACCATGGTCGGGTGACAGAGATCCGACGGGGCACGTTCAGCGAGGAGACCTTCTTCGACCAGGTCGGCGGGGAGCCGACCTTCCGGCGGCTGGTCCACCGCTTCTACCAGGGCGTGGCCGAGGACGAGTTGCTGCGGCCGATGTACCCCGAGGAGGACCTCGGGCCGGCCGAGGAGCGGCTGGCGCTGTTCCTGATGCAGTACTGGGGCGGCCCGCGCACCTACAGCGAGCACCGTGGCCACCCGCGGCTGCGGATGCGGCACGTCCCGTTCAAGGTCGACCGCGCGGCGCACGACGCCTGGCTCAAGCACATGCGGGCGGCGGTGGACGAACTCGCCCTGCCCGCCGACGCCGAGCGGCAGCTCTGGGACTACCTCACCTACGCCGCCGCCTCGATGGTCAACACCCCGGGCTGAGGGCTGCAGAGGCCTGAGGGCGGTGCGGTTACCGCAGGCTCAGCCCGAGGCCCGAGCCCGGCGCGGCCACCGTGCGCACGGCCACCGAGCCGGCCGGGGCGCTGAGCCGCAGCCAGCCGCCCGCCCGGTGCACGGTCAGCGGGGCGCCGGGCTTGAGGAAGCCGATCACGTAGGCCGCGTGCACCGCCCGCAGCGGCAGTTCGGGCAGCGCGGTGACCGGGCGGGACCAGATCTCGTCGGCCAGCGCGTCCAGCACCGCGCGGGTGCGGTGGTGCGCCGGGACGGCCTCGCTGCGCTCGCGGAACTCCTGGACCCCGGCCATCAGTTCGGGGTACACCTCGGTCGCCGGCGGCGCCCCGACCGGCCGCCAGCCGGTGCGCGGCGGCAGCAGCCCGGCCCAGGCCGGTCCGGTCACCGGGGCGGGCAGCGCGACGCTGCCCCGCTCGGCGTCCACGCCCTCCAGCAACTGGCCCGCGGAGACGGTCAGATCGACCGGTTCGGCCAGCCCGCCCAGCCGCGCGGTCCGGATCGCCAGCGCGCCCGAGCCGCCCAGCGGCAGCCGTCCGAAGACCGCCAGCACGCCGTCCCCGGCTGCGTCCCCGGCTGCGTCCCCGGCTGCGTCCCCGGCGCTCGGCGCCACCGCCTGCAACCGCACCGCCGCCGCCTTGTCGAAGCGCAGCAGACGCAGCAGGAAGGCGGAGAGGTCGGCGGCCTCCCCGGCGTCGGCGAGGGCGAGACGGACGGTGACGGTCAACGCTGGTCAGCTCGAATCGGTAGGGGCCGTGGGGCCGTCGGGGCTGCGGGGTCGTCGATGGCGTCGGGGCCGCTCGGCTCAGGCGGCGACGACGGCGGGCTCGTCGTCCATGAACCGGGAGAGGAACTCCCGCTCCACGGGCGAGATCCGGCGCGGCCGGCCCGCGGCCAGGTCGTAGGGGACGACGACGGTGGAGGCCCGGACGTACACCGTCTCGGTGCCGTCCTCGTCGACGTCCTTGATCTCGTAGGAGACGGTCAGCGAGGCGCCGCCGATGTGGGTCACCCGGGTCTCGATGGTGACCGGCTCGGGCCGGTGCACCAGCGGGCGCTTGTAGTCGATCTCGTGGCGGGCCACCACGGAGCCGCCCGCGAACTCCCCGGCACCGGCCTCGGCGGCCTGGGTGAACATGAAGTCGATCCGGGCCTCCTCCAGGTAGCGCAGGAAGACCACGTTGTTGACGTGCCCGAAGGCGTCCATGTCGGACCAGCGCAGCGGGCAGGCGTAGATGTGGCGGGCCACGGGTGTTCTCCTCGACGTCAGGTCGCCCGCCGCCGTGCGGTGGCGGCGGGCCGCGGCCCGGCAGGCCGCCCCGGAGGGCAGTCTGCCGGGCCGTGGTGACAGCTGGGTGTCAGCCTCGGGTCAGCTTCTTGTAGGTGGCTCGGTGCGGACGGGCCGCGTCGGCGCCCAGCCGCTCGACCTTGTTCTTCTCGTACGACTCGAAGTTGCCCTCGAACCAGAACCACTTGCTCTCGCCCTCGTAGGCGAGGATGTGGGTGGCCACCCGGTCCAGGAACCAGCGGTCGTGGGAGATGACCACGGCGCAGCCGGGGAACTCCAGCAGGGCGTTCTCCAGCGAGGACAGCGTCTCGACGTCGAGGTCGTTGGTCGGCTCGTCGAGGAGCAGCAGGTTGCCGCCCTGCTTGAGGGTGAGCGCCAGGTTCAGGCGGTTGCGCTCACCGCCGGAGAGCACGCCGGCCGGCTTCTGCTGGTCCGGACCCTTGAAGCCGAAGGCCGACACGTAGGCGCGGGACGGCATCTCGACCTGGCCGACGTTGATCCAGTCCAGACCGTCGGAGACGACCTCCCAGAGGGTCTTCTTCGGGTCGATGTTGGCGCGGCTCTGGTCGACGTAGCTGATCTTGACCGTCTCGCCGACCTTGACCTTGCCGGCGTCCGGGGTCTCCAGGTCCTGGAGCATCTTGAACAGCGTGGTCTTGCCGGCGCCGTTGGGGCCGATCACGCCGACGATGCCGTTGCGCGGCAGGGTGAAGCTGAGGTCGTCGATCAGGATCTTCTCGCCGAAGGCCTTGGAGAGGTTCTCGACCTCGATGACGACGCTGCCCAGGCGCGGGCCCGGCGGGATCTGGATCTCCTCGAAGTCCAGCTTCCGCATCTTGTCGGCCTCGGCCGCCATCTCCTCGTAGCGGGCCAGACGGGCCTTGGACTTCGCCTGGCGGCCCTTGGCGTTGGAGCGGACCCACTCCAGCTCTTCCTTGAGGCGCTTGGCGCGCTTGGCGTCCTTCTGGCCCTCGACCTTGAGACGGGACTGCTTGGTCTCCAGGTAGGTGGAGTAGTTGCCCTCGTACGGGTAGGCGCGGCCGCGGTCGAGCTCCAGGATCCACTCGGCGACGTTGTCCAGGAAGTACCGGTCGTGGGTGACGGCGACGACGGTGCCCTTGTACTTCTCCAGGTGCTGCTCCAGCCAGTTCACCGACTCGGCGTCCAGGTGGTTGGTGGGCTCGTCGAGCAGCAGCAGGTCGGGGGCCTCCAGCAGCAGCTTGCAGAGCGCGACACGGCGCTTCTCGCCACCGGAGAGCTTGGTGACCGGCCAGTCACCGGGCGGGCAGCCCAGGGCGTCCATGGCCTGCTCCAGCTGGGCGTCCAGGTCCCAGGCCTCGGCGTGGTCCAGCTCCTCCTGGAGCTTGCCCATCTCGTCGAGCAGCGCGTCCGAGTAGTCGGTGGCCATCAGCTCGGCGATCTCGTTGAAGCGGTCGAGCTTCCCCTTGATCTCCTTGACGCCGTCCTGGACGTTCTCCAGAACGCTCTTGGACTCGTCGAGCGGCGGCTCCTGGAGCAGCATGCCGACGGTGAAGCCGGGCGAGAGGAAGGCGTCGCCGTTGGAGGGCTGCTCCAGGCCGGCCATCATCTTCAGCACGGTCGACTTGCCCGCGCCGTTGGGGCCCACGACGCCGATCTTCGCCCCGGGGAGGAAGCTGAGCGTCACGTCGTCAAGGATGACCTTGTCTCCGTGCGCCTTGCGCACCTTGCGCATCGTGTAGATGTATTCCGCCACGTGAGATCGCTCCGGCGTCGTCGGGAGTATTCGGCTTGCAGCCTTCCATTGTGCCGCACCCGGCCGGGAGCCCCGAACCGCCGGGGTGACCCCCCACCGGGGTATCGGGCCCCGCCCGTCGCGGGTCGGCCGGGGCTGCGGAAACGCGCAGGCCCGGCCCCCCGCAACGGGTGCGGGGGGCCGGGCCGGGGCCAACAGGTACTGCTACTCAGTGCCGATCTTCAGCGCTGGTCTTCAGCACTGTCGGATCAGGCGGCGTTGCCACCGTGGCGGCCGCGACGGCGCAGGACGAAGACCGCGGCGGCACCGGCCACGACCAGGCCACCGGCGACGGCGGCGAGGATCGGGGTCGAGTCATTGGCACCGGTCTGGGCCAGACCGCCGGTGCCCGGGGCCGTGCTGGTGGAGACCGGGGCCGGGGCGGCGGAGGTGCTGGCGCTGCTCGACGGGGTGCTGGACGGCGTCACCGAGGTGGTCGGGGTGGTGCCGGTGGCCGGGACGGTCGGGGTGCCGGTCGGGGTCACGCCGGTCTGGCAGTCGAGGACACCGGTGAACTTCTTGGTGTAGCCGTTCGGGCCGGTCACGGTGATGTCGTAGGCGGTCTTCTCGGCGACCTTGACGACCACGCTCTCGGTCTTGCCCGGCTGCACGACGACCTGCTGCTTGCCGACCGTCGCGGTGCCGGCCTCGTCACCGGTGTTGGTGACGGACACCCGCACGCCGCCGCTGGCGCACTCGACCTTGGCGCTGCTGTCGATCAGCGCGCCCTTGCCCTGCTTCCAGTTGGCCTTGGCCTGGGCCGCGACGCTCACCTTGGTGGAGCCGGCCAGGATCATGGTCTGGCTGTGGCGGCCGTTGTCGTCCACGCCGCTCATGAAGACGCGGCCGCTGAGCACGTTGGCGTCGGCGGTGGCGGCGATCGAGGCCTTGCCGTCCGGGGTGCCGGCCGGCACGTCCAGGAACAGCTGGGTGTCCTTGGCGATCGGACCGGCCAGGGTGCCGTTGACCGGCTTGCCGTCCTTGTCCACCAGCTTGGCCTTGTCGGCGGCGTCGCCGGAGACGGCCAGCTTCACCTCGTTGGCGCTGGAGTTCAGGACGAACGGGCCGAGCTTGCTGCCCGACTTGCCGGAGGCGGAGTCCGGGGTGAGCGTCAGCGAGGGCTTCGGCTCGGCCGCGACGCCCTTGTTGACGTCGCTGACCAGGTAGTCGCGCAGCTTCTTGGCGTTGTCGTTCTGCGGGACGGCGTTCTTGTCGTCCGAGAACTTCCAGATCGCGGCCTGGGTGCCGGCGGCGGCGTCCGCGTCGGTCAGGTCGTCGACGTGGATCGCCGCGGCCAGGGACTTCAGGTTCGCCTGCGGGTACGAGTTGTCCAGGATCCAGCGGATCTTGGGGGCGTTCGCGTTGCTGTTGAGGGAGCTCGACGACCAGTCCGACTCGTGGTACTTGGCGCCGCTGTCCAGGTAGACCGGGTTGTCGAAGTCGATGCAGTACGTCCGGAGCTCCTCGCCCGCGGCCGTCTTCAGGGTGAAGAGACCACCGTCGACGGTCCGCTTGCCGTCAACGTCGATCTTCTCGCCGAGCATCTTGTTCTGGACCACGGCGGTGACACCCGACGCCGGGGTGTCGGCCGCCGCCGCACCGGCCGCGAACAGGCCGCCACCGAGCGCAAGGCTGGTCGTGAGCATGACAGTGGTTATGCGGGGGAGACTCCGCCCCTGCCTCTGGAACATCTGGGATCCCTCCGGGCCGGGCCGTGCCGATGGGCAGCCCTCGCCGACTTGCTCTGCCGCGGGCGCCCCCTGTGGCGCCTCTGCGGGGTATGAACCAATCGAATCCTATTGAGCCCCAGGGGCCCCGAAACCTCCATGCGAAATCAGGACGATACCGTATCTGTATCGTTATCAACCCTCCCACTTTCCACACAAGCTGACGATCGAACAGAATCCCTCGGCCACTTTCTGTTATCCGGAAGTGATTGGGCGTGCGGGCGCAACAACCGTCTCGATCAACATATTTGTCGACAGTTAAGGTCGCCGAACGGTCAGATCAGCACCCCCTGGCCGTCACTTCCACGCCCCCCACCGGACACCCCGCCACTCTCCCCCACCGCCACCGCCGAGGCCTTGCGCGCCTCCAGTGCGTCCGCGATCCACCCCGGCACCACCTCGCCCGCGGCCTGTCCTCCGGCCGCTGCGGGGCCGCCCGGCGCACCGCCCAGCGCACCGCCCGCCGAGCCGCCCGACACTCCGCCCACCGGGTGCCCGCGCGCCCCCGACGCCCAACGGAACGCCGAGGTACCGCGGGTGAGGTCGTGTCCGACCGATCGCGCGTCGATCTCCACCCTGGTCCGCCGCTGCTCCCCCTCGCCCCACTCCCGCACCCGCAGCCGGCCGCTCACCAGAACCGGATCCCCCTTCGCGAGCGAGCCGATCAGGTTCACCGCCAGCGCCCTCCAGGCCGTCACCGTCAGCCACTGCGTCTCGCCGTCGATCCAGCACTCGCGCTGCCGGTCGTACCGCCGCTCGGTGCAGCCCAGCCGGAAGTTCGCCATCGGCACCCCGCTGCCGGTTTCCCCGTAGCTCACCTCGCTCGCGACATTGCCCATCACCGTCACCTGAGTCTCGTTCACAGCGCACCCTCCGCTCTCGCCGATGCACCGTACGGAATCGACCGGTGCGCGTTGAGAGTGCACTTCCCGAAAAATCCCCGCGCGGAAGTTCCGAAATCCTGTGGACAACTCGGGCCTGTGGAAAACTACTGTCACTCGCGGGGGTGAATTCCAGTCTTCCGGGCAGCCCTTCGCCCTCGACTCTTCGCGGTCATGACAAGAATCCGACCGTACACCATCACCACCAGCACGCCCCCGAACGGCTGTCCGCGCACATCTGCGCACGTCATCCGACCGAAGGATCCCGAATACGCCCCCCACCCCCACCGGCGGCGGCAGTTTCTCCGTGTCGAATCCATAACGGGTGAGGCGGCAGCCCCGTAACGACTGCACAACGTCCGGCCCGGAACTGTCCCAGACCGCTGCACTCACAGCCTTCACCTGCGATTATCGGACCGCTCCACCGAACCGACACACCAACGACGGTGTTGTCGCACCCGGCCGAGGATCTGGGCACCCTTATCCTGTCCCCGACAGGGCGAGGGCCCACCAACCCCCACCCCCACCCTCCGGTACGGGGCCGGACACGCGCGCCCCCAAGCGCTCGTCACCCGATCCCGGCCACGGTCACGCCCACCCGGGCACCGCCGTCCCGCCCCCATAGCTCAGCGGATAGAGCACCCGCCTTCTAAGCGGTAGGTCGCAGGTTCGAATCCTGCTGGGGGCGCCACCTGGCAATTCCCGCCGGCCGCCCGGTCGGCGCCCGTTCCGCCCGGCCGCGGCCGGTCTCCCGATAATCACGCACACCCACCGCGCATAACCCGTGACAATGCGTGTCATGTTCTCCGCAGAAACTCCGCCCCACCCTTCGGCACCAGTTCGGGACCAACCGCGCGACGAGCCCCGAACAACCGAAATCCCGGGCGAATCACCCACCCCCGAGCATTTCCCCGAACCCGCCCGGCTGCTCGCCCGTACCGCCTCGGCCGACCGCGAACTGCGCCTGCGCGCCGCCGTCGGCCTGCCCGGCGGCCTGTGGCAGGCCGGAGCGGAACGGTGATCCGGGCCGGGGGCCTGCTCCGGGGCGGTCAGGCCCCGGCGGCGAGACCGGTCAGGTAGGCGTCCAGCAGGGCCGTCTGCCGCTCGGCCGGGAACTCCTCCGGGGCGAACAGCGCCTGCACGACCAGGCCGAGCACGAAGGCCTGCGCCCCCGCCGCGAGCGCGGCCGGATCGGCCCCGGCGGGGAGTTCACCGAGCCGCTGGGCGTCCGCGACGTGGTCCGTCAGGGCCGCCCGCGCGCGGCGGTAGCGGGCCGCGTGGGCACCCGCGAGCTCGGGGTCGGCGAGCGCGACGTCCCACGAGCCGACCCAGATCCGGTTGTCCGCGACGTCCGCCTCGCCCAGCGGCAGCACGTCCAGCAGTGCCGCCCGCAGCTGGGCCAGTCCGGCGGGCGGCGGGGTGCCGCCGGGCGGGTCGGTGCGCCGGGGCCGGGAGCCGGAGCGCCGGTCGAGCTCCTCCAGGGCATGGCTCAGCAGGGCCCGCTTGTTCGGGAAGTAGTGCGTCAACAGCCCGGTGGAGGCCCCCAGTTCGGCGGCCACGGCGCGCAGCGTCAGCCCCTCGAAGCCCCGGGTGGAGAGCACCCGCCACACCCCTTCGGAGACTTCCAGGCGGCGGGCGTCGTGGTCTCCTCGGGCCGGTGTCATGGCGCTCATCGTACATACCAAACGTTTGTTATGTATGGTCGGACGGAGCACCCCGCACCACCCCGCACCGCTGTGAGAGGCCCGCCCATGTTTGCCGTCCCGCTCGCCGAGAACGCCGAGCTGCGCCCGCTGGAGCCGTGGCAGGCGGCCGAGTTCCTGGCGCACATCGACCGCGCCCGCGCCCACACCGACCCGTGGATCCCGTGGGCCACCCGCTCCACCGACCTCGACTCGGCCCGGGCCACCCTGCAGCGCTACGCCGACCAGCAGGCCGCCGACACCGGCCGGCTCTACGGGATCTGGCTGGACGGCACGCTGGTCGGCGGGGTGATGTTCGTGAAGTTCGACGCGGCCGGCGGCAACTGCGAGATCGGCGTCTGGACCGAGCCGGCCAGCGAGGGCCGCGGGCTGATCACCGCCGCCGTCCGGCACCTGCTCGACTACGCCTTCGTCACCCGGGGCCTGCACCGCGCCGAGTGGTGGACCAGCACGGCCAACACCCGCAGCCAGGCCGCCGCCCGGCGGGCCGGGATGCGGCAGGAGGGCCTGCTGCGCGAGTACGTGCTGCACAACGGCGTCCGCGAGGACTACCAGATCTGGGCCGTGCTGGCCCCGGAGTGGCGCGCCGAGCCGTAACCGCCGGGGAGGCCCGGCCGTAACGGCCGGGGAAGCCCGGCCGTGCCGCCCGACGAACGCGCGGGGCCCGGTGGACACCCCCGTCGTCCACCGGGCCCCGCATCTCCGCCGGTACCGGCGGTCAGGCCGCCAGTACCGGCCGGTCCTCCTCCCCGACCCCCGCCGCGGCCTCGGTGGCCCGCAGCCGCACCGCGAGCAGCAGCACCAGCCCGAGCACCCCGCCCGCCGACAGGAACACCACGTCGACGGCGTCCGTGAAGCTGCCCAGCGCGTGCTCGCGGGCCGCGCCGGCCAGCGAGCGGACGGCACCGAGCGGTTCGCCGGGCTCACCCGCCTCGAACACCCGGGCCAGTAGCGTCCCGAACAGGGCGGCGCCGAGCGCGCTGCCGAGGGTCTGGAAGAAGCGGATCCCGGTGGTCGCGACGCCGAGCTGGTGGGCCGGCGCGGCCTCCTGGACCAGCGTGATCAGCTGGCCGATCAGCTGGCCCAGTCCGCAGCCCAGCAGGGCGAGTTCGGCGCACACCGCCCACAGCCCGGTGGTCGGCCCGCTGAGACCGAGCAGGACCAGGGCGAGCGTCGCGCAGGCCGCGCCGGCCACCAGGAAGGTGCGCGGCGAGTGGCCGCGGGAGGTCAGCCGGCCGACCAGCAGGCCGATCGCGGTCATCCCGGCGGCCATCGGGATCAGGTAGAGGCTGGCCGTGGTCGGGGCGACGTCCCGGGCGATCTGCAGGTAGAGCATCACGTACATGATCGAACCGGTCATGCCCATCCCGACCAGGCCCTGGACGGCGAAGCCGAGGCGCACCACGCGGATCCGGAAGAGCGACAGCGGCAGCACCGGCTCGGCGGCGGTGGCCTGGCGCCACAGGAACAGCACGAGCGTGACCACGGCGACGGCGGCGAGGCCGAGGATCTCCGGCGAGGTCCAGGCGTAGTCCTTGCCGCCCCACTCGGTGACCAGCAGCAGGGTGGTGGCGAAGGCGGCGGCGAGGGCCGCGCCGAGGAAGTCGAGGCTGCGCCGGCCGGCCGTCGCGGGCAGCTTGAGCACGAGGGCGGCGCCGACCAGGACGAGCAGGCCGAGCGGCAGGTTGACGTAGAAGATCCAGCGCCAGCTGAGGTGGTCGGTGAACAGCGCGCCGACCAGCGGGCCGATCGCCATGCCGAGGCCGGCCACGATGCCGCCCATCGCGCCGCCCCTGCCGGCGCCGCGGTCCTCCGGGTCCTTGAGGTGGGCGACGACCACCATGGTGACGCTCATCAACCCGCCGCCGCCGATGCCCTGGAGGGCGCGGAAGGCGATCAGCTGGTCCATCGACTGCGCGGCGCCGCACAGGCCCGAGCCGAGCAGGAAGGTGCCGACCGCGCCGAGCAGGACGCGCTTGGCGCCGTAGAGGTCGCAGAGCTTGCCGTAGAGCGGCAGCAGCGCGGTGGCGGCGAGGGCGAAGGCGCTGACCAGCCAGGGCAGTCGGTCGACGCCGTGGACGGGGTCGAGGTCCCGGACGATCGGCACGGTGGCCGCGGACACGATGTTCATGTCGAGCACGGCCAGCACGATCGTGACCAGGCAGAGCACCATGCCCAGTTTGCGCTGGGCCGGTGTCATCAGGGGCGGTGTCAGGGCAGTGGGCGTCATCGGGAAGTCCCCCCAGGGGCTGCGGAGTCGGGAGCCGGTCCGGTGCGGCCGGCGGCACGGCACCACCATGACAGAATTTTTGTACCGGGTCAATTGTTCAGCCCGGTCGATTCTTCAGCCTGGTCCATCGTTCATCCGGGCACACAATTCAGCCCGGTCAATCTTTGATCCTGGTACGGTCACCCCATGGCTGCGCACCCCGTCTTCGACCTCGGCCCCGACCGCGACCTCGACCTCGACGCGCTCCCGCTGCGCGAGCGCAAGAAGATCCAGACCGGCATCCGGATCTGGCGCACCGCCATCGGCCTCTTCGCGGCCCGGGACTTCGACCAGGTCTCGGTCGCCGAGATCGCGGCCGCCGCCGAGGTGTCCAAGATGACCGTCTTCAACTACTTCCCGACCAAGGAAGACCTGGTCATGAGCCCGATGGAGCAGCACCTCGACGAGCCCGCCCGGGTGGTGCGCGAGCGCGCGCCGGGCACCTCCGCGGTGACGGCGCTGCGCGAGCAGTTCATCGCCGCGCTCCAGCAGCTCGACCCGGCCAGCGGCCTGAGCGACGACCCGGTCGTGCTCGACGTGGTCCGGCTCATCCACCGCACCCCGGCGCTGGCGACCCGCGCCACCGCCGGCTTCGGCCGGGTGGCGCAGGAGCACCTGGCCGCCGAACTCCTCGTCCAGGACCCGACGCACGACGAGCTCACCGCCCAGGTCGCCGCCGCCCAACTGCTGGGCGCCCGGCTGACCCTGACGTCCGACAACCAGCGCCGGATGCTGGCCGGCGAACGCGCCGCGGACGCCCTGCCCGGGGCCCTCGACCGGGCCCGGCGCGCCTTCGACCTGGTCGAGCGGGGGCTCGGCGACTACTGCGCCGCCCCGGCCTGAGGAAGGCCGCCCCGGCCTGAGAAGGTGGGCGCACCACGATCATCCGGAGGTGCGCATGGACCAGCCGCTGCTCACGCGGGACCGCTCCCCGCTGCCCACCCACGTCGACGGGCTGCGCGCCCATGTCGGCGAGGACGGCGTGGCCGTCCTGGAGTTCGACCGGCCGCACCGGCGCAACGCGATCACCCTGGAGATGTGGCAGGCGCTGCCCGAGGTGCTGCTGCGGATCGCCGAACAGCCGGGCGTGCGGGTCCTGCTGGTCACCGGCGCGGGCGGCACCTTCAGCGCGGGCGCGGACATCGCCGAACTCGCCGAGGTCTACGGCGATCCGGACCGGGCGGACGCCTACCACCGGGTGAACGTGGCCGCCGAGGAGGCGCTGGCGGCGTTCCCGCACCCGACCGTCGCCGTGGTGCACGGCGCCTGCGTCGGCGGCGGCTGCCAGCTGGCCGTCGCCTGCGACCTGCGGTTCGCCGCGGATGACGCCAGGCTGGGGATCACCCCGGCCAAGCTCGGGGTGGTCTACCCGGCGGTGCCGACCCTGCGGCTGGCCCGGCTGGTGGGGCCGTCCCGGGCCAAGTTGCTGCTGTTCTCCGGTGAGTTGACGGTCGGCCCGCACAACAGCGCGATCGGCCTGGTCGACCGGGTGGTGCCCAGGGACGAGCTGGACCGGGACGCGCTGGAGTTCGCCCGGCTGCTGACCCGGCGCTCGCCGCAGACCATCGGCGCGGTCAAGGCCGCGCTGGCCGTGCCGCCGGAGCAGGCGGCGGAGGCGCTCGCCCCCTGGGAGCGCCGCTCCCGCGAGGCCCCGGACGTCCGGGAGGGCCTGGCGGCCTTTCTGGAGGGCCGCGAGCCCCGCTTCTGAGCCCCTCGGAGCAGGGAAATACGATCATCCGGCCAACCCGTACCGGATCCCGCCTGGAGCACTCCCCCGATGACCGAGCCCACCACCACCACGATCTGGGCCCGGCGGGTCACCGACGGCGTCGAGCCGAAGAACGTGATCATCGCGATGCTCCCCCTGCTGGGCGGCATCCGGTACGGCTGGGCCGGCCTCGGCTGGGCGGCCTTCGCGGCGCTGTTCGCGGCCGTGATCCCGACCCTGTTCATCCAGCGCGGGATCCGCAAGGGCACCCTGGAGGACCGGCACGTCGGCCACCGGCAGCGCCGGCTGACCGTCATCCCGTTCATCATGGGCTCGGTGCTGACCAGCTTCGCGGTGATGCTCTGGCTGGACGCCCCGGCCGACCTGACCGCGATGGTGGCGGCGATGTTCGCCTCGCTGATCCCGATCCTGGTGATCACGGTCTGGTGGAAGGTCTCCGTGCACACGGCCGTCGCCAGTGGCGCGGTGGTCTGCCTCGGCATCGGCCTGGGCCCGCTGTGGCTGCTGCTCTACCCGCTGGTCGCGGTGATCGGTTGGTCCCGGGTGGTGCTGCGGGACCACACCACCGCGCAGACGATCGTCGGCGCGGTGGTGGGCGCGCTCACCGCCGGGCTCACCTTCTGGGCGGCCCGGTAACGGCAGGCCGAGCGGTCAGCGGATCGGCATCCCCGAGATCGCCCGGGCGATGACCAGCCGCTGGATCTCGCTGGTCCCCTCGAAGATCGAGTAGATCGCGCTGTCCCGGTGCATCCGCTCCACCGGGTACTCGCGGGTGAAGCCGTTGCCGCCGAGGATCTGCATCGCCTGCGCGGTGACCCACTTGGCCGTCTCGCCCGCGTACAGCTTGGACATCGAGCCCTCGGCCGCCGTGAACGGCTGGTTGTTGGCGGCCATCCAGGACGCCCGCCAGACCAGCAGCCGGGCGGCGTCGATCCGGGTCTTCATGTCCGCGAGCTGGAAGGCCACACCCTGGTTGTCGATGATCGGGCGGCCGAACTGCTCCCGGGTCCTCGCGTAGTCCAGCGCGACCTCGTACGCGGCCCGGGCGATGCCGATCGCCTGCGCGCCGACGGCCGGCCGGGAGGCCTCGAAGGTGGCCATCGCGGCGTTGCCCTTGCCGCTCTTCCGGACGCCCTCGCGGGCCCGGGCCAGCCGCTCGTCCAGCTTCTCCTTGCCGCCGAGCAGGCAGCTGCCGGGCACCCGGACGTCGTCCAGGACCACCTCGGCGGTGTGCGAGGCGCGGATGCCGTGCTTCTTGAACTTCTGGCCCTGGCTCAGCCCGGGGGTGCCCGGCGGGACGACGAAGGAGGCGTGGCCACGCGCGCCGAGCTCCGCGTCGACGGTGGCGACCACGACGTGGACGGCGGCGATCCCGCCGTTGGTGGCCCAGGTCTTGGTGCCGTTGAGCACCCACTCGTCCTTGGCCTGGTCGTAGACCGCCCGGGTGCGCAGCGCGGAGACGTCGGAGCCGGCGTCCGGCTCGGAGGAGCAGAACGCGGCGACCTTGACGTCGTCCGGGGTGCCGAACATCTGCGGGGTCCAGGTGCCGATCTGCTCGTCGGTGCCGTTGGCGAGCACCGCGACGGCGGCGAGGGTGGTGCCGACGATGGACAGGCCGATGCCCGCGTCGCCCCAGAACAGCTCCTCCATGGCGATCGGGATGCCGACGCCGGAGGGGTCGAAGTACTGCTGGGCGTAGAAGTCCAGCGAGTAGATGCCGAGCTTGGCGGCCTCCTGGATGACCGGCCAGGGGGTCTCCTCGCGCTCGTCCCACTCGGCCGCGGCGGGGCGGATCACGTCGGCGGCGAAGCCGTGCAGCCAGTCGCGTACGGCGAGCTGGTCCGCGCCCGGGTCCAGCGAGAACGTGCTGCTCATGGTGCTTTCCTCCGCAGAAGGGGTACGGCCGACCGGGGTGTTACCTCGGGTAACATCGTCGGAGTCTGCTACTGATTGGTAACCGGTGTCAACGCCCCGGCCGAGCCGAGCACCCGAGGAGTCGCGCATGTCCCGAGAGCCCCGCCGCGAGCAGCTGCTCAACGCCGCCGACCGGGTCATCCAGCGCGACGGTCCGCGCGCCAGCATGAACGCCATCGCCGCCGAGGCCGGCATCACCAAGCCGATCCTGTACCGGCACTTCGGCGACCGGAACGGCCTGATCACCGCCCTCACCGAACGCCACACGGCCGCCCTGCTGGCCGCCGTCCGGGCCGCCCTCGCCGAACCGCTGGAGCGCCGCGACCGGGTCGAGCACGTCCTGGACACCTACCTGGCCGGCATCGAGGCCCGCCCGCAGGTCTACCGGCTGCTCACCCACCCCGAACCGGGCGACCCGAGCGGCCCGGGCCAGGCGCTCGCCCCCGCACTGCGGCAGATCGCCGAGGAGATCACCCGGGCCGTGCAGAGCCAGGTCGACCTCGGCGCCGACCGCGAACTGCTCGCCGAGGCCTGGGGCCGGGGCATCACCGGCATGGTGCTGGCCGCCGGCGACTGGTGGCTGGAGAGCAGGCCCTGCTCCCGCACCCGCATGGTCCAGGCGCTCGCCGACCTGCTCTGGGGCCGGCTCGCCGCCGCCGCCGACCTGCCGACCGCCGTCCTGCCGACCGGCCCGGTCGAACCCCCGGCCGTCGAACCGGCCGTCGACTGAACCGCCGGAGCCTGCCGGGCCTCGCGCCCGCCAACTCCCGGGCCGTGCACGACCCTTGTGCGGCCCACGGCGGTACGGGCATCATCGGGCCCCGCGAACGCCCGCCCCCCATCGCCGTGCGAGGTCCCGATGCGCCTGCGCCGCACCGCCGTTGCCCTCCTGCTCGCCGTCACCGCCACGCTGGGCGCCGGCCCGGCCCGGGCCGCGGACGCGCCTCCCGCGCGCTTCCCCACCGGCACCGTCACCGGGCCGGACGGCCGCACCGCCCTCACCGACGCCCAGGGCCGCCGGCTCCAGCTGCGCGGCTTCAACCTCGACAAGTACGCCGAGGCCACCGAGGCGGACGTCAAGTCCATTGCCGCACAAGGGTTCACGCTGATCCGGGTGGCGGTCTCCTGGAACCGGCTGGAGCCCGAACGCGGCCGCCTCGACCCGGCCGAGCTGCACCGCCTGCACCAACTCCTCGGCTGGGCCGACCGGTACGGCGTGCTCGCCCTGGTCGACCTCCACCAGGACGTCTACGGGCCGCAGTTCGGCGGCGGCGACCGCGGCATCCCGCGCTGGGCCACCCGCGACGACGGCCTGCCGTTCACCCCCGACCCGGACGACTGGTTCGCCGGCTACTTCCAGCCCGCCGTCCAGGCCGCCTTCCGCCACCTCTACGACGACCCCGACCTGCGCGCCTGGCAGGCCGACTTCTACACCCGGCTCGCCCGCGAACTGCGCGGCCACCGCTCGCTGCTGGGCTACGACCTGTTCAACGAGCCGTTCGGCCCGGTGGACGGCGACCCGACCGACCCGGCCGTGCTCGCCGCCGCCGCCTCCGCGCTGGAGCAGGGCCGGCTCGCCGACATGTACCGCCGCCTGATCGCCGCCGTGCGCCGGGCCGACGCCCGGGCCTGGCTGTTCGTCGAACCGACCGTGCTGGTCGGCCAGGGCGTCCCGACCCGGCTGCCCGGCTTCACCGACCCGCGCCCCGGCGCGCCCCGGCTCGGCTACGCGCCGCACTTCTACGACACCGCCGTCGAGTCCGGCGCCGACTGGGACCCGTCCGGCGGCTTCGTCGAGCGCTACACCGCCGCGATCACCGACTACCCGGCCGCCCAGCGCCTGCCCGTCCTGGTCGGCGAGTGGGGCCCGCCCGACTCCCGGCGGCCGGGCAACACCCAGCTGGTGCGCCGGCAGGTCGCGGCGATGGACGGCTTCGCCGAGGGCTGGACCATGTGGTACTGGTGCCGGGGCACCGGCGGCTACTGCGCGCTCGACCCGGCCGGGCGGCCCGCCCCCGGCGACGAGCCCGCCTTCGGGCCGTACCCGGCGGCGGTCGCGGGCAGCGCGGCGACCACCACCGGCGACGCCACCGGGCGGACCGTGCGGTGGCGCGCCGACGGCACCGGGCACGCCACCGAACTCGTGCTGCCCCCGGCCGCGTTCCCGCACGGCGCCCGGGTCGCCGTCACCCCCGCCGGGGCCCGGACCGAGGTCGACCAGCCGACCGGCGACCGGGCCGGCGGCGTCCGGATCCGCCTGCCGCACGCACGCCCGGGCACCCCGGTGACGGTCACGCTGACCGCGCGCTGACCGTCCCGGGGCGTCGGCGGCGGGGGCGGTTACCCCAGGCCCCGGCGGGCCAGCAGCGGGCCGGTCTCCGGCGCCCGGCCGACCACCGCGCGGAAGGAGTCCAGCGGCTCCCGGCTGTGCCCGCGCGCCAGCAGCTCGCGCCGGAACAGCTCCCCGCTCTCCCGCACCGACCGCCCGTTGCCCTCGAACCACTGCACGGTGTCGGCGTCCAGCACCTCCGACCAGATGTACGCGTAGTACCCGGCGCTGTAGCCGCTGGAGAAGATGTGCTGGAAGTACGCCGTCCGGTAGCGCGGCGGGATCGCGGCCACCGCGATCCCGGCCCCGGCCAGCACCCGCGCCTCGAACTCCTCGGCGTCCGCGATCTCCTGGCCCTGCGGCACGGTGTGCCAGGCCCAGTCCAGCAGCGTCGCCGCCAGGTACTCCACCGTCCGGAAGCCCTGCCCGAAGCCCTCGGCCGCCGCCATCCGCTCGACCAGCCCGGCCGGCAGCGGCTCCCCGGTCACGTGGTGGCGGGCGTAGTTGGCCAGCACCTCCGGGCGGACCATCCACATCTCGTTGACCTGCGAGGGGAACTCGACGAAGTCCCGGGGCACCGCGGTGCCGGCGAACAGCGGGTAGCGCACGTCCGAGAACAGCCCGTGCAGCGCGTGCCCGAACTCGTGGAAGAGCGTGCGCACCTCGTCCCAGGTCAGCAGCACCGGCTCGCCCGGGGCCGGGCGCGGAACGTTCAGGTTGTTCAGCACCACCGGCCGCCGCCCGGTCAGCCCGGACTGGCCGACCAGCTCGTCCATCCAGGCGCCGCCGCGCTTGGACTCGCGGGCGTGGAAGTCCGCGACGAACAGGCCCAGCGGGCCGCCGTCCTGCTCGAACACCTCGAAGACCCGGGCGTCCGGGTGGTGGGCCGTCAGCTCCGGCCGCTCGGTGAAGGTCAGCCCGTACGCCAGGTTGGCGGCGAAGAACGCGCCGTCGTGCAGCACCCGCTCCAGCTCGAAGTACGGGCGCAGCGCCGCCGCGTCCACCTGGTACGAGCTCTGCCGGACCTTCTCCGCGTAGTACGCCCAGTCGTGCGCGGCGAGCTCCTCGATCCCGTCGGCCGCCGCCGCCTTGGCCAGCTCGGCGGCCTCCCGGCGGGCGTTGGCCACCGCCGGCTCCACCAGCCGGGCCAGCAGCCCGGACACCGCCTCCACGGTGCCGGCCGTCTCGTCCTCCACCACGTACGCGGCGTGGCTCGGGTGCCCCAGCAGCGCGGCCCGCTCGGCGCGCAGCCCGGCCATCCGGATCGCCAGCGGGCCGTTGGCCTCCGCCGCCCGGCCGAGCGAGGCCGTCAGCAGCCGCTCGCGCACCGACCGGTCGGTGAGCAGGGCCAGTTCGGGCTGGCCGGAGGTGTTCTTCAGGCTCAGCACGTACTTGCCCTCGTGCCCGAGCACCCGGGCGTTCTCCGCGGCGGCGGCGACCGCGTCCGGGGAGAGCCCGTCCAGTTCCCCGGCCGAGTCGAGGACCAGCGCGGCGGCCCGGTCGGCGGCGTTCACGTTCTGCTGGAACGTCGTGCCGAGGGCCGCGAGTTCGGTGTTCAGCTCGCGCAGCCGGGTCTGCTCGGCCTCGCCCAGCCGGGCGCCGGAGCGGACGAAGGCCGTGTGCCGGCGTTCCAGCAGCCGCAGCGACTCCGGGTCCAGGCCCAGCTCGGCGCGACGCCCGTACAGCTCCTCGATCCGGGCGAACAGCCCGCGGTCCAGGTGGATCGCGTCGTGGTGGGCGGCCAGCAGCGGGCTCACCTCGGCGTCCACCGCGTCGACCGGCCCGCTGGTGTCGGAGGCGGCCTGGTTGCGGAACACCGCGTCCACCCTGCGCAGCAGCTCCCCGGAACGCTCCAGGGCCACCAGCGTGTTGTCGAAGGTCGGCGGCTGCGGATCCGCCGCGATCGCGGCCACCTCGGCCAGCTGCTCGGCCATCCCGCGCCGGTACGCCGGCAGGTAGTGCTCATCCCGGATCTCGGCGAAGGGCGGCAGTTCGTAGACCAGGGTGCTGGGCTTGAAGAACGGGTTGTCGGTCATTTCGCCGACCATACGCGCTGTCACCCACCCTGCCTATGCGCCCCTGGCCGACTTGTCGTACCCACCGGCTACCGTCGAGGCCGGACCACCCGGCCCGCCCGGACCCGCACCCGCCGGACCGCACCCGACCCCACGCAGGCCCGCCCGCGCGCCCGAGAGGAGAAGCCCCCGTGGCACCCAGGACCGCCCTCGTCCCCGACCCGCACGGCCCCGGCGGCCGGATCCAGCCCCTCGACGACGCCGGCACCCCGCTCGGCCCGCCCGAGACCGTCCCCGACCTCGCCGCCGCGGTCGCCGCCCGGGAGGCCGCCGACCACCCGCGCTGGGTCTGGGCCGCCGCCGACAGCGCCTACGCCCCGCTGCTGCCCCGGCTGCCCGACCGGCTCGCCCGCTGCCACGACCTGCGGCTCGTCGAGGCCCTGCTGCTCGCGCACGAGGGCCGGTTCGGCGCGCCGCGCTCGCTCGGTGCCGCCTGGGCCCGGCTGCGCGGCCGGCCCGTCCCCGACGACCTGCCCGAGCCCGGCGCCACCGACGCGGACGGCGGGCAGGACACCCTGTTCGCCCCCGACCGCCTCCAACTGCCGCCCGGCGCCGACGCGCTGACCGCCGTCGTCGCCGTGCACGCCGAGCAGCAGCGCCGGATCGCCGCGATCGCCGATCCGGCCGCCCGCCACCGGTTCCGGCTGCTGGCCGCCGCCGAGTCGGCCGGCGCACTGGTCGCCGCCGAGCTGGCGCACGACGGGCTGCCCTGGCGCGGCGACGTCCACGACCGGCTGCTCACCGAGCTGCTCGGCCCGCGCCCGACCGTCCCCGGCACCCAGCCGAGACGCCTCGCCGAGCTCGCCGTCGAACTCCAACAGGCCCTCGGCGGGCGCCCGTTCAACCCCGACTCGCACACCCAGGTGCTGCGCGCCTTCGCCGAGCAGGGCATCCAGCTCGGTTCCACCCGCTCCTGGGAGCTCAAGGGCGTCGACCACCCCGCCGCCGCCCTGCTGATCCGCTACAAGGAGCTCGCCCGGATCCACGCCGCGCACGGCTGGGCCTGGCAGGACGCCTGGGCGCGCGGCGGCCGGTTCCGCCCCGAGTACGTGGTCGGCGGCGTGGTCTCCGGCCGCTGGGCCAGCCGGGGCGGCGGCGCCCTGCAGATCCCGCGCATCCTGCGCCGCGCCGTCGTCGCCGACCCGGGCTGGCTGCTGGTCGTCGCCGACGCCGCCCAGCTGGAGCCGCGGGTGCTCGCCGCGCTCTCCCAGGACGCCGGGCTGGCCCGCACCGCCGCCGGCGGCGACCTCTACCAGGCGCTGGCCGCCAGCGCCTTCCAGGGCGACCGGGACAAGGCCAAACTCGGTCTGCTCGGCGCCATGTACGGGCAGACCAGCGGCGACATCGGCCCGCTGCTCGCCACCCTGCGCCGCCGCTACCCCGCCGCGATGAACTACGTCGAGGCCGCCGCCCGCACCGGCGAGGACGGCGGCGTGGTCGCCTCCCGGCTGGGCCGGGTCTGCCCGCCCGCCTCCGCCGCCTTCCTCGACCTCACCGAGGCCGACACGGCCGGCGAGGCCGGCGGCCGGACGGCCCGCGCCCGGGGCCGCTTCACCCGCAACTTCGTCATCCAGGCCAGCGCCGCCGACTGGGCGCTCGCCCTGCTCGCGGCGCTGCGCCGGCGGCTGAACGCGCTGCCGACGGCCGGCCCGGCGGACCGCCCGCACCTGGTGTTCTTCCAGCACGACGAGGTGATCGTGCACACCCCGGCCAACCTCGCCGACCAGGTCGCCGCCGCCGTGGCGGAGGCGGGCGAGGAGGCCCGGCAGCTGGTGTTCGGGGACACCCCGGTCCGCTTCCCGCTGACCACCGCGGTGGTGGACTGCTACGCCGACGCCAAGTAGCCGTCCACAGCCTGTGGAGACGCCGGGTGGCCGCTCACAGCTTGCGGAAGGCCCGGGCCTCCTCGGCCGCCGCGACCACCTCGGCCAGCGCCGCCCCGGCCGAGGCGGTGACGGCGGCCGCCACCGCGCCCTCCACGAACGGCGCGTCCACCAGCCGCACGCCCGGGCGCGGCTCGTCCTCCAGCACGGTGACGGCGGTCAGCACCGAGCTCCCGAGGTCCGGCAGCACCACCACGCCCGCCCCGCCGTCCGCGGCGGCGACGGCCCGGGCGATCAGCTCGTAGCTGGTGCCGAGCCCGCCGTCCTCGGTGCCGGCCGCGACCACCACCCGCACGCCGTCCGGGGCGAGTTCGGCGAGCAGCTCGCGCAGCCCGTCCGCGAGCCGCGCGCTGTGCGAGACCAGGACAATCCCCACGTGTTCGCTCATGGCTCCGACCCTACGGGCGGCGGCGCTGCTCCGGGAGGGTGAGCGGGATCCGCGTGTCGCGGACAGGCCCAGGGCCTGTCCGACAATTCGCGCCGGATCAGCGCGCGGCGTTGGGCGCCCGGCTGGGCGTGCCGGCGAAGCGACCTCGTACTGGGTCGTACTCGGGCGTTTCGCCG
>NZ_JBEOSA010000016.1:0-137776 GCF_040302625.1 Kitasatospora sp. NPDC097643 | reverse complement strand
GGTTACATTCCGAACCCGGAAGCTAAGCCTCACAGCGCCGATGGTACTGCAGGGGGGACCCTGTGGGAGAGTAGGACGCCGCCGAACAATCATTCACAGAGAACCCCCGCCGGGGATACCGGCGGGGGTTCTTTGCATTTCCGGGGAACGTGACGAGCACCGGAAGGAAGCCCTGGGGGCTGGAAGGGGCTCGGAAAGAGGCCCGAGAAGGGCTGCAATGGCACCTTCAAGGCCCTTTCCCGGCCCCCTGCACCCCCGGTACACGCCTCCAAAAAAGCGCCTGAAAAGACCCCCTCGACGGCTTGTCGAGGGGGTCTTTGCGTGGAGGGTGGCGGAGGAGCCCGTCAGAGGCGGCCGGCGGCCTTGAGGGCGAGGTAGGTGTCGGCGAGGGTGGGGGCGAGCTGGGCGGGAGGGGCGTCGAGGACGGTCACGCCGTGGCGGGTGAGGCGGTCGGCGGTGTGTCGGCGGTCGACGCGGGTCTGTTCGGCGGCGGCGGCGCCGTAGACGGCGTCGAGGGTGCCGCGGCCGGCGGCGAGGACGTCCAGGTGGGGGTCGGCGACGGAGGCCAGGACGACCTCGTGGCGCTTGGTGAGGAGGGGCAGCAGGGGGCGCAGGCCGTCCTCGACCGGTGCGGCGTCGAGGCCGGTGAGGAGGACGATCAGCGAGCGGTGCGGGGCCATCTTCAGCGCGGTGGAGACCAGCGAGCGCATGTCGGTCTCGTGCAGAGCGGGTTCCAGGGTGGCCATCGCGTTGGTGAAGGCCGGCAGGATCTCGCTGGGGGAGCTGCCGGCCACGGCGGCGCGCTTGCGGACGTCGTGGGCGAGCAGGTCGACGCGGTCGCCCGCGCGGGTGGCGAGGGCGGTGAGCAGCAGGGCGGCGTCGAGGGAGGCGTCCAGGCGGGGGGCGTCGCCGACCCGGCCGGCGGAGGTGCGGCCGGTGTCGAGGACGATCAGGATGTGCCGGTCGCGCTCGGGGCGCCAGGTGCGGACGGCGACGGTGTGCCGGCGGGCGCTGGCGCGCCAGTCGATGGAGCGGACGTCGTCGCCGGGCAGGTACTCGCGCAGCGAGTCGAACTCGGTGCCCTGGCCGCGGGTCAGCACCGAGGTGCGGCCGTCGAGTTCGCGCAGTCGGGCGAGCCGGGAGGGCAGGTGCTTGCGGCTGGCGAACGGGGGGAGGGCGCGGACCGTCCAGGGGACCAGGTGGGAGCCCTGGCGGCCGGCCAGGCCGAGCGGGCCGAGCGAACGGATCGTCACGCGGTGGGCGTGGTGGTCGCCGCGGCGGGTCGGGGTGAGCAGGGTGACGACGCGCCGCCGTTCGCCGGCGGGGACGGGCAGGGTGTGCCGGGAGGCGGTCTCGGCGGTGCCGGGCCGCCAGGCGGACGGCGCCCAGGCGTCGCGGATCCGGGCTCTGAGGAGCCGCCCGGAGGGGTTGGTGACGCTCAGTTCGACCGAGGCGGGTTCGCCGAGCCGGACGGTGGTGTCGCCGCCCCGGGTGATCCGCAGGCTGCGGACGGGGGCGGCGAGCACCAGGTCGACGACGGCGGCGAGCAGGACCGCGCCGGTGACGGCGAGGATCCCGGCCCAGGACGGCAGCAACAGGCCCACGACGAGCGCGCCGAGCGCGGCGAGCAGGGCGGTTCGCCCGGTGAGGGCCATGCGGTGCGCTCCTTAAGGGAACGGACGGTGGATCAGCGGGGTGCGGGCGTCTGGGTGAGGACGGCCTGGATGACGGAGTCGGCGGTGATGCCCTCCATCTCGGCCTCGGCGCGCAGCGCGACGCGGTGCCGCAGGGTGGGCAGGGCGAGGGCCTTGACGTCGTCAGGGGTGACGTAGTCGCGGCCGGCGAGCCAGGCCCAGGCGCGCGAGGCGGCGAGCAGGGCGGTGGCGCCGCGCGGCGAGACGCCGATGGACAGCGAGGGGGACTGCCGGGTGGCCCGGCAGAGGTCGACGATGTAGGCGAGGACCTCGGGCGCGACGGTGAGCTCGGCGATCTGCGCGCGGGCGGCGGCGATGTGCTCGGGGCCGGCCACGGCGCGGACGCCGGCGGCGGCGAGGTCGCGGGGGTCGAAGCCGGCGGCGTGCCGGGAGAGGACCTGGAACTCCTGGTCGCGGTCGGGCAGCGGCAGGATCAGCTTGAGCAGGAAGCGGTCGAGCTGAGCCTCGGGCAGCGGGTAGGTGCCCTCGTACTCGACCGGGTTCTGGGTCGCGGCGACCAGGAACGGGGCGGGCAGCGCGCGCGGCTCGCCGTCCACGGTGACCTGGTGCTCCTCCATGGCCTCCAGCAGCGCGGCCTGGGTCTTCGGCGGGGTGCGGTTGATCTCGTCGGCGAGCAGCAGGTTGGTGAAGACCGGGCCGGGCTGGAAGGAGAACTCGGCGGTGCGGGCGTCGTAGACGAGGGAGCCGGTGACGTCGCCGGGCATCAGGTCGGGGGTGAACTGGATGCGCTTGGTCTCCAGGCTGAGCGCGGTGGACAGGGTGCGGATCAGCAGGGTCTTGGCGACGCCGGGGACGCCCTCCAGCAGCACGTGGCCGCCACAGAGCAGGGCTACGACCAGGCCGGTGACGGCGGCGTCCTGGCCGACCACGGCCTTGCCGATCTCGGCGCGCAGGGCGGTGAGCGCCTCGCGCGGGTCGCTGGTGGTGCCGGTGGTAGCGGGAGCCGTGCCGGGGGTGATGCGGAGCTGGGCGGTGGCCTGTTCGGTCACGGGTTCCGTACCTGCCTTTCGAGGGCGTCGAGGTCGTCGGCGAGCCGCAGCAGCGCCGTGTCGTCGGTGGGGGGCGGGCCGAAGAGGAGGGCCCGGACGTCCCCGGCGGACTGCTCGGGGAGGCGGTCGGCCACGGCCGCGCAGAGGGTGTCGGGGTCGGGGGCGCCGGCGTTGAGCGGGACGCCCAGGGCCGGGGCGAGCCGGTGGGCGGCGGCGCGGCGCAGGGCCTCGGCGGCACGGCCGCGGGCCTTGGCGCGGCGGTAGAGCCGGGCACGGCCCTCGGTGGTCTCGGCGGCGCGGACGACCACGGGCAGGTTCTCGCTGACCACCGGGCCGAGCCGGCGGCCGCGCCAGAGGGCGGCCAGGACGGCGGCGACGGCGAGCTGGTAGCCGGCCCAGTGCCAGCCGTCCGGGATGTAGTCCTCGAAGGTCCGGTGCCGGGTGCCCTCGGCGAGCGGGGCGGTGTAGTCGGGCAGGTGCCAGGTGAGGTGGGGCTGGGAGCCGAGCAGGCCGAGGGCGAGGGCGGCGTTGCCGTCGCTGCCGAGTTCCCCGTTGTGCAGGAAGGTGCCGCTGCCGAGGACGATGACGTCGCCGCCCGGGGTCGGGGTGCTGACCAGCGGGTAGCCGTGGCCGCTCTGGTAGCAGCCTTCGCCGCGGCTGCCGCTGGTGTAGAGCATGCCGCCGAGCTTGGCGCTGCCGGCCCGGACGGCCTCGGTGAGCGAGCACTGGGCGGCGGTGCTGCGGACGGGCGCGTACGGCACGCCGCCGTCCTCCTCGGAGGAGCGGATGCCGGGGGCCAGCGCGGTGAGGGCGGCCGGGCCGGGGGCGATCAGGACGATCCGCTGGTGCCGGGCGGCGGCGATGGCGTGCAGTTCGGCGGGGCCGAGCAGGTCGGGCTCGGGCAGCACCAGGGTGTCGGCGCCGGTCGGGAGCCGGGTGGGGTCGTTGGTGATCTCGGTCCTGAGGCCCTGGTGCTCGAGCAGGGCGATCACGGCGTGGCCGCCGTCGGAGTCGTACGAGCGCGGGTCGAGCGGCGGGTACAGGCGGTCGTGGCTGAGGGCGGCCACGACGAAGGCGCCGACCAGCAGGACGGCGAGGGCGGTCAGGTACCAGCGGGCCCGGCGCCACAGGCCGCGGCCGGTGGGGGCGAGGCTGGTCGGGGTCGTCCGGTCGGCGGGCGGCGCGGCGGGGGTGGTCGGTGCGGCGGCGGGCGGCGCGGGGGTGGTGCTGGTCATGCCGCGCCTCCCGGGGCCTGGGTGAGGACCGGGCGGGCGCGCTCCAGGGTCCGGTCGAGCTCGCGCAGCAGCTGGTACGCGGCCTGGTCGGCGGTGCGCTCGCCGTAGGCGATGTCGTCGAAGGTGCGGGCGGCCGCGCTGAGTGCGGCGGCGTGTTCGGGCAGGGCCCGGCCCGCCTCGACGGCGGCCTCGTCGGCGGTGCGGCCGGGGCGGGCGTCGAGCAGGGTGCGCTCCTCCAGGGCGCGGACCAGGGCGCGCATCTGGTCGCGCACGGCCTCGGCCCAGCGCCCGGCGGCGGCGTGCTGCTCGGCGTCCGTGCGGTAGGCGGCGGCGCTGCGCGGGCCCTCCACGCCGTAGACGTCCAGGACGGTGCGGGCGGAGCGTCCGGGCGCGCCGAGGCGCCACCAGAGCGCGACGGCGATCAGGACGGCGACCACCAGGAAGAGCACCAGGCCGGTGGTGCCGCTGGTGCCCTCGCCGGAGATGGAGCCGAGCGCGTTGGAGATGTGATCGTTGATCCAGGTCATGACCCGTTCCATGACGGTCGGGTCGTGCCGGTGGTACTCCGCGTTGAGCAGCTCGTCGCGGGCGGCGTCGCGGGCCGGGTCACGCGGGATGGTGACCGGGGCGCCGCCCGCGGCGAGGAGCCCGTCCCCCCAGGTAGGCATCCGGTTCAGCGCCTCGCGGGGTCTTGGCCGGGCTGGTCGCTCCAGCCGGTGCCGCCGTACTCGGGCAGGCCGGCGGCGCGGGCGAGCTCGATGTCCAGGGCCTCGCGGCGGATCCGCTGGTCGACGTAGATCAGGACGTCCAGGGCCGCCTTGAACGGGATGGTGACGGTGGCGGCGATGATTCCGGCGATCGCGGTGGTGACCAGCGTCGCGGTGGAGGTGTCGGCCGCGCCGTCGAGTACCTGGCGCTGGAAGTCGCTGAAGCCGAGGAGCATGGCGACGATCCGGAACGGGATGGCGATGATCATCGAGACGATGAAGGTCAGCACCACGCCGAGCAGGCTGATGCCGAAGATCCGCCACCAGGAGCCGCGGACCAGTCGGCGGGAGCGCGACAGCGCCGTCATCACGCCCTGCTTCTCCAGCATCAGGGCGGGGGCGGCCAGGCTGAACCGGATCCACAGCCAGAAGCCGACCGGGAAGGTCAGCAGGCCGACGAGGGCCAGCAGGGCGGTGGTGGCGGGTTCGTTCGCGCCGGCCATCGTGTAGCCGAAGAACGGGGCGAAGCCGAGCAGCAGCACGCCGGGGAACATCGCCAGGGTGATGACGGTCAGCCCGAGCACCGACAGCAGCCGGGGCCGGGCGTCGCGCCAGGCGTCGCCGGCGGTGGCGGACTGCCCGAGCACGGCGCGGCTGACGACCATGGTGAGCAGTGCGGTGGCGAGCGCGCCGACCAGCGCCGTCAGCGGCAGGGTCACCATCAGGTTCAGGAACTGGGTGGCCTGGCCGGTCTTGCCCTTGACCAGCAGGTTCGCCAGGAGGGCGACGGCCTGCTGGACCACGGCCATGCCGAGGGAGAGGCTGAGGGCGGTCCGCCAGTGGCGGCGGATCGTGGCGACGGAGCCGTCCAGGAGCTCGCCGACGCCGAGCGGGCGCAGCGGGATGACGCCGGGCGTGGGGCTCGGCGGCACGTTCCAGCCGTAGGGGCCCTGACCGTAGGGGCCCTGACCGTGCGGGCCCGGCCGGCCCCAGCCCTGCTCGGCGGGCTGACCGTACTGGCCGGGGCGGGGGGCGGGGACGGAGGAGGTTTGCGGTGGTGCCGACGGCCCGGGCGCGGCGGCGGGCGCGTCGGCCGGGGGCCGGGCGCCGTCGCGGGGTGGCTCGGACGAGCTGGGCGAGGCCCAGCCCGGAGTGTCGGTCATCACTGCTCCTCGGAGGGGCGTCACGGGCGCGGCTCCGGGTGATCTTTCACCCGCGCGCAGCGCCCATCGTGCCATGGGGTCCGGACAGGCCCCAGGGGTATCCGGTTGCTGAACGGCAACGCGGCCGTCACGGCGGCCGGGTCGTGGGTCGGGGACGGTTCGGAGACGCCCCGACGGGGGGCATTCGCCCGGTATGGCCGGAATTCCCGGGCGGCGGGAGTTGGCCGTTGTGGAGCATTGGCACTGCTGTGCGGCAGGTCACAATCCGGTAATGAGAAGATGGACGCATGAAGGGACGCGTCCTCGTCGTTGATGACGACTCCGCACTGGCCGAGATGCTCGGCATCGTGTTGCGTGGTGAGGGTTTTGAGCCGTTTTTCGTCGCGGATGGGGACAAGGCGCTAGCCGCGTTCCGGGAGACCAAGCCCGACCTGGTGCTGCTCGACCTGATGCTGCCCGGCCGGGACGGCATCGACGTCTGCCGGCAGATCCGGGCGGAGTCCGGCATCCCGATCGTCATGCTGACCGCGAAGACCGACACGGTCGACGTCGTGGTGGGCCTGGAGTCGGGTGCCGACGACTACGTCACCAAGCCGTTCAAGCCCAAGGAGCTGGTGGCCCGGGTGCGCGCCCGGCTGCGCCGCGCCGAGGAGCCGACGCCCGAGCAGCTGACCATCGGCGACCTGGTGATCGACGTGGCCGGCCACTCGGTGAAGCGGGACGGGCGGGGCATCCCGCTGACCCCGCTGGAGTTCGACCTGCTGGTCGCGCTGGCCCGCAAGCCCTGGCAGGTGTTCACCCGCGAGGTGCTGCTGGAGCAGGTCTGGGGCTACCGCCACGCGGCGGACACCCGGCTCGTCAACGTCCACGTGCAGCGCCTGCGGTCCAAGATCGAGAAGGACCCGGAGCGCCCCGAGATCGTGGTGACCGTCCGCGGCGTCGGCTACAAGGCCGGACCCAGCTGACGTGACCACCCTGGCTGACGAATCCCCGTCGGGTACCGCGACCGACGGGGCCGGCGCCGTGCGCGGGGACGTGCTGAACTCGACCACCCGCCGCCGGCGCGGCTTGCCCGGCGTGTTCGCGTCGGCGACCCGTCAGCTGCGCCGGCCCGCACTGCGGGTGACGGCGCTGTACCGCCGCTCGATCCAGCTGCGCGTGGTCGCGGTCTCCCTGCTGGCCTCCATCGCGGTGGTGCTGGTGCTCGGCGTGGTCGTGGTGGCGCAGGTGCGCACCGGGCTGCTCGACACCAAGATCGCCGCGGCCCGGGAGCAGGCCAGGATCGGCTTCCAGGCCGAGCTGAAGAAGATCGACGAGGCCAAGGACCAGCGGCTGCGGGCGGTCAGCGGGACGGCCGACCAGAACACCGAGGAGACCGGCACCTGGCTGCTGCGCCAGGTCAACGACCTGGCCGCGAGCGGGCAGACCGTCTACTCGGTGATCGCGATGGCCCCGGGCACCGGCGCCGTCATCCCGGACACCGCCGGCTTCGCGCCGCGCTACTCGGGCGACATCCTGCCCAGCAGCGTCCCGGACACCCTGCGGGCCAAGGTCTACGCCGAACCCGGCCAGATGTTCGACCAGCCGACCCGGATCCACCGGGCCGCCGAGAGCGGCGGCCGGACCGAGCCCGGGCTGGCCCTCGGCATGCAGTTCACCGGCCCCGCCGACACCAGTTACCAGATGTTCTACGTCTTCTCCTTCGGCCAGGAGACGGACACCCTCAACCTGATCACCGGCACCCTGGCGACCGCCGGCGTGTTCGTGGTGATCCTGATGGGCGGCATCGCCTGGGTCGTGGTGCGCCAGGTGGTCACCCCGGTCCGGATGGCCGCCGGCATCTCCGAGCGGCTCGCCGACGGGCACCTCGAAGAGCGGATGAAGGTCACCGGCACGGACGACATCGCCCGCCTCGGGGAGTCGTTCAACCGGATGGCCAACGCCCTCCAGGCGCAGATCCGCCAGCTGGAGGAGCTCTCCCGGGTGCAGCGGCGCTTCGTCTCGGACGTCTCGCACGAGCTGCGCACCCCGCTCACCACGGTCCGGATGGCCGCGGACCTCATCTACGACAGCCGCGAGGACCTGGACCCGATGGCGGCCCGCTCGGCGGAGCTGTTGCAGGGCCAGCTGGACCGCTTCGAGTCGCTGCTCGCCGACCTGCTGGAGATCAGCCGCTTCGACGCCGGCGCCGCGATCCTGGACGCCGAGCCGGTCGACCTGCGCGAGATCGTCGCCCGGGTGGTGGAGGCCGCCGAGCCGCTGGCCGAGGCCAAGGGCAGCAGCGTGGTGATCCGCGGCAACGGCGAGCCGGTGCTGGCCGAGGTGGACTCCCGCCGGATCGAGCGCATCCTGCGCAACCTGGTGGTCAACGCGTTGGAGCACGGCGAGGGCCGGGACGTCGTGGTCCGGCTGGGCTCGGCCGACGGCGCGGTCGCGGTCGGCGTGCGCGACTACGGCATCGGGCTCAAGCCGGGCGAGGCCTCCCGGGTGTTCCACCGCTTCTGGCGGGCCGACCCGTCCCGGGTCCGGACCACCGGCGGCACCGGCCTCGGCCTGTCCATCGCGGTCGAGGACGCGCACCTGCACGGCGGCTGGCTCCAGGCCTGGGGCGAGCCCGGTGGCGGTTCGCACTTCCGGCTCACCCTGCCGCGCACCCGCGGCGGCGAGATCAGCCGGGCGCCGTTCCGGCTGGAGCCGGAGGACTCCCGGAACAACCGGGGCCTGGGCACCTACGGCACCCCGTACCGGCGGGCGATCAGCCCGTCCGGCGCGACCGCGCTGACCGTGGCCGAGGAGCAGGCGGAGACGCCCGACCCGGCCGGCGGCGGCTTCGGCAGCGGGCTCGGCGGAGTCCTGACCATCGGTCCCGGCCTGGGGAAGGCCCGCCTGCCCGAGGGCCCGCGCGCGGACCCCTCGGACGTCCGGCCGGCGGGCGCCGGGTACGGTGCGACCGGAGCCCAGGTCATGGTGGACCCGACGCCCGGATGGCCGTCGGTGACACAGCGGACGGCGGAGGCGGACGAGACGGTCGGGACGGACCTGGAGGGGTCGCAGCGTGCGAAGGACCAGCAGCAGGACTGAGCCGCGGTTCGTGGCGGGGGCCGGCGTGCTGCTCGGCGCCCTGCTGGCGAGCGGCTGCGCGGCCATGCCGGACTCCGGCGGCATCACCAAGGTGGAGCTGTCGCAGGGCTCGGCCGACAAGAACCTCCAGGTGAGGGTCTTCCCGGTGGCGCCCGCCAAGGGCGCCGGGCCGGGTGAACTGCTGACCGGGTTCCTGGACGCGGTGACCGCCGACGAGGGGTACGAGACGGCGCGCAAGTACCTCACCGAGGAGGCCGCCGCGCGCTGGAACCCGGACGCCGGCATCCAGGTGCTCTCCGCCAACCCGACCAGGTGGGCCGGCCAGAGCGTCACCGAGGCGGACACCATGGTCTCCGGGTCGGTGACCGGGCAGGTCGTCGCCCGGATCGACGAGCGGCACTCCTACCTGTTGACCGACGGGCAGCGCGACATCTCCCTCGACTTCACCTTCGTCCGGCGGAAGGACGGTGAGTGGCGGATCGACAAGCTGCCGGACGGCGTGATCATGAACGAGGCCAACTTCCGCAACAGCTACCGACAGGTCGACCGGTTCTTCTACACGCCCCCGGACCCCTCGGTCGTCGCGGGGAGCACCGGCCCGGAGGTGCTGGTCGCCGACCCGGTCTACCTGCGGCGCCGAATAGACCCGCTGACCTCGGCCGCCAAGGCGCTGGTCGCCGGGCCCTCGAAGTGGCTCTCCCCGGTCGTCCGGACGGCCTTCCCGAACGGCACCACCGTCGACAAGGTGACCGTCGACGACAGCCGGGTCGCGCACGTCCAGCTCGGCGGGACCGACCTGTCCGACGCGGCGTCCTGCAAGCGGATGGCCATGCAGCTGTTCTTCACCCTCGCTGACCAGGGCAAGGGGCAGGTCGAGCGGCTGGAGCTGAAGGGCCAGCGCGGCGCGTGCCCGGCCGGCCGCACCGACGCGCCCGGGGTCGGTCCCGGCGCCCTGGCCGGTTCGCTGCCCGCCCAGATGTACTACCAGCGTGCCGACAACGGCGTGCTGATGGAGACCCCGGAGCCGCACAACGGCAGCCCGGTGGCCGGCGCGCTCGGCAAGCCGCAGCCGAACGGCAAGCCCCCGCTCGGCACCATCGCCGTCGCCCGGGACGGCTCGCGGGCGGCCGCGATCAGCGGGGACGGCCACCTGCTCTACTCGGTGCCGCTCGCGACCAGTGCGGTCGCGATGCCGGAGCCGGTGCTCAGCTCGCCGGTGAAGCCGGGCGAGAAGGAGGACGGGTTCGCCTCGCCCAGCTGGGACGGCCGCGGCGACCTCTGGGTGGTGGACCGCAACCCGCAGGGGCCGCGAGTGGTGATGGTGCGCGGGAACAAGTCCTACTCCGTCCCGGTCGAGGGGCTGGAGAGCCAGCAGACCGTGCAGGCCCTCAAGATCTCCTCGGACGGCGCCCGGGTCGCCCTGGTGATCAAGACCGCCGGCGTCCCCAGCCGCTCGCTGCAGTTCGGCCTGGTGGTGCACGACGGCACGCCGGAGGCGCCGACCGTGCGGATCACCAAGCTGCGCCGGGTGGCCCCCACGCTCACCGACATCGCCTCGGTGTCCTGGGCGGACGCCGACCAGCTGGTGGTGCTGGGCAAGGAGGCCGACCGGACCCAGCAGCTGCACTACATCAGCACCGACGGCTCGCGGAGCACCGACGCCCCGTTGCAGGGCGGCGAGGGCATGCTCACCGTCTCGGCCTCGGAGTCCCGGGGGTACCCGCTGACCCAGGCGTCGCCGGTGCTCGCGGTGGCCGAGAGCGCCAAGATCTACAACCTGATCAGCGGTCAGTGGCGCGAGGTCCAGCTGACCGACAAGCCCGCTTCCTTCTTCTACGCCGGCTGACGCGTCATCCGGCCGGCCTGGCGGTCCGTCCGGCGCTCCGGTGCGGAACGGTGGCCGCGACCGTCGCGGCCGCCCGTACCGGCAGGCCGGCGGTGGCCAGGGCGCGGGCGGCCTCGGCGAGGCTGGCCCCGGTGGTCACCAGGTCGTCCACCAGGACCGGCTGACGGCCTGCCAGGCCGCCCCGGGCGCGCGGCAGCACGGTGAGCGCCCCGTGCAGGTTGCGGTGCCGCTCGGCCGCGCCGAGCCCGGCCTGGTCGGCGACCGGGCGGGTGTGCCGGAGCAGCGCGGTGGCCCGGGCGTCCAGACCGGCCCGGCGCAGCGAGCGGGCGGCGGCGCCGGCCAGTCGCAGCGTCGGATCGTGGCCGCGGGCGCGGACGGCGGAGCGGGCCGAGGGCATCGGCACCAGCAGCAGCGGCGCGGCCCCGGCGCGCGGCCCCAGGGCGGAGCGCACGGCCCGTCCGAGCGCCTCCCCCAGCGGGCCGGCCAGCCGCAGCGCACCCCGCTCCTTGTGGGCCAGCAGCAACTGGCGGACCGGATCGGTGTACGGCGCGGCCGCGTGCGCCCAGGGCAGCAGGGTGGGGCCGGGGCGGGCGGCGGCCAGCGCGTGGCGACAGTCCGGACAGAGCTGGGTGCGTTCGGTGCCGCAGCCGGCGCAGCGGGTGGGCAGCAGGACGTCCAGCAGGCCCGCCAGTGCGTGGCCGAACGGCCCTTGGGCGGACGGCGGACGGGTGGGGGTGGGGGAGGGCGGCACGGCTGCTCCTGGCGGCGGAGGCACGGAGAGTGAGCAAAGGATGCGCCGTACGGGGGGTGTTGTCCAGGTATTCACCCATGCTTCACTCGCAGGAGGGTAGACAGGGTTCTACAGCTTGACCGCCCGGCCGCATTATGGGGTCATACCCACTCCCTTGGCTGGGGAGGCGAAAACCCCGTGTGAGGTGTTCGATAAGGCTCCAGGGGGTTTCAACCGTCCCTGGTGGGGAGGAAGTGAGGTGAGGGCCAGTCGTTTCCGCCGCTGGCGGCGGGGGCGGGGGGCCGGCAGTGGATGGGCTGGTCCAGCTGGTCTCAGTCCGATCCGGTAGCACCCGGATCGGCGTCAGCACGAGGGATCGGAGTTCTGCGTGGACATCGTCGTCAAGGGCCGCAAGACCGAGGTGCCCAAGAGGTTCCGCGAGCACGTGGCCGAGAAGCTGGAGAAGGTCCAGAAGTTCGACGGCAAGGTGATCAGCCTCGACGTCGAGGTGTCCAAGGAGCACAACCCGCGGCAGGCCGACCGGTCCGAGCGGGTGGAGATCACTCTCCGCACCCGTGGTCCGGTGATCCGGGCCGAAGCCGCCGCGGGCGACCCGTACGCGGCGCTCGACCTGGCGTCGGCGAAGCTCGACGCGCAGCTGCGCAAGTCCGCGGACCGGCGTCGGGTGCACAAGGGCGGCAACGGCAGCCGCACCCCCATCAGCGTCGCCGAGGCGACCGCGGCCCTGGCCGCGCTGCCGGAGACGACGGCGCCGGAGGGCGAGACCAACGGGGCCGTCCGCAAGACCATGATGGGATCCCTGGAAGTGGAGGGCGAAGGCCCGCTGGTGGTCCGGGAGAAGACCCACCCGGCCGCCCCCATGGCGCTGGACCAGGCGCTCTACGAGATGGAGCTGGTCGGCCACGACTTCTACCTCTTCGTGGAGAAGGACAGCGGCCTGCCGAGCGTCGTCTACCGCCGGCACGGCTACCACTACGGTGTCATCCACCTGCAGACCGACGCGTCGGCCGGCTCGGGTAGCGGTGCGGGCGGTGCGATCGGCGGGTCCGACGACGAGGACTGACCGTCCGAGCAGTGATGGAGAGGTGACCCCGGCGGCGCGGCCGCCGGGGTCACCGGCCTTTTCGGGGGTGTTCCGAGGCGCTTGCGGGGGCGGTCCCGATGGGGCCCGGTGGGGGTCAGGTGGAGGCCGGGTGGGGACCGGGCGGTCCGGCGCCGGGCCGGGAGGTCACCCGATGCGGGGGAATCGGCGCCGGAGGGTGACCGTGGCGACGCCGGGCCGTGGAATGATTGGCGGACGACGACCCGCGAAGGGGGAGGAGCGGATGGGGGATCACTTCGGGCTGGGGCCCGCAACGGGTCCGGCCGCCGGACTGTCGGCGGGGCCGGGGGAGGGGCCCGGGTACGCGCCGAGCCGGGGTGAGCCGATCCGCGTGCTGGTGGTGGACGACCACGCGCTGTTCCGCCGGGGGCTGGAGATCGTGCTCGCCGAGGAGGAGGACATCAAGGTCGTCGGCGAGGCGGGGGACGGCGCCGAGGCCGTGCTGAAGGCCGCCGACCTGCTGCCGGACATCATCCTGATGGATGTCCGGATGCCGCGCCGCAGCGGGATCGAGGCGTGCACCGCGATCAAGGACGTGGCGCCCAGCACCAAGATCATCATGCTGACGATAAGCGACGAGGAGGCCGACCTCTACGAGGCGATCAAGGCGGGGGCCACCGGCTACCTGCTGAAGGAGATCTCCACCGACGAGGTGGCCACCGCGATCCGTGCGGTCGCCGACGGGCAGTCGCAGATCAGCCCGTCGATGGCCTCCAAGCTGCTCACCGAGTTCAAGTCGATGATCCAGCGCCGCTCCGACGACCGGGACCTGGTACCTGCGCCCCGGCTCACCGACCGGGAGCTGGAGGTGCTGAAGCTGGTGGCGACCGGCATGAACAACCGGGAGATCGCCAAGGAGCTGTTCATCAGCGAGAACACCGTGAAGAACCACGTGCGCAACATCCTGGAGAAGCTCCAACTGCACTCCAGGATGGAGGCCGTGGTGTACGCGATGCGGGAGAAGATCCTCGAAATAGGGTGAGCCGCGCGGGGTGCGGCCGGCTCACTGCGCGAGCAGCTTCTCCAGGGCCGGGCGCAGCCGCTCGTCGTGCAGCACCTCGACCCGGACGTCGTCGCAGCCCACCCAGGCGGCCGCCTCGCGCAGGGCCGTCGCCAGCGCCTCGACGTATGCGGCGCCACGCCCTCGGTCGTCGGTCAGTGAGACCTGACGGGCCACCAGGGTGCGGCCCTCCCGGGCCGGGTCGACCCGGCCGACCAGGCGGCCGCCGGTCAGCAGCGGCATCGCGAAGTACCCGTGCACCCGCTTGTGACGGGGCGTGTAGGCCTCCAGTCGGTGCGTCATGCCGAAGATCCGCTCGGTGCGCGCGCGGTCCCAGATCAGCGAGTCGAACGGCGAGAGCAGGGTGGTGCGGTGGCGCCCGCGCGGGGCGGCGGCCAGTGCGGCCGGATCGGCCCAGGCCGGTGCGGGGGTGCCGCCGGGGCCCCAGCCGGCCACCTCGACCGGGACGAGGCCGGAGTCGGCGAGCACCGCGTCCAACTCCTCGGCCCGCAGCCGGTGGTAGTCCTGGAGGTCGGCCCGGGTGGCCACGCCGAGCGCGGCGCCGGCCTGGGCGACCAGCGTGCGCACGCAGTCCTCGTCGGACCGGTCCTGCCCGAACAGAGCGTCGGGGACGGCCTGTTCGGCCAGCGCGTAGACGCGCTTCCAGCTCCGGCGCTCGGTGCAGACGACGTCGCCGAAGGCCAGTGCCCGTTCCACCGCGATCTTGGTGTCGGACCAGTCCCACCACTCGGCGGTGCGCTTGGCGCCGCCCAGCTCGGTGGAGGTCAACGGGCCCTCGGCGCGCAGCTGGTCGAGCACGCGCCGGTACGTCTCGGGCGTGACCTGGTGGCCCCAGAGGTGGCCGCGCTCGCGGTAGCGGCGGCGCCGGAAGGCGAACAGCGGCCACTCCTCCACCGGCAGGATGCAGGCGGCGTGCGACCAGTACTCGAAGCTCGCCCCCGCACCCCAGTACGCCGCCTCGACGGCCGGGCGGCCGACCGCGCCGAGGCGGGCGTACGGCACCAGCTCGTGCGAGCGGGCCAGCACCGAGATGGTGTCCAGCTGGACGGCGCCCAGGTGCCGCAGCACCCCGCGCACCCCGGCTCGGCGGTCCGGGGCGCCGAGCAGGCCCTGGGCGCGCAGGGCGATCCGGCGGGCGTCGTCGGCGCTCAGCAGGGTGGCGGGGGAGGCGGCGGAAGACAGGGCGGTCATGTCGGCGAGGGTAATCGGGGGGACTGACAAGTCGGCCGGCCCGGCCGGGGGACCGGACGGCTCGGCCCTTGAGCGGGCGCGGCTCGGCCGGGGGCGGGCGGCTCAGCCGAGGTCGGACGGCAGCAGCGAGGAGACCCAGGAGTCGTGGAAGACGCCGCGCTGCTCGGCGTACGAGCGCAGGGTGCCCTCGAAGCGGTAGCCGACCCGCTCGGCGACCGCGCGCGAACCGTCGTTCCCCACGTACGCCAGCCACTGGAGGCGGCGCAGGCCCAGCTCGGTCAGGGCCCACCGGGCGACCTCGCGGGCCGCCTCGACGGTGTACCCGCGGCCGCGCTGCTCCCTCGCCGTCCACCAGCCGACGGAGGCGGCGGTCGGGTCCGCGGCGAAGCGGGAGACCGACTGGGTGCCGACCAGCCGCCCGGTCTCCCGCTCGACCACGCACCAGATGAACTCGGTGCCGTCGCGCAGCCCTTCCGGGGCCAGGGTGTGCACGAAGAACTCCGCGTCCTCCCGCCGGTACGGGATCGGTACGACCGTCCAGCGCTGGATCTCCTCGTCCTGGCAGGCGGCGAAGATCGCGTCGATGTCGGACTCCTGCGGGGCGCGCAGGACGAGGCGGTCGGTGGTGAGGACGACGGGTTCGGTGCGGGGTTCTTCCATGGGCGGATTATTCCGCGGCAGGGGGAATGCGGGCATCCGCTTATTCCGCCAACTCTCCGGAGGGGCGACCGTTTTGCCCCGGTGAGCGGTGCTATCCCGCCATGTGCCCGCACGGGTGACACGGGAATACCGTGCTGACGCACCTCCCGGGGCATTGGACTCCTCGCATACGATGGCCCGTGCGGTGGGGTGGACCCGCCGTGCAGTCGTCCAGTGCCAATACAGGCAAGGAGCCCGCTCAAGTGTCCGTCTTCGACAAGATCCTGCGCGCCGGCGAAGGCAAGATCCTTCGCAAGCTGCAGCGGATTGCTGCCCAGGTCAACTCCATCGAAGAGGACTTCGTCAACCTCACCGACGCCGAGCTGCGCGCGCTGACCGACGAGTACAAGCAGCGACTCGCGGACGGCGAGAGCCTGGACGACATCCTCCCCGAGGCGTTCGCCACCGTCCGCGAGGCCGCCAAGCGCGTGCTCGGCCAGCGGCACTACGACGTCCAGCTCATGGGTGGCGCGGCCCTGCACTACGGGTACGTCGCCGAGATGCGCACCGGTGAGGGCAAGACCCTCGTCGGCACCCTGCCCGCGTACCTGAACGCGCTCACCGGCAAGGGCGTTCACCTGATCACCGTCAACGACTACCTCGCCGAGCGCGACTCGGAGTGGATGGGCCGGGTGCACCGCTTCCTCGGCCTCGAAGTCGGCGTGATCCTGGCCAACATGACGCCCGCCGAGCGCAAGCAGCAGTACGCGATGGACATCACGTACGGCACCAACAACGAGTTCGGCTTCGACTACCTGCGCGACAACATGGCCTGGTCGAAGGACGAACTCGTCCAGCGCGGCCACAACTTCGCGGTCGTCGACGAGGTCGACTCGATCCTCATCGACGAGGCCCGCACCCCGCTGATCATCTCCGGCCCGGCCGACCAGGCGACCAAGTGGTACGCCGACTTCGCCAAGCTGGTGCAGCGCCTGAAGATCGACCGCGACTACGAGGTCGACGAGAAGAAGCGCACGGTCGGCATCCTGGAGGAGGGCGTCACCCGGGTCGAGGACTACCTCGGCATCGACAACCTCTACGAGTCGGTGAACACCCCGCTGGTCGGCTTCCTGAACAACGCCATCAAGGCCAAGGAGCTGTACAAGGCGGACAAGGACTACGTCGTCATGAACGGCGAGGTCATGATCGTCGACGAGCACACCGGCCGCATCCTGGCCGGCCGTCGCTACAACGAGGGCATGCACCAGGCGATCGAGGCGAAGGAGGGGGTGGAGGTCCAGAACGAGAACCAGACGCTGGCCACCATCACCCTGCAGAACTTCTTCCGCCTGTACGAGAAGCTCGCGGGCATGACCGGTACCGGCACCACCGAGGCCGCCGAGTTCCACCAGATCTACAAGCTCGGCGTGGTGCCGATCCCCACCAACAAGACGCCGCTGCGCATCGACCAGCCCGACCTGATCTACAAGTCGGAGCCGGCCAAGTTCGCCGCCGTGGTCGAGGACATCGCCGAGAAGCACGAGAAGGGCCAGCCGGTGCTGGTCGGCACCGTGTCGGTCGAGAAGTCCGAGTACCTGTCGCAGGAGCTGCGCAAGCGCGGGATCCCGCACGAGGTGCTGAACGCCAAGCACCACGAGCGCGAGGCGCAGATCGTCGCGCAGGCCGGCCGCAAGGGCGCCGTCACCGTCGCCACCAACATGGCCGGCCGTGGCACCGACATCATGCTGGGCGGCAACGCCGACCACCTCGCCGCCGCCGAGCTGGCGCAGCGCGGGCTGACCCCGACGGACACCCCGGAGGAGTACGAGGCCGCGTTCCCGGCCGCCCTGGAGAAGGCCAAGGCCTCGGTCAAGGCGGAGCAGGACGAGGTCAAGGAGGCCGGTGGCCTCTACGTCCTCGGCACCGAGCGGCACGAGTCCCGCCGGATCGACAACCAGCTGCGCGGCCGTTCCGGCCGTCAGGGCGACCCGGGTGAGTCCCGCTTCTACCTGTCGCTGGGCGACGACCTGATGCGCCTGTTCAAGGCCGGCATGGTCGAGCGCGTGCTGTCGATGGCCAACGTGCCCGAGGACGTGCCGATCGAGTCCAAGATGGTCACCCGGGCGATCGCCTCCGCGCAGACCCAGGTCGAGCAGCAGAACTTCGAGATCCGCAAGAACGTCCTCAAGTACGACGAGGTGCTCAACCGCCAGCGCGAGGTCATCTACGGCGAGCGCCGCCGCGTGCTGGAGGGCGAGGACCTCCAGGAGCAGGTCGGCCACTTCATGGACGACACCGTCGAGGCCTACGTCAAGGCGGCCACCGGCGAGGGCTTCGAGGACGACTGGGACCTGGAGAAGCTCTGGACCGCGCTCAAGCAGCTCTACCCGGTCACCCTGGACCTGGAGGAGCTGGAGGAGGAGGCCGGCGGCAGCGCCGGGCTGACCCCCGAGTTCCTGACCAAGGCCGTCCAGGAGGACATCCAGGCGCAGTACGGCGCCCGCGAGGACCAGCTCGGCGAGGAGATCATGCGCGAGCTGGAGCGCCGGGTCGTCCTGTCGGTGCTGGACCGCCGCTGGCGCGAGCACCTCTACGAGATGGACTACCTCCAGGAGGGCATCGGCCTGCGGGCCATGGCGCAGCGCGACCCGCTGATCGAGTACCAGCGCGAGGGCTTCGACATGTTCACCGCGATGATGGAGGGCATCAAGGAGGAGTCCGTCGGCTACCTGTTCAACCTGGAGGTCCAGGTCGAGCAGCAGGTCGAGGAGGTCCCGGTCGAGGACGCCGAGGTGCTGCTCGACAAGCTGGAGAAGGACGCCGCCCGCCCGGAGATCAAGGCCAAGGGCCTGGAGGCCCCGAAGCCGCAGCGGCTGCACTACACGGCCCCCTCGGACGAGGTCGGCGGCGGTGTCATCGAGGGCGACTTCGAGGACCTGGCGCCGGAGGACGAGGGCGACGGGCTGACCCGCGCCGAGCGCCGCAAGGCCGCCAAGTCGGCCAAGGGCCGCCGCCGCAAGGCCTGAGCAGGCGGCAGCACACCACACGGCACGCCACGCAGGGCGCCGCTCCCGGACGGGGGCGGCGCCCTGCGCCGTCCCGGCCCGCCGTCCGGTCGTCGGGTTCACCGGGCCTCCACGGCGGTGCACTGCCACTGCCCGGCCGGGCCGCACTGCTCCAGCCGGAAGGCCACCATGTGGTGCCGGCGGCCGAGGTCGACCCGGACGCAGGCCTCGACCGCGTCCGGCGAGGGTGACCGGTCGTGCACCGGGCCGAGCCGGGGCCGGTCGGTCACCCCGCCCCGGCGCAGCACGCCGACCCGGACCAGCGAGGCGAGCTGGCCGTAGCCGTGCAGCGTGGTGTGCCGCATCAGCTGACCGGAGGGCCGGGCGCCGGTGAGCACCTCGACCAGCTGGTGGGCGAACCGGGAGGCCAGTTGGCGGAGGTCGGGGCCGGGCGCGGCGGTGCAGGCGGCGCGCGGGTGGCGCGGTCGGCGCCCGGCCGGGTCCGGGGTGGCGGTGCACGGCCGGCGGTGCGGTCGGGCGTCCACCCGGGCGGCCGGTTGGCCGGTCGGCTGGGTGGTCGGCTGGGTGGTCGGCCGGGTGGCGCGGGAACACCGGTGGGTCATGGTCACGGTCGGCTCCTCGAGCGGATGGTGCGAGTACGAGCGGACCCTTGCTAGCGGTGCCTCGCGCGGGGCGGCAAGGGGTTTGCGCGGTGCTCCGGCACCGCCGGAAAGTTCACCTATCCGGGGGAACGGGCCCATGCGGCGACAGGCCGGCCGTCCGGGCCGGAGGCTGCCCGGTTGACGTGCGGCGGCGGGCCGTACGGTCCGAAAGGGGACGCCCCGGTTCGGCGGACCGGGTGGCCCCGCCCCAACGCCCCCGTTGCGCCGCCCGGCCGGCCGCGCGCACCATCGGAAGCCGGACCGGGAACCGCAGGGGCCTGACGGCCCCATGACGACGGGCGGCCGGTATGACCACACGGACAGCGGCGGTGCCGTCCCCGGCGGCCGCGGGCAGCGCCCCGACCGCCGAGGGCACTCCCCGGCGCGGCCTGGTGCTGGGCGGCGGCGGGATGCTCGGCGCCGCCTGGACGATCGGCGCGCTCTGCGCCGTCGAGGAGGCCACCGGGCGGCAGCCGGGCGGCGCGGACGTCCTGCTCGGCACCTCGGCGGGGGCGATCCTCGCCGCGCTGCTGGCCGGCGGGGTGCACGCCGAGCAGCTGCGCGACCACCAGCGCGGCCTGCCGATCACCGACGGCCCGCTGGCCGGGGTGGCGTTCGACTACGACACGGCCGTCGGCGGAGCGATGCCGCCCCGCCCGCGGGTCGGCATCGGCTCGCCCGACCTGCTGCTGGACGCCGTCCGGCACCCGCGGACGTACCCGCTGCTGACCATGGTGTCGGCGATGGCGCCGCACGGCCGCGGCTCGCTGGCCCCGGTCGGCGAGCTGGTGCGCGGCCTGCTCGGCCCGGGCGGCTGGCCCGCTGCCCAGGCCGGGGAGGGCGGCTCCGACGGCGGCCTGACCGGCGGCCTGGCCGGCGGCGTGAACGGCGGCCCGGACGGCGACCACCGGGCCGGCCGGGACGCGGACCGTGGCCGGGGCGGCGCGGCGCCGGACTGCTCGGCACTGCGGGTGGCGGCCGTGGACTACCGCAGCGGCCACCGGGTGGTCTTCGGCGACCCGGACGCCCCGGCGGTCGCCGTGGCCGACGCGGTGATGGCCTCCTGCGCGATCCCCGGCTGGTTCGCACCGGTCCGGCTGAACGGCTCGGCGTACGTGGACGGCGGCTGCTGGTCGGCCACCAACGCCGACCTGATGCTCGGCCGCGGCCTGGACGAGGTGTACGTGCTCGCCCCGATGGCCCTGCGGCTGCTCCCGCCCACCGCTCAGGCCGACGACCCGCCCACCCCGGCCGACGGCCCGCCCACCGCCCCGGCCGACGGCGACGGCCGCACCGGGCGCGGCACCCTCGCCGCGCTGCGCGAGTGGCGGGCCCGGGACTTCCCGCGCGGGGTGCTGGCCCAGCTGGTCAGCCGCTACCGCCGCGCCGTCACCCACCAGCTGCTGCGCGAGGCCGCCCAGCTGCGGGCCGAGGGCGTCCGGGTGCGGTTGCTCGCGCCGACCCTCGCCGACCTGGCCGTGATGGGCCCGAACATGATGGACCCGTCCCGGCGCGGCGCGGTGCTGGAGAGCGCCCTGCGGACCAGCCGGGAGGCCCTGCGGACGGCCCGCTGATTCGGGTCGGGGTGATCACGGGCGGCCCCGCGGCGCATATTCTTGGGGCGCTGGAAGCTGTGCCGCTGGACGAACCCCGCTGGACGAACCGGAGAGTGCCACCGATGCGCGTGTACGTGCCCACCACCCTGAACGGCCTGGCGGCGGCGCACCCGGGCGGCTCGCTGGATCAGTCCGCGGCGTACGCGGTGACCCCGGCGCTGCGCGAGTGGTACGTCAGCGACGACCTGGAGGAGCTGGAGTACGCGGCCCTGAACCGGGCCGCGCAGTCCTCGCTGCGGCTGCTGGCCGCCGACCCGGACGCTCCGCGCCGCCGGGTCGTGGTGGCGCTGGACGTGGCCGACGCGGCGGTGCGGCCGTTCCCCGGCGACGAGTACCAGGACCAGGCCTCGCTCGGCCGGGTGGTGCTGAGCGGACCGGTGCGGCTGGCGAAGGCGGCGGCGGTGCACGCGGACGTGGCCGACGCGGAGGTGGTCGAGGACGTCACGGCGGCGGTGGCGGCGGTGGCCGCGGCCGACGCGGGCGACCAGGACGCCCAGTTCACCGTGGACGGCGCCGAGGACCACGACCTGCTCTGGTTCGCCACCCAGGAGATCCCCTCGCTGCTGGCCTGAGGCGGTTGCCCGGCGCGTGAGCCCCTCGGGTGAGCCCCGTCCTACCGGTGTGTCGGTGGCCGGGGTTACCGTTCCTGACGTGCGTACTCACATCGTCTGGGACTGGAACGGCACGCTCTTTCACGACATGGAGGCGGTGCTCGGCGCGAGCAACGCCGCGTTCGCGACCATCGGCGTCGGCCCGATGACCATGCAGGAGTACCGCGAGCAGTACGAGGTCCCGATCCCCCGCTTCTACGAACGGCTGCTCGGCCGGATGCCGTCCGAGGCCGAGTGGCTGCGGCTGGACACCGCCTTCCACGACCGCTACCACGAGCTGCGGGAGGCCTGCGGGCTGACCGAGGGCGCGCGCGAGCTGATGGACGGCTGGCGGGCGGCCGGGCACAGCCAGTCCCTGCTGTCGATGTACGAGCACGACCGGCTGCTGCCGGTGGTCGAGGGCTTCGGCCTGACCGCCCAGTTCCTGCGGGTGGACGGCCGCAGCGGCCCGTCCGGCGGGCAGAAGGCGGAGCACCTGGTCCGGCACCTGGCCGCGCTCGGCGACGGGGTGCACCCGGGCCGGACGGTGCTGATCGGCGATGCCGCGGACGACGCCCGGGCGGCGCTGAGCGCGGGTGCGTACGCCGTGCTGTACACCGGCGGCTCGCACACCCGGGAGAAGCTGGAGCCGGTCGGCGTGCCGGTGGTGGACACCCTGGCCGAGGCGGTCGAGCTGGCCGGCCGGATCGCGAGCCGGATCGTGGGCTGAGCGGGCCGGATCGTGGGCTGAGCGGGCCGGCGGGGCCGAGCAGCCCGGAGACAGGCGTGCGGACGTGGCGGGCGCCACGTCCGCCGCCCGCGTGTCCCGACGGGCGGATCCCCCGGTGGCTGGTCAGGCTGGACTACGGCCTGTCGCGTGGACCAGGCCGAGCCGCCAGTAGGACGGAGCCGCCATGCCCATCGACGCAGTCACCCAGGTGCCGACCCCGGTCAACGAGCCGGTGCTGGGCTACGCGCCCGCGAGCCCGGAGCGGACCCGGCTGGTCCGGCGGCTGGACGAGCTGGCGGCCGAGCAGGTCCCGCTGCCGATGACCATCGGCGGCGAGCAGCGGTTCGGCGGCGGCGAGCGGATCGAGGTCGTCCAGCCGCACCACCACGCCGCCAAGCTGGGCGTGCTCGGCAACGCCACCCGGGAGGACGCCCGCGCGGCGGTGGACGCGGCGCTGGCCGCCGGCCGGGAGTGGCGCTCGCTCTCCTTCGACGACCGGGCGGCGGTCTTCCTGCGCGCCGCCGACCTGCTGGCCGGGCCCTGGCGGGAGACCCTCAACGCGGCCACCATGCTCGGCCAGTCGAAGACCGCGCAGCAGGCCGAGATCGACTCCGCCTGCGAGCTGATCGACTTCTGGCGGTTCAACGTCCACTTCGCCCGGCAGATCCTGGCCGACCAGCCGATCTCCTCGCCGGGCGTCTGGAACCGCACCGACCACCGCCCGCTGGAAGGTTTCGTCTACGCCGTCACCCCGTTCAACTTCACCGCGATCGCCGGCAACCTGCCCACCGCGCCCGCGTTGATGGGCAACACCGTGGTGTGGAAGCCGGCGCCGACCCAGACCCTGGCCGCGCACCACCTGATGCGGCTGCTGGAGGCGGCCGGCCTGCCGCCCGGGGTGATCAACCTGGTCACCGGCGACGGCCTCCAGCTCTCCGCGGTCGCCCTCGCCGACCCGGCGCTGGCGGGGCTGCACTTCACCGGCTCCACCGCCACCTTCCAGTCGCTCTGGCAGACGATCGGCGCCAACATCGGCGGCTACCGGACGTACCCGCGGATCGTCGGCGAGACCGGCGGCAAGGACTTCCTGCTGGCCCACCGCTCGGCCGACCCGGAGATCCTGAAGACCGCGCTGATCCGCGGCGCGTTCGAGTACCAGGGCCAGAAGTGCTCGGCGCTCTCCCGCGCCTACCTGCCGCGCAGCCTCTGGCAGCGGATCAAGGACGACTTCCTGGCCGAGGTGGACGCCCTCACGGTGGGCGACGTGACCGACCTGTCCAACTTCATGGGGGCCCTGATCGACCGTCGGGCCTTCGAGAAGAACCGGGACGCCATCGAGCGGGCCAAGGCCGACCCGACGATCGAGCTGGCGGCCGGCGGCCAGTACGACGACGCGATCGGCTGGTTCGTCCGGCCGACCGTGCTGGTCTCCTCCGACCACCGGGGCGAGATCTTCCGGACGGAGTACTTCGGCCCGATCCTGGCTGTCCACGTCTACGAGGATTCCCGCTGGGCGGACGTGCTCGGCCGGGTCGACAAGGGCGCACCGTACGGCCTGACCGGCTCGGTGATCGCGCAGGATCGTTACGCCATCGCCCAGGCTGTGGAGGAACTGCGGTTCACCGCCGGAAACTTCTACATCAACGACAAACCGACCGGCGCGGTGGTCGGCCAGCAGCCCTTCGGCGGTGGTCGGGCCTCCGGGACCAACGACAAGGCGGGCGCCGCCCAGAACCTGCTGCGCTGGACCTCGGCCCGCTCGATCAAGGAGACCTTCGTCCCGCCCGTACGCCACGGCTACCCTCACATGGGCTGATGGCGAACGCGAGGTTCCGGTTTGGACATGGTGTCCAGGACGGACCGATCATCCTGCAGGTTTGCGCCTCCCTGTCCCTGTCCACCTTCGATTGATCCGGTTAGGCTGGGCGGCGTCGTCGGGTGGCTTCGCAGGCCGAATGACTCGTCCTACCCGCTGTGAAGGTGTTTCATGCGCGCCATGGAACCTTTCCATCGGATGGTGCGGCAGGATTGCGGAAGACCCGTCGGTGCACATCCACACACCACCGAGTCACGCAACGGCGCGCGACAGGAGCCAAGAAGTCATGCAGACCAAGCTGGACGCAGCCAAGGCCGAACTGCTCAAGAAGGCAGCCGCAGCCGCTGAGAACAGCCAGGTGGGGGGAGCGGCGCCGGGGGAGGGTCTGAGCAACGGCGCTCTGACCGCGTACCTGCACCACTACTACCTCCACACCGCGCCCGAGGACCTGGTCGACCGCGACCCGGTCGACGTCTACGGCGCGGCCGCCTCCCACTACCGGCTGGGCCTCAAGCGCCCGCAGGGCACCGCCGAGGTGCGGGTCCACACCCCCTCGGTCGAGGAGAACGGCTGGTCCTGCGGCCACACCGTGGTCGAGGTCGTCACCGACGACATGCCCTTCCTGGTCGACTCCGTCACCAACGAGCTGTCCCGCCAGGACCGCGCGATCCACATCGTGATCCACCCCCAGCTGGTCGTCCGCCGTGACATCACCGGCAAGCTGCTGGAGATCCTGGACGTCGACGCCTGCTCCCGCAGCCAGGCCGCCGGCGCCGAGTGGCCCGCCGACGCGACCGTCGAGTCGTGGATGCACATCGAGATCGACCGCGAGACCGACCGCGAGGACCTGCGCTCGATCGAGACCAACCTGCGCCGGGTGCTCGGCGACGTCCGCGAGGTCGTCGAGGACTGGGGCAAGATGCGCGAGAGCGCGCTGCGCCTGGCCGACGAGCTGGCCGAGGAGCCCCCGACCGGCCTGGCCGAGCAGGAGGTCGGCGAGGCCTGGGAGCTGATGCGCTGGCTCGCCGACGACCACTTCACCTTCCTCGGCTACCGCGAGTACGACCTGGTCGAGCACGAGGGCGAGGAGGTCCTCAAGGCCGTCGCCGGGACCGGCCTGGGCATCCTGCGCGCCGACCCGCACAGCCGCGACGACCGCCACCACTCGGTCAGCGAGGCCTTCGGCCGCCTCTCCGCGCCGGTCCGCGCCAAGGCCCACGAGAAGAAGCTGCTCGTCCTGACCAAGGCCAACAGCCGCTCCACCGTGCACCGCCCGGCCTACCTCGACTACGTCGGCGTCAAGAAGTTCAACGCCGCCGGCGAGCCGGTCGGCGAGCGCCGCTTCCTCGGCCTGTTCTCCTCCGCCGCGTACACCGAGTCGGTCACCCGGATCCCGGTCGTGCGCCGCAAGGTCCAGGAGGTCCTGGACGGCTCCGGCTTCTCCAGCGAGAGCCACGACGGCCGCGACCTGCTGCAGATCATGGAGACCTTCCCGCGGGACGAGATGTTCCAGACCGCGGCCTCCGAACTGCTCTCCATCGCCACCAGCGTGCTCTACCTCCAGGAGCGCCGTAAGCTCCGGCTCTTCCTGCGTCAGGACGAGTACGGCCGCTACTTCTCGGCCTTCATCTACCTGCCGCGCGACCGGTACACCACCCGGATCCGGCTGCTGCTCACCGACATCCTCAAGACGGAGCTGAACGGCGCCACCATCGACTACACGGTGTACGCCACCGAGTCGGTGCTGACCCGTCTGCACTTCGTCGTCCGGGTCGCCCCGGGCACCGAGCTGCCGCACCTCACCGACGCCGACATCGAGCGGATCGAGGGCCGGCTGGCCGAGGCCGCCCGGTTCTGGATGGACGGCTTCCACGACCAGCTGCACCTGGAGCTGGGCGAGGAGAAGGCCGCCGAGCTCGGCCACAAGTACGGCAACGCCTTCCCCGACGGCTACCGCGCCGACTTCCCGCCGCGCACCGCCGTCTCCGACCTCAAGCAGATCGAGTCGCTGCACGGCGAGGGCGACTTCCGCCTCAACCTGTACCAGCCGGTCGGCGCCGGCGACGACGAGCGCCGCTTCAAGATCTACCGGGTCGGCGGCCCGATCTCGCTCACCGAGGTCCTGCCGGTGCTCCAGCGTCTGGGCGTCGAGGTGCTGGACGAGCACCCGTACGCGCTGCGCCGCTCCGACGGCACCACCGCGTGGGTGTACGACTTCGGCCTGAAGCTGCGCGAGGCCACCGAGCTCACCGACGAGGCGCGCGAGCGCTTCCAGGAGACCTTCGCCGCCACCTGGACCGGCCTGGCCGAGAACGACGGCTTCAACGAGCTGGTGCTGACCGCCGGGCTGAGCTGGCGGCAGGCGATGATGCTGCGCGCGTACGCCAAGTACCTGCGCCAGGCGGGCTCCACGTTCTCCCAGGACTACATGGAGGACGCGCTCCGCAACAACACCCACACCACCCGCCTGCTGGTCAACCTGTTCGAGGCCCGACTGAGCCCGAGCCACCGCTCGGGTGCCGCCGAGCTGACCGAGGGCATCCTGGAGGAGCTGGCCGGCGCGCTCGACGAGGTCGTCTCGCTGGACGAGGACCGCATCCTGCGCTCCTTCCTGCACCTCATCACGGCCACCCTGCGGACCAACTTCTTCCAGCACGACGGCTCCGGCGCGTGGCACTCCTACGTGTCGATGAAGTTCGACCCGAAGGCCATCCCGGACCTGCCGGCCCCGCGCCCGGCGTTCGAGATCTGGGTCTACTCGCCCCAGGTCGAGGGCGTCCACCTGCGCTTCGGCAAGGTCGCCCGCGGTGGTCTGCGCTGGTCCGACCGCCGTGAGGACTTCCGCACCGAGATCCTGGGCCTGGTCAAGGCGCAGATGGTCAAGAACACCGTCATCGTGCCGGTCGGCGCCAAGGGCGGCTTCGTCGCCAAGCAGCTGCCGGACCCGTCGGTGGACCGCGACGCCTGGCTGGCCGAGGGCGTCTCCTCGTACAAGACGTTCATCTCCGCGCTGCTGGACATCACCGACAACCTGGTCGGCGGCGAGGTCGTGCACCCGGCCGACGTGGTCCGCCACGACGAGGACGACACCTACCTGGTCGTCGCCGCCGACAAGGGCACCGCGACCTTCTCCGACATCGCCAACGGCGTCGCCGAGTCGTACGGCTTCTGGCTGGGCGACGCGTTCGCCTCCGGCGGCTCGGCCGGCTACGACCACAAGGGCATGGGCATCACCGCCCGCGGCGCCTGGGAGTCGGTCAAGCGCAACTTCCGCGAGCTCGGCGTCGACACCCAGACCGAGGACTTCACCGTCATCGGCATCGGCGACATGTCCGGCGACGTCTTCGGCAACGGCATGCTGCTCAGCGAGCACATCCGCCTGGTCGCCGCCTTCGACCACCGCCACATCTTCCTCGACCCCAACCCGGACGCGGCGGTCTCGTTCGCCGAGCGCCGTCGCCTGTTCGACGTGCCGCGCAGCTCCTGGGACGACTACGACAAGTCGCTGATCTCGGCCGGCGGCGGCGTCTTCCCGCGCAGCGCCAAGTCGATCCAGCTGACCCCGCAGGTCCGGGCCGCGCTCGGCATCGAGGACGCCCGGCTCACCCCGGCCGAGCTGATGAAGGCCATCCTCCAGGCGCCCGTCGACCTGTTCTGGAACGGCGGCATCGGCACCTACGTCAAGGCCTCCACCGAGACCAACGCCGAGGTCGGCGACAAGGCCAACGACGCCATCCGCGTCAACGGCGAGCAGGTCCGGGCCCGGGTCATCGGCGAGGGCGGCAACCTCGGCTGCACCCAGCTCGGCCGCATCGAGTACGCGGCGGCCGGCGGGCCGGAGAGCGCCGGCGGCTGGATCAACACCGACGCCATCGACAACTCGGCCGGCGTGGACACCTCGGACCACGAGGTCAACATCAAGATCCTGCTCAACCAGGTCGTCGCCGAGGGCGACATGACGGTCAAGCAGCGCAACGTCCTGCTGGCCGAGATGACCGACGAGGTCGGCCACCTGGTGCTGCGCAACAACTACGCGCAGAACGTGGTGCTGGCCAACGCCGTCGCCCAGGCGCACAGCATGGTCAACGTCCACTCGCGGATGATCAACCGCCTGGAGGCGGCCGGCCAGCTCGACCGGGGCCTGGAGTTCCTGCCCACCGAGCGCCAGATCCGTGACCGGCAGCAGAACGGCCGCGGCCTGTCGCAGCCCGAGCTGTCCGTGCTCCTCGCGTACACCAAGATCACGCTGGCCGACGAGCTGCTCGCCACCGAGCTGCCCGACGACCCGTACTTCCGCACCGCGCTGCACGAGTACTTCCCGAGCGCGCTGCGGGCCCGGTTCGCCGACGCGATCGACAACCACGCGCTGCGCCGCGAGATCATCACCACCCTGATCGTCAACGACACGATCAACCGCGGTGGCTGCACCTTCGCCTTCCGCCTGAAGGAGGAGACCGGCGCGACCTACGAGGAGATCGCCCGGACCCACACCGCCGCGCGGGCCGTGTTCGGCCTGGAGGAGATCTGGTCCTCGATCGAGGGCCTGGACAACCAGGTCCCGGCCCGGGCCCAGACCAAGATGCGGCTGCACTCGCGGCGCCTCGTCGAGCGCGCCACCCGGTGGATGCTCAACAACCGCCGCCAGCCGCTCGACATCGCCGGCACCATCGCGTTCTTCCACGACCGGGTCAACCAGGTCTGGGGCTCGCTGCCCAAGCCGCTGCGCGGCGAGGACCTGACCTGGTTCGAGTCCGTGTACAACGAGCTCGCCGCGGCCGGCGTGCCCGAGGAGCTGGCCACCCGGATCGCCGGCCTCTCCTCGACCTTCCCGACCCTGGACATCACCGAGGTCGCGGACCGGTCCGGCAAGGACGTGACGGACGTCGCCGAGCTCTACTACGACCTCGCCGACCGCCTCCAGATCACCCACCTGCTCGACCGCATCATCGAGCTCCCCCGGACCGACCGCTGGTCGTCGATGGCCCGGGCGGCGATCCGCGAGGACCTCTTCGCGGCCCACGCCACCCTGACCGCCGACATCCTCGCCTGCGGCCCCGAGGGCGCCACCCCGGAGGAGCGCTACACCGCCTGGGCGGAGCTCAACGGCACCCTGCTGAACCGCGCCAAGAGCACCCTCGACGACATAAGGGGTTCGGACAACTACGAGCTGTCCAGCCTGTCGGTGGCCATGCGCGTCATCCGCACCCTGCTGCGCACCGGCACGATGCGCTGACGGTCGGCTGAACGGAAGGCTGAACGGAAGGGGCCCGCGTCCACGGACGCGGGCCCCTTCCGCTTCCCCGGGCCGCCGGGGCGCTCGGGGTGTGCGGCGGGTCAGTGGCGGGCGGCGCGTTGGAGGGCGCTCGCGAGGAGGGCCAGGTCGGTGGGGCCGTTGCCGAGTTCGCGGACGGGGCGGCGGGCGGGTGGGGCGCCGAGTTGGAGGGGGTCTATGGCGACGACGGTGGGGCGCAGGGTGGCGGTGCGCGGGATGCGGCCGCTGATGCGGGCGGTCTGGAAGGCGGTGACGCCGCCGTCGGGGAGCCGGAGGTAGCCGCGGCCGGGGGTGTCCTCGGGGAGGGCGGCCGCGTCGCCGAGGTGGATGAGGAGGTCGGAGTCGGCCGGGTCCTCGGTGCGCAGCGCGATCCGGAGCAGGGCGGCCTCGTCGACCTCGGTGCCGGCGCTGTCCTCGGGGCGGCCGGTGGTGATCGCGAGGTGGACGCCGAGCGGGCCGCCGCGGCGGGCGACGGCGGCGAGCGCGCGGGCGAGCGGGCGGCCGGCCGGGGAGGTGGGGGAGAGCAGGGCGTCGTAGTCGTCGACGACGACGATCAGCCGGGCGGGACAGGGGGCGGAGGCCGCGGGGGAGGCGGCCGGCCGCGGGGCGTCGCCGCTGCGCGGGTGGACGATCTTCGCGGTGGCGGCGGCGGAGGAGGCTCCGACGGCCGCGGGGACGGGGACGGCGGCCGGACGGTCGTCGGTGTCCTCGGCCCGGTCGTCCAGGATGCGGGCGGCGTGCCAGGAGGCGAAGTCCAGGCCGTCGAACAGCTGCTCCCGCAGGGCGAGTTCGTCCTCCAGGGCCTCGGCCGCGAGCAGTGCGCCCCGGGGGTCGGTGGCGGCGTTGACGAGGCCGGTGACGTGCGGCAGCTCGGTGCAGCCGTCCAGGCCGTCCTCGGTGGCCCGGCCCTCGACGAGGGTGACGGCCAGCCGTTCGGGCCGTTCGGAGACGGCGAGCGAGGCGACCAGGGTGCGCAGCAGTTCGGTCTTGCCGGAGCCGCGGGCGCCGCCGATCAGCAGGTGCGGGCCGCCGGGGTCGGGGGAGGGCAGGGCGAGTTCGGGGTCGGCGAGGTCGAGGGTGCAGAGCTCGTCCCGGGTGGTGCCGAGTAGGGCGGTGGCGGCGCCGATGCCGCCGGCGTGCGCGGCCCAGCGGGCGGACAGCTTGGCCGGGGTGACGGTGTCGAGCTGGAGCAGGTCGAGCAGGCGCAGGGCGTCGGGCAGCGGGCCGCGGGCGGCCGGGGCGGCCTCGCGCAGCGGGGCGAGGAGCCGGGCGAGCCGCTCGGCCCAGGCGTCGGAGACGGCGTCCAGCGAGACCTCGTGCAGGGTCTCCCGGCCGCGGGCGACCGGGCGGTCGAGGGAGAGGTGGGTGCCGACCTCGCCGGTGATCAGCGCGGTGGCGCCGAGGCCGCGGGGGAGCAGTTCGGGCTGTTCGGCGAGGCAGATCGGGAAGATGCCGACGGCCGGGCCCTGCCGCAGCAGCAGGTCGAGCGCCTGCCGGGCGGCCTCGGTGGCGGGGCGGCCGTCGACCACGACCACGGTGGCGGGGTGGCCGCCGAGGCCGACGGGGCCGCTGAGCCGGGCGGTGAGCTCGGTGAGCCGTGCGGTGGCCTGGTCGTCGTCGAGGCCGAGCAGCAGGCGGCAGTCCTGGCCCTCGGCGGGGCGCAGGTGGGGCAGCCAGAGGGCCCAGGCCCAGGTGTCGGCGCGGTCCTCGGGGCTGCGGGCGGGGTCGGCGTCGACCACGACGAGGCTGAGGCCGGTCGGCGGGTGCAGCGCGGCGAGCTGGGCGACGACGGCGCGGGTGAGCGCGTCGAGGCGCTCGCGCGGGCCGCTGAGGCCGAGGCTGCCGGCGGTCTGGAGGTCGAGGGTGACCGGGACGGCGGGCAGCAGCGTGCCGGGCGTGGTGCCGGGGCCGCCGGGCCGGTCGGCGGTGCCGAGGCGCAGGGTGAGTGCGTCGGGGTGGCCGGGGCCGCGCTCCCAGAGCCGGGGGCCGGGGCCGACGGCGTTGAGCAGCAGGGTGGCGAGGTCGGGCCAGCGTTCGCGCTGGGCGGCGGCCTGGCGGTGCCGGACGGCCGCGTGGTGGCGCTCGGCGCTCTCCTCGGGCGGCTCGGCGGTGCGGCCGAGCCGCAGCGAGAGCAGGCCGCGGCCGCGCCCGGCGGCGGGTTCGGGGCCGGCCGGCGGTTCGACGACGGGCGGCGCGGGCCGGACCGGGGCCGGGGCGGCGAGCTGGAGGTGGCCGTGGCCGTCGGGCAGCGCGGCGCGGGCCGCCGCGGGGCTCTCCGGCCGCTCGGGCTGGGCCAGTTGCAGGGTGGACTCGCCGATCCGCAGCAGCGCGCCGGCCTCCAGCGGGACGGCCTCCTCGGGCGGGCCGGGCGGGACGAGCCGGCCGTCCAGGGTGGTGCCGTTGGTGGAGCCGAGGTCACGGACGGTGACCCGGCCGTCCTCGGCGAGGTGCAGGGCGAGGTGCAGGCGGGAGACGTCCGGGTCGTCGAGCGGGACGTCGGCCTCGCCGGAGCGGCCGATCCGGATCTCCCGGCCGTGCAGCCGGTGCACACCGCCGGCGTCCGGGCCGCCGACCACGCGCAGTTCGGCGGCGGCGGGGGTGTCGTCGGGGTCGTCGGCGGTCGGGTCCGGCTCGTTGAGGCTGAGGACGGCGCCGTCGAGCAGCGGGGGGTGGCCGAGCAGGGTGTGTTCGTCCACCCGGTGCGCCCCGGCGTAGAGGTGCACATGGGTGGCGGACCGGGGCCCGCGCACGCCGACGGCGCCCGCGAGCGCGCCCGCGAGGGCACCGAGCGCGGTGCCGACGGGGGCGGTGACCAGCACGTCCACGTAGGGGATGGCGGAGCCGGCGGCGGTCGGGCCGCTGCGCGGTCGGAGGACGGTCAGCCGGATCTGCATCTCGCCCGCGGGTCCCTTCTGCTGGTGTGAAGCCTGGTACCGCTGCCCGGTGTCGCCGCGGGCGCGCCGGCGGCGACGGCGGGCCTTGGGCCACACGAGTGGCGAGTGTCCATCCTGCCATCCGTCACGGACAGTCGGCGCACGGTACCGGATTTGACGATCTTGCGATCATCGACATGGTGAAGGCGACGGAGAGTCAGGTCAACCGCTGCCGTGACGCCCCGGTGGCGGAGCCCGCCGACCGGCTCCGGGGACTCCCCTAGGGGAAGTCCCCCAACCCTGCTCGGATGGCCTGCCGGTCGCCTGAGAAACCGGAACGGACCCGGTTAGAGTGGCCGCAACACGGGCCCGGCAGGCTCACCGCACCGGCGGAGGAGCGCCCCGCGCGGGCGGCACGGCGAGGAGTGCGACAGGTGCGGCCAGTCGGCAGCAAGTATCTGCTTGAGGAGACCCTCGGCCGGGGTGCGACCGGTACCGTCTGGCGTGGCCGGGTGCGCCCCGACGTCCAGGTGCCCGGCAGCCAGCCCGGTCAGCCGGTGGCGATCAAGGTGCTGCGCGAGGAACTGGCGGCCGACCCGGACGTCGTGATGCGGTTCCTGCGCGAGCGCGCGCTGCTGCTGCGGCTCACCCACCCCAACATCGTCCGGGTCCGCGACCTGGTCGTCGAGGGCGAGCTGCTGGCCCTGGTGATGGACCTGGTCGAGGGCCCCGACCTGGCCCGCTACCTGCGCGACAACGGCCCGTTCAGCCCGATCGCGGGCGCCCTGCTGATGGCCCAGGTCGCGGACGCGCTGGCGGCCAGCCACGCGGACGGGATCGTCCACCGCGACCTCAAGCCGGCCAACGTGCTGCTCGCCGCCAGCGTGGTGGACGGCGTCGAACAGATGCACCCGATGCTGACCGACTTCGGCATCGCCCGGCTCGCCGACTCCCCGGGCATCACCCGCACCCACGAGTTCGTCGGCACCCCCGCGTACGTCGCGCCGGAGTCCGCCGAGGGCCGCGCGCAGACCTCCGCGGTCGACGTCTACGGCGCCGGGATCATGCTGTACGAGCTGGTCACCGGCCGTCAGCCGTTCCAGGGCGACGGGCCGCTGGCCGTCCTCCAGGCCCACCTGGCCCAGGAGCCGCAGCGGCCGAGCACCATGCCCGAACCGCTCTGGACGGTGATCGAGCGCTGCCTGCGCAAGGACCCGGCCCAGCGGCCCGGCGCCACCTCGCTGGCACGGGCGCTGCGGGTGGTCGCGGCGGGCGTCGGCGTGCACGCCTCCCCGGTGGCGGTGGACGCGGCGCTGGCGGTCGGCGCGCTGCTGCTGCCGGACCCGCAGCCGACGGCCGTCCCCGGGACCGTCCCCGGCGGGCCGCTCGGCGAGGACCGCACCCAGGTGCTGCCCCAGAGCCCGGCCGCCCCGCAGTACGACCCGGCCGCGGCGACCCGGGTGATGGGCACCCAGCCGCCGCCCGCGCCCCCGTACGGCGCCGCGGACCGCACCCAGGTGATGCCGCCCGCCGCCGTGCCACCGCCCCCGCCGGCCGGACCGGTCGCGCCGCAGGAGGAGGCGCCGCACCCCTGGCAGACCCAGCTGCGGGCGGCGCGGGACCGCAACCAGCAGACCCAGATCGGCTACTTCGGCCCGGAGGACTTCGAGGAGCCGCAGGTCGCCCCGCCGCCCTATCAGTCCGGTCAGGGGGGCCAGGCCGGTCCGGGCGGCCACCCCGGCCAGGGCTACCCGCCGGGCTACCAGCAGCAGCCGCCGGCCGGATACGGCCAGGACCCCCGGCAGCAGGGCCCGCGGCCCGGCTACGCGCAGCGGCCGCCGGTGGCCCCGCCGCCCTACCAGTCCGGCCAGGGGGGCCAGCCCGGCCGGCCCGGTCCGCGCGGTCCCGCCCAGGGCGCCGGCCCGGACCGGCCCCAGCCGCCGGGCGGCTACCGGCAGGCCCCGGCCGGGTACGGGCAGGCCCCGGCCGGGTACGGGCAGCCGCAGGGCGGCTACCCGCCGCCGCCGGCGCCGACCCCGGTGCCGCGCCGGGCCGAGCCGCCGGCGCCGCAGCACCGGGAGCCCCCGCAGCGCCGGGAGGAGCCCCCGCCGGCCCGCCGCGAGCCCGCGCCGCCGCGCGAGCGGCGTCCGCGCAGCCGCAACCGGATGTACATCCCGGGGCTCGGCTGCCTCAAGGGCTGTCTGATGGTGCTGCTGGTGCTGGCCGTGGCCGCGGTGGCACTGTGGAACTTCACACCGCTGCCGCACTACTGGGACAACGTCGTGGGCTGGTACGACACCGGGCGCGACTGGGTGAGCAGCGTCTTCGGCAAGTAGCGGAACTGACGCCGGGTGGGCTCCGGACCGCACCCAGGGCGACGGGATTGACGCTTTGTCGACAATTCGCGAGATTTCTCGCCCGAGAGTGCCCGTCAGGGCCCCTCAGGCGGCCCGCGAGGGGGGTCGGGGCGCGTAGGTTGGTCGCTGTTGTCCCGCCCCACCGAGCGAGCCGGCCCCCCGGCGCGCTCCCGCGCCGCCCACGGAGCAGCATTGGCACGCAAGATCGGCAGCCGGTACACCGTCCACCAGGTGATCGGCCGCGGCTCGGCCGGGACGGTCTGGCTCGGCGAGGGCCCGGACGGTCCGGTGGCGGTCAAGCTGCTGCGCGAGGACCTCGCCGCCGACCAGGTGCTGGTCGGCCGCTTCGTCCAGGAGCGCGCCGCGCTGACCAGCCTCGACCACCCCCGGGTGGTCGGCGTGCGCGACATGGTCGTCGACGGCAGCGACCTCGCCCTGGTGATGGAGCTGGTCCAGGGCACCGACCTGCGCTCCCGGCTGGAACGGGACGGCGCGCTCCCGCCGCAGACCGCCGCCTCGATCATCGCGGACGTCGCCGACGGCCTGGCCGCCGCGCACGCCGCCGGCATCGTGCACCGCGACGTCAAGCCGGAGAACGTCCTGCTCGACCTCGCCGCCGCCCCCGGCCCGGGCGGCGCCCCGCGCGCCAAGCTCACCGACTTCGGCGTCGCCCGCCTGGTCGACGCCCCGCGCCGCACCCGGGCCACCCGGATCATCGGCACCCCCGACTACCTCGCCCCCGAGATCATCGAGGGCCTGGAACCGCGCGCCGCCGTCGACATCTACGCCCTCGCCACCGTGCTGTACGAGCTGCTGGCCGGCTCCACCCCGTTCGGCGGCGGCCACACCGGCGCGGTGCTGCGCCGGCACGTCACCGAGCAGGTGCCGCCGATCCCCGGCCTGCCGGACGGGCTGTGGCGGATCATCTCCGAGTGCCTGGCCAAGGCCCCGGCCTCCCGGCTGCGCGCGGCCGAACTGGCCACCCGGCTGCGCGAGCAGCTGCCCTCGCTGGCCGGCCTGCCGGTGCTGGCCGTCCCGTCCCAGGGCCGCGCCCCGGCCGAGGAGGCGCTGAGCCCCGGCGAGGCCGTGTACGCAGAGGTGGACGCCGGCCCGGGCACCCACAAGCGCCGCCGCGGCCCGGCCGTCCCACTGGTCCCCGGGGCCGCCCCCGACTCCACCCGGGACACCCACACCAGCCTGCGCCGCCCCTCGGCGGACGAGCTGGCCGCGTACGCCGCCGAGTCCCGCGCCCAGCGCACCGCCCCGGGCGCCGCCGGACACCGCCGGGACCGGCAGGCCCTGCTGCGCCGCCGCCGGCTGCTGGCCGTCCTGCTGGCCACCGTCCTGCTGCTGGCGGGCGCCGCGGCGGCCTGGACGGCCTTCGCGGCCACCGCCCCGGACCCCGGCCACCCGGCCCGTCCGGCCGTGCACAGCACCGCCCCGCGGGCTCCGTAGGGCCTGTCTCCCGGCCCCTTCGCGAGCGGGGTGACCCCGGTGTCGTCATGACCACCCCCGGAACCATTACCCTGGGGGGCGTGGCAGCCGTCGATCCTTCCGAAGAGCTCAAGAACCTCGATACGACCATGGGGTCGATCGAGGCCGTCCTCGACCTGGACAAGATCCGGGCCGACATCGCGGTCCTGGAGGAGGAGGCAGCCGCCCCCACCCTGTGGGACGACGTCGCGAACGCGCAGAAGGTGACCAGCCGGCTCTCCTTCCTCCAGGGTGAACTGCGCCGGGTCGAGGGCCTGCGCGGCCGCATCGACGACCTGGGCGTGCTGTTCGAGCTGGCCGAGGCCGAGGACGACGCGGACACCCGCGCCGAGGCCGAGACCGAGCTCGTCGCGCTCCAGAAGGCCGTCGAGGAGCTGGAGGTCCGCACCCTCCTGTCCGGCGAGTACGACGCCCGCGAGGCGCTGATCAACATCCGTGCCGAGGCCGGTGGCGTCGACGCCGCCGACTTCGCGGAGCAGCTGATGCGCATGTACCTGCGCTGGGCCGAGCGGCACGGGTACCCCACCGAGGTGTACGACACCTCGTACGCCGAAGAGGCCGGCATCAAGTCGGCGACCTTCACCGTGAAGGCGCCGTACGCCTACGGCACGCTCTCGGTCGAGCAGGGCACCCACCGTCTGGTCCGCATCTCGCCGTTCGACAACCAGGGCCGCCGGCAGACCTCCTTCGCCGGCGTCGAGGTGCTCCCGGTCGTCGAGCAGTCCGACCACGTCGACATCGACGAGGGCGACCTGCGCGTGGACGTGTACCGCGCGTCCGGCCCCGGCGGCCAGGGCGTCAACACCACCGACTCGGCGGTGCGCATCACGCACATCCCGACCGGCATCGTGGTCTCCTGCCAGAACGAGCGCTCGCAGATCCAGAACAAGGCGTCCGCGATGAACGTCCTCCAGGCCAAGCTGCTGGAGCGGCGCCGCCAGGAGGAGAAGGCGGCGATGGACGCGCTCAAGGACAGCGGCAGCTCCTGGGGCAACCAGATGCGCTCCTACGTGCTGCACCCGTACCAGATGGTCAAGGACGTCCGCACCGCGTTCGAGGCCGGCAACCCGCAGGCCGTGCTGGACGGCGACATCGACGGCTTCATCGAAGCCGGCATCCGCTGGCGCAAGCAGCGCGAGACCGCCGCGCAGTAAGACGCAGAAAGCAGGAGGGCCCCCGACCGGATCGGTCGGGGGCCCTCTTCTTCGTCTCGGGCCTCAGGCCAGCGCCTGCCGCGCGATCAGCGCCACCGCGAGCAGCCCGGCCAGCAGGGCCAGCAGCATCGCGGGGGAGAGCGCGGCGAAGGGGCCCTGCTGCTCCTGCAGTCGGGCCCGGTTGGCGCGGCACACCGGGCAACGACCGTCGCTCACGCGGCCGTTGCAGTTGGCGCACACCAGATGGTCGCAGGTCATGCGATCTCCTCCTCGCTGCTACTGCCAACGCACCGGACGGGGCTTTGGTTCCTGTTCTTGCCCTGTGCGGGGGAGCGGCCGGGCGCGGTCGCTCCCTCCACTCTGCCAGGTTCTGCCCGTTCCGGCTCCCGGGCTGTGAGATGCCTCGCAATTTTCGGGGCATAACCGGGCATTCTCCCTCAGATTTCGAGGATTGTCCCGGGCTGCCCCTGCGGGCCGGTCGCCGGTTCGCGTATGGTCCCAGACCGGGAGCGGCCCTTCCCGCTCCTTTCGCCCGCCCCCGGGCCGGGCGCCCGGGGTGGACCGACCGAGGACTGGCGCCGCCTAGGATGGCCTCCGTGATGCAGCCGTGATCAGATTCGACAACGTCTCCAAGACCTATCCCAAGCAGAACCGTCCCGCCCTGGACAACGTCTCGCTGGAGATCGAGAAGGGTGAGTTCGTCTTCCTGGTCGGCTCGTCCGGCTCGGGCAAGTCCACCTTCCTGCGGCTGTGCCTGCGCGAGGAGCGCCCCTCCACGGGCGAGGTGCACGTGCTGGGCAAGGACCTCGGGAAGCTGTCCAACTGGAAGGTGCCGCACATGCGCCGCCAGCTGGGCACCGTCTTCCAGGACTTCCGCCTGCTGCCCAACAAGACGGTCGCGCAGAACGTCGCCTTCGCCCTGGAGGTGATCGGCAAGCCCAAGAGCGCCATCAACAAGGTGGTGCCCGAGGTGCTGGAGCTGGTCGGCCTCGGCGGCAAGGAGGACCGCATGCCCGGCGAGCTCTCCGGTGGTGAGCAGCAGCGCGTGGCGATCGCCCGTGCGTTCGTGAACCGCCCGATGCTGCTGATCGCGGACGAGCCCACCGGCAACCTCGACCCGCAGAACTCGGTCGGCATCATGAAGCTGCTGGACCGCATCAACCGCACCGGCACCACGGTGCTGATGGCCACCCACGACCAGGCCATCGTCGACCAGATGCGCAAGCGCGTCATCGAGCTCGACAAGGGGCTGCTGGTCCGCGACCAGGCCCGCGGCGTCTACGGGTACCAGCACTGATCCGCCAGCGCTGAACCGTAGGGCCGCCGGCCCGGACCGCCAGATCCAGCAGTACCGACCCTGGAGTTGTTACACGCATGCGCGCCCAGTTCGTCCTGTCGGAGATCGGTGTGGGTCTCCGCCGCAACCTGACGATGACCATCGCGGTCGTCGTCAGTGTCGCGCTCTCCCTCGCCCTCGCCGGTTCCTCGCTCCTGGTCCGTGACCAGGTGAACTCCATGAAGGGGTACTGGTACGACAAGGTCGAGGTGAGCATCTACTTCTGTACCAAGTCGGACGCCCGCAACTCGCCGCAGTGCGACAAGGGCGCGGCCACCGACCAGCAGGTCCAGGACATCAAGGGCCAGCTGGACAAGATGGACTCGGTCGTCCAGTCGGCCACCTTCGAGAGCTCCCCCGAGGCGTACAAGCACTGGAAGGAGATGAACCCGGACAACCCGCTCATCTCCGTCCTGGGCCCGGACGCGATGCCGCAGTCCTGGCGGGTCAAGCTCAAGGACCCGACCAAGTACGACGTCATCCAGAGCGCCTTCGCCGGCAAGCCCGGCGTGAAGTCGGTCGAGGACCAGCGCAAGATCCTGGAGAACCTGTTCGGCCTGCTCAACGGCCTGCAGACGGCGGCCTTCGTGATCATGGTGCTGATGCTCTTCGTCGCCCTGCTGCTGATCGTCAACACCGTCCGGGTGTCGGCGTACAGCAGGCGGCGCGAGACCGGCATCATGCGCCTGGTCGGTGCCTCGAACTTCTACGTGCAGATGCCGTTCATCGCCGAGGCCGCCTTCTCCGCGCTGCTCGGCGCGATCATGGCCTCCGGGCTGCTGGTCGGCGGGCACTTCTTCGTCCAGAACTGGCTGGCCGACCGGGTGCAGTTCATCCACTTCATCGGGCTCGGCTCGGTGCTCGCGGTGATACCGCTGCTCGTCGTGGTCGGTATGGGCATGGCCGGGATCGCGGCGTTCTTCACGCTGCGCAAGTACCTCAAGGTCTGATCCCCGCAGGGCCGCCACGGCCCCGGACGGCACTGCGCCGTCCGGGGCCGTCGCCGTTCCGCGCTCCGGCGTTCCGGCCCGGTGCGCGCGGTGCGGTGTCTACACTCCGATGCCATGTCGGAAACTCCGCGCAGGGCACGTCAGGTGGCCACCCTCAGCCTGGTGTTCGGCGTCGTGCTGCTGGCCGGGGCCGCCACCGGGGCCTGGGGCGACCCGAACGAGCCGCCCCGCCGCCCGTCGGCCGACACCGCCCCGGTCCTGCGGACCGGCGTGGGGGTCGCGACGGACCCGGCCGGCAGCGCCCTGTCCGAGCAGCAGGCCGAGCACCTGCTCGGGGCCAACGGAGACCGCTGGGGCGCGTACTACAGCGCCCAGGAGTACGCCGAGTTCAGCCAGGGCCTGGACGGCCGCTACCTGGGCGTCGGCCTCTCGGTCGGCCGCGGTGAGGACGGCGTCACCGAGGTCTCCCGGGTCGCGCCCGCCGGGCCGGCCGCCACCGCCGGGATCGTCCCCGGCGACCGGCTGCTGCGGATCGGCGAGGACCAGGCCGACCACCTGCCGGTGACCGAGGTGGTGGCCCGGCTGCGCGGCCGCGACGGCGAGCGCCGGGTCGGCTCCGAGGTCACCCTCGCCGTCCAGCGCGGTGACGGGGAGGTGCGCGAACTGCGGCTGCGGCGCGTGCTGCTGGACAGCCAGCAGGTCACCGCGGAGCACCTGGAGACGGGTGTGCTGCGGATCGCAGTCCGGGCCTTCACCAGCGGCGTGGCCGAGCAGGTGCGCGCCGCCCTGCGCGCCCCGCACACCGGCGTGGTGCTCGATCTGCGCGGCAACTCCGGCGGGTTGGTCGAGGAGGCCGCCGGCACCGCCGGGATCTTCCTGGACGGCGGCCCGATCGGTTCGTACCAGGAGCGCGGCGAGAACCGGGAGTTGACCGCCCCGCCCGGCGGCGACCAGCGCACCCCGCTCGTGGTGCTGGTGGACGGCGGCACGATGAGCGCCGCCGAACTGCTCACCGGCGCGCTCCAGGACCGCAGCCGCGCCGTGGTGGTGGGCTCCCGCACCTTCGGCAAGGGGACCGTCCAGCAGCCCAGCCGGCTGGCCGACGGGGCCGTCCTGGAGCTGACCGTGGGCCGGTACTACACCCCGGCCGGCCGCTCCCCGGACGGCACCGGCCTCGCCCCGGACGTCCAGGCCGGCGCCACCGAGGACGCCGGGGCGCTCGCGCTGCGGGTCCTCGCCGGGCTGGGGACCCGCGCCTAAAGGGGCTGCCCCGAGCCGCCCGAAGTGCGAGAATGTCCGCGCTATGGCAAAGGAAACCGGACAGAAGCTGATCGCGCAGAACAAGAAGGCGCGACACGAGTACACGATCCTCGACACCTACGAGTGCGGCCTCGTACTCACCGGCACCGAGGTCAAGTCACTGCGCGAGGGGCGGGCCAACCTGGTCGACGGCTACGCCTACATCCAGAACCACGAGGCCTGGATCGACAACGTGTTCATCCCCGAGTACACCCAGGGGACGTGGACCAACCACGCGGCGCGGCGCAAGCGCAAGCTGCTGCTGCACAAGCTGGAGATCCGCAAGATCGAGACCAAGGTCCGGGACGCCGGCCACACCCTGGTCCCGCTCTCGCTGTACTTCAAGGACGGCCGGGTCAAGCTCGAACTCGCGCTCGCCGTCGGCAAGAAGCTGTACGACAAGCGGCAGACGCTGCGCGAGAAGCAGGACACCCGTGAGACGGCGCGCGCCGTGGCGGCGGCTCGACGGCGTCAGGGTTAATCCGCTGGACCCTCGCCCGTCGCCTCGCGTACTATGGCGCCAGCAACACGGACGGTCACCGTCCGAGCTGTTTCTCAAAAAAACATGGGGATGATCGGTTTCGACAGGGGATGTTGAAACAGGGGAAGCGAGCCGAGGAACGCGGCAATGATCTCGTTAACCACGTGTCGCAAAAAAATAATCGCCAACTCTAAGCGCGATTCCCAGCAGTTCGCTCTCGCTGCCTAATAAGCACCGATAGCGCTTGGGTGTCAGACCGGGGAGTTCCCGACCCGGACCCTGGCATAATCTAGGGAACTCAACCGTCCGCCCGGGCTGCGGGGGTGGATGGGAAATCAAACAGCAGCTGGGCCTGTTGGCGGCTTGTCCGTGTGACCGCCAGGGCCGAGAAAAGCACAGCGGACTGCGCTCGGAGAAGCCCTGAATTAACTCCACTGGACCCGGGTTCGATTCCCGGCATCTCCACCACCCCATGTTCACAGTGAAGGCCGTCCACCGCTCCGCGGAGGGCGGCCTTCACGTTTTCGTCCGGCCCGGCCCTGCCATGACGACGCTCCGGGGCGTAGGATCTTCCGTCCGCTCGTTTTCCGGAGCGGGACTCCGCCGCAACCACCGAGGCCATGCAGAGCAACACGGACACCACCCCTGCCACCGATCACGAGACCGTCCGCGAGCGCGAGATCGCCGGTGAGCAGCAGCACCTCGACACCGTCTACCACCGCCTGGAGGAGAAGCTCGCCGAGGCCGAGTACATCCTGGAGGACGCCGCCAAGCGGGTCCAGGTCGGCACCCCCGGCGCGCTGGCCGAGCGCGACGCCCAGGTCTACCGGGCCGGGGCCCACCTCCAGCGGCTCAACAACGAGTTCGAGGACTTCCTGTTCGGCCGGATCGACCTCCAGCGGGCGGACGCCCCGGAGGAGCACGGCATCCCCTCCAACACCCCGCTCGACCCGGCCGACCCGGCCGTCGCGGAGACCCTGCACATCGGCCGGCTCGGCGTGCTGGACGCCGAGTACGGCCCGCTGGTGATCGACTGGCGGGCGCCCGCGGCCGCGCCGTTCTACCGCGCCACCCCGGTCGAGCCCGGCCGGGTGATCCGCCGCCGGGTGATCCGCTCCAAGGGCCGCAAGGTGATCGGCGTCGAGGACGACCTGCTGCGCCCCGACCTCACCCCGACCCTGGACGGCCGGGAGCTGGCGGTGGTCGGCGACGGCGCGCTGATGGCCTCGCTCGGCCGCGCCCGCAGCCACTCGATGCGCGACATCGTCTCCTCCATCCAGAAGGAGCAGGACGAGGTGATCCGCGCCGCCGCGGCCGGCGCCACGCTGGTCACCGGCGGCCCGGGCACCGGCAAGACCGCCGTCGCCCTGCACCGCGCCGCCTACCTGCTGTACCAGGACCGCCGCCGCTACGCCGGGGGCATCCTGGTGGTCTCGCCGACCCCGCTGCTGGTCTCGTACACCGAGGGCGTGCTGCCCTCGCTCGGCGAGGAGGGCCAGGTCGCCATCCGCGCCGTCGGCTCGCTGGTGGACGGCATCGAGGCGGCCACCTACGACACCCCGGAGACGGCCCGGGTCAAGGGCTCGGCCCGGATGACCCAGCTGCTGCGCCGGGCCGCCCGGGCGGCCCTGGAGCTGGGCGCGCCGCAGGAGCTCAAGGTGGTCGCCCGCGGCGAGGTGCTGAAGCTGGACGCGGGCCGGCTGAAGGCCGTGCGCGGCAACGTGGTGGGCTCCGGCGGCACCCCGCTGAACCTGCTGCGCCCGCGCGCCCGCCGGCTGCTGCTGGACGCTCTGTGGCAGGAGGCCACCCGCCACCTGCCGAAGCCGACCGACCACTACGCCCGCGAGCAGCGCCAGGAGGAGAAGGAGTCCTTCGACGAGTACGTCTCGGACGAGGCGCCGTTCCTGGACTTCCTGGACGCCTGGTGGCCGGCCCTGACCCCGCGCCGGGTGCTCGGCACGCTCAAGCAGCACCGGCACACCAACCGGATCGCCCGCCGCGCCGTCACCCCGGACGAGGCCCGGCTGCTGGCCGCGTCCTGGCGCCACCTGTCCCCGAACGGCGAGGGCGCGCTGTCCGCGCACGACGTCGCGCTGGTGGACGAGCTCCAGGTGCTGCTCGGCGAGCCGGCCCGCCCGAAGGTCCGCGAGGTGGACGCCGTGGACCTGCTGAGCGGCCTGGAGGAGGTCACCACCTTCGCCGACCGCAGCACCCGCCAGCGCGAGCGTCAGCCGGTCGAGCGGACCGAGTACGCCCACGTGATCGTGGACGAGGCGCAGGACCTCACCCCGATGCAGTGGCGGATGATCGGCCGCCGCGCCCGGATGGCCACCTGGACGATCGTCGGCGACCCGGCGCAGTCCTCCTGGCCGTTCCCGCAGGAGGCCCAGGCCGCGCTGGACGAGGTGCTCTCCGGCAAGCCGCGCCGCCGCTTCACGCTGACCGTCAACTACCGCAACCCGGCCGAGATCGCCGAGGTCGCGGCCAAGGTGCTGGCGCTGGCCGCGCCGGGCACGCCCTCGCCGAGCGCGGTGCGCCGCGTCGGCGTGGAGCCGCGCTTCGCGGCCGTCGTCGACCCCGCGCCGGAGGCCTTCGGCGCGGCGGCCCGGGCCGAGCTGGAGCGGCTGCTGACCGAGGTGGACGGCACGGTGGCGATCGTGGTGCCGATGGACCGCCGGGCCGAGGCGGCCGCCTGGACGGAGGGCCTGGGCGAGCGCGTGGTGGCGCTGGGCAGCCTGGAGGCCAAGGGCCTGGAGTACGACGCCACGGTGGTGGCCGACCCGACCGGCATCGCCGGCGAGTCGGAGGCCGGCCTGCGGGTGCTGTACGTGGCGCTGACCCGGGCGACCCAGCGGCTGACCGTGCTCTCCGGCCCGGACGACCTGCCGGACGCGGCCGGCGTGCCCGCGCTGCTGCACGGCTGACGGAGCGTCCGCGGACACGCGGAAGGCCCCCCACCGGTCGGTGGGGGGCCTTCTGACGTTTGGTGACACCGACCCGCCATGCTCGCCTCGCGGCAAGTGGTCCCTCGAAGGGACGAAGGTTGGGCCCGGGGGCTTGGATCGAGCCGGTGTCCCGTCCAATGTAACGCATCGGCCCGGAGAGGCAAGGAGTCGTCCGCCTCGTTGTCGGATCCGCACACTCAATGAACGTTATTTCTGGCTACCCCTTGGAAGGTGCGACGATCGAGGTCTAGCATGCGCAGGCGATGCCTTCAACAAAATGTTGAGCCTGCCGGATGGACGGAAGAAGGAAGCGTCGATGGCGACGGTGCCCAGTGTCTCCAACTCGATCACGGTGCGGCTGGAGGTCCCGGCCCGGGGCAACGCCGTCAGTGCGATCACCACGGCCGTGGAGTCCTCCGGCGGGTCGGTGACCGGCCTCGACGTCACCGCCTCCGGCCTGGAGGCGCTGCGGATCGACGTCACGGTGGCGGCCTCCTCGGTCGCGCACGGCGAGGAGATCGTCGAGAAGCTGCGCGCGATCGACGGCGTGACGATCGGCAAGGTCTCCGACCGCACCTTCCTGATGCACCTCGGCGGCAAGATCGAGATGTCCTCGAAGCTGCCGATCCGCAACCGTGACGACCTCAGCATGATCTACACCCCGGGTGTCGCCCGGGTCTGCCTGGCGATCGCGGAGAACCCCGAGGACGCCCGTCGCCTCACCATCAAGCGCAACAGTGTCGCCGTGGTCACCGACGGCTCGGCGGTGCTGGGCCTGGGCAACATCGGCCCGGAGGCCTCGCTGCCGGTCATGGAGGGCAAGGCGGCGCTGTTCAAGCGCTTCGCCGGCATCGACGCCTGGCCGATCTGCCTGGACACCCAGGACACCGACGAGATCGTGGCCATCGTCAAGGCGATCGCCCCCGGCTTCGCGGGCATCAACCTGGAGGACATCTCCGCGCCGCGCTGCTTCGAGATCGAGGCCCGGCTGCGCGAGGCCCTGGACATCCCGGTCTTCCACGACGACCAGCACGGCACCGCCATCGTGGTGCTCGCCGCGCTCACCAACGCGCTGAAGGTGGTCGGCAAGGAGATCGGCGACATCCGCGTGGTGATGTCGGGCGCCGGCGCCGCCGGTACCGCGATCCTCAAGCTGCTGCTGGCCGCCGGCGTCGAGCACGCCACCGTGGCGGACGTGCACGGTGTGGTCCACCAGGGCCGGGAGGACCTCAACGACAGCCTGCGCTGGATCGCCGAGCACACCAACCGTTCGGGCCGCACCGGCAGCCTCAAGGAGGCCGTGGCGGACGCCGACGTCTTCATCGGCGTCTCGGCCCCGAACGTCCTGGACGGCGAGGACCTGGCCACCATGGCCGAGGACGCGATCGTCTTCGCGCTGGCCAACCCGGACCCGGAGGTCGACCCGGCGATCGCCCGGCAGACCGCCGCGGTGGTCGCCACCGGCCGCAGCGACTTCCCGAACCAGATCAACAACGTGCTGGTCTTCCCGGGCGTGTTCCGCGGCCTGCTGGACGCCCAGAGCCGCACCGTCAACACCGAGATGATGATCGCCGCCGCCCGGGCGCTGGCCACCACCGTCGCCGCCGACGAGCTGAACGCGAACTACATCATCCCCAGCGTCTTCCACAAGGACGTCGCCAAGACGGTCGCCGCGGCCGTGCGCGAGGCCGCGCTGGCGGGCGTCCAGGAGCGCACCGAGCCGGCCCGCCCGACCCCGGGCATCGTCGGCACGCTCGACACCGCGTCCTTCCCGACCGTCAAGCTCTGATCGCCCGACCGTCGAGCTCCGACCGTCGAGCTCCGATCGTCAAGCTCTGATCGGCGAGTCCGCGGACGTGTCGCGGATCGGTCAAATGTCCGAATAGCGCCCTTACCCTCCCAAGTCCGCCCCGAACCCTTGCGACACAAGGGCGAGGGGCGTGTTTGGGCTTGTCGGGGCTAGGGCGTACGGTAGCCCTGCACGGGGCAGGCGTGTCCGACAAGTACGGAACGTCCCCCTGGTCTTCCGGCGTGTCGTCCTGACCGCCGCCCGGGCCCGGTCCGCCGGAGCCGACGGAGCGTCACACCTCCAGCGGGCGGGTGGTGTTCGGGTGGCGCTGCCGGGGCCCGATTGGCTTTCTCGGGGCCGGTCGGGGCAGGATTCGTATCCAGGCAGGCGGGCGGGCCTTCGAAGGCACCGGCGCGCGGCATCGGGTACGAACCCGGCCTGCGACCACGCATTGCCTTGCCTGCATGAGCACAGTGTGCGGACCTGCGGCCCATCCGGGTGCCCCCGGTGGGAGCACCGATGGGCCCCCGCACACCGCAAGCGAACAGACCACAGGAGTACACATGAACCGCAGTGAGCTGGTGGCCGCGCTGTCCGAGCGCGCCGAGGTGACCCGCAAGGACGCCGACGCCGTTCTGGCCGCCTTCGCCGAGATCGTCGGCGAGGTCGTCGCCAAGGGCGACGAGAAGGTCACCATCCCCGGTTTCCTGACCTTCGAGCGCACCCACCGCGCTGCCCGCACCGCCCGCAACCCGCAGACCGGCGAGCCGATCCAGATCGCGGCCGGCTACAGCGCCAAGGTGAGCGCCGGCTCCAAGCTGAAGGAAGCCGCCAAGGGCGCCTGAGTCACCCCTTGAACGCCCGAGAGGCCGGGCCCCCCACGTGGGGGGCCCGGCCTCTCGCCGTGCGTGCAGCCGGATGTCAGGCGTCGATCAGCTGCTCGGCCGGCAGCTCGACGTGGGCGCCCAGGTCGCGCAGCTTGTCCATGAAGTTCTCGTAGCCGCGGTTGATCAGGTCGATGCCGTGCACGGTCGAGGTGCCCTCGGCCGCCAGCGCCGCGATCAGGTACGAGAAACCGCCGCGCAGGTCCGGGATGACCAGCTCGGAGCCGATCAGCTTGGACGGGCCGGAGACGACCGCGGAGTGCAGGAAGTTGCGGGCGCCGAAGCGGCACGGGGTGGCGCCCAGGCACTCGCGGTAGAGCTGGATGTGCGCGCCCATCTGGTTCAGCGCGCCGGTGAAGCCGAGCCGCGACTCGTACACCGTCTCGTGCACGATGGAGAGCCCGGTGGCCTGGGTCAACGCGACGACCAGCGGCTGCTGCCAGTCGGTCTGGAAGCCCGGGTGCACGTCGGTCTCCAGGGCGATCGCCTTGAGCTCGCCGCCCGGGTGCCAGAAGCGGATGCCCTCGTCGTCCACCTCGAAGGCGCCGCCGACCTTCCGGAAGGTGTTGAGGAAGGTCATCATCTCCAGCTGGCGGGCGCCGCGGACGTAGATGTCGCCCTTGGTGGCGAGCGCCGCGCAGGCCCAGGAGGCGGCCTCCAGCCGGTCCGGCAGCGCCCGGTGGGTGTAGCCGTTCAGCTCGTCCACACCGGTGATCAGGATGGTGCGGTCGGTGCCCAGGGTGATGATCGCGCCCATCTTCTGCAGCACGCAGATCAGGTCGACGATCTCCGGCTCGATGGCCGCGTTGCGCAGCTCGGTGACGCCCTCCGCGAGGACGGCGGTGAGCAGCACCTGCTCGGTCGCGCCGACCGAGGGGTAGGGCAGCTCGATCTTGGTGCCGCGCAGCCGCTGCGGGGCGACCAGGTAGGTGCCCTGCGGGTGCTTCTCGATGCTGGCGCCGAACTGGCGCAGCACCTCGAAGTGGAAGTCGACCGGGCGGCCGCCGATGTCGCAGCCGCCCAGGCCCGGGATGAAGGCGTGGCCGAGGCGGTGCAGCAGCGGGCCGCAGAACAGGATCGGGATCCGCGAGGAGCCGGCGTGCGCGTCGATGTCGGCGACGTTGGCGCTCTCCACGTGCGAGGGGTCGAGGATCAGCTCGCCGTCCTCGTCGCCGGTGCGCACGGTCACGCCGTGCAGCTGGAGCAGGCCGCGGACCACCTTGACGTCGCGGATGTCCGGGACGTTGCGCAGTCTGCTGGGGCCCTGCCCGAGGAGGGCGGCGACCATGGCCTTGGGGACCAGGTTCTTCGCACCGCGGACGCGGATCTCGCCTTCGAGCGGGTTTCCGCCGTGGACCAGCAGGACGTCGTCGGTCATCGTTCTCGCAATCCGGGGTGCCAGAGTGAGTGGGGAAGGGCTCCGGAGGAGCCGCAGGTGGACCGGTCGTACGGGCGCGTCGGGCCCCCGGCGAAACCGAGTCGGCACCGTATAAAGGCGTCCACCAGACGTAGATGGTAGTAGGCGTGCCGATGGTTCCCGCGTGCCTCTCCCGTGATGGTGCTCTCTCCGCGGGTCGTCCCGCCCGCCGATGCGGCCGTACGGGTGTTCGTCCGGCGTGACGGGGTTTGGGTGTTGAGGTGTCCCACCCCGGTGGTTCTGCGGGATCATGTGTGGCATGACGGCGGCCCATTCGCACGGAGGCCGGTCCCACACCGGCCGTCTGCTCGTCGCGACGCCCCTGCTCACCGATCCGAACTTCGCCCGGTCGGTGGTGCTCCTCCTCGACCACGACGCCGAGGGGGCGCTCGGCGTGGTCCTCAATCGGCCGACGCCGGTCGAGGTGGGCAGCGTCCTGGACGGCTGGGGGCGACTGGTCGGGCAGCCGGCCGTGGTCTTCCAGGGGGGTCCGGTGGCGCTGGACTCGGCGCTCGGCCTCGCGGTCGCGCCGGGGGAACCGGGCACCGGCGAGCCGCTCGGCTGGCGGCGGGTGCACGGCGCGATCGGCCTGGTGGACCTGGAGGCGCCGCCCGAGGTGCTGGCCGGTGAGCTGGGGGCGCTGCGGATCTTCGCCGGGTACGCCGGCTGGTCGCCGGGGCAGTTGGAGGCGGAGCTGGAGAGCGGCGCCTGGTTCCTGGTGGACTGCGAGCCCGGGGACATCTCCAGCCCCGAGCCGGAGCGGCTCTGGCGGGCGGTGCTGCGCCGCCAGCGCGGCCCGCTCGCCCTGCTCGCGACCTACCCGGACGACCCGACCATGAACTGACGTGCGAGCCGCCCGGCGCGACACTGGCCCGGTTTCCCGGGGCGCCCATAGACTTGGCACCCATGAGCACTCTTGAGCCCGAGCGCGGCCTCGGCACCGGCACCCTGGTCGAGCCCGTCCCGCAGGTGTCCCACGGGGACGGCGACCACGAGCGCTTCGCGCACTACGTCCAGAAGGACAAGATCATGGAGAGCGCGCTCTCCGGATCCCCCGTGGTCGCGCTCTGCGGCAAGGTGTGGGTGCCCGGGCGCGACCCGAAGAAGTACCCGGTCTGCCCGATGTGCAAGGAGATCTACGACGGCATCGGCAAGCCGCAGGGTGGGGACGACAACAACAAGTAGTCCACTCGGCGCGGATTGGTCTATGCCAATCGTCCCGGGCCCGGGCAGGATGTCGGAATGGACCTCATTCCCGCACCTTCGAGTGCCGTCCGGCGCCCGGACGAGGACTTCCCGCTCGACGACTCCACCACGCTGACCGCACCGCCCGGGCTGGCCGACGCCGAGCGGTGGCTGCGCAGCACGCTGTCCGCCGCCACCGGCCTGCCGCTCGGCCCGGGCCGGCCGGGCACCGGCGTCGAACTGGTCCAGGACGACACGCTCGCCGCCGAGGCGTACCGGATCACGGTCCGCCCCGGGCACGCCGTGGTCGCCGCGGGCGGGCCGGCCGGCGCCCTGTGGGGCGCGCAGACCCTGCGGCGGCTGCTGGGCCCGGAGGCCTTCCGCAGATCCCCGCTGCGGCGCACCGGCTGGGTGCTGCCCGGCGTGGACATCGCGGACGCCCCCCGGTTCGGCTGGCGCGGCGCCCTGCTCGACGTCGCCCGGCACTTCCTGCCCAAGGCCGACGTGCTGCGCTTCGTCGACCTGCTGGCCGTGCACAAGCTCAACGTGCTGCACCTGCACCTGACCGACGACCAGGGCTGGCGGGTGGAGATCAGGCGCTACCCGGAGCTGACCGCGCGCGGTGCCTGGCGGGAGCGCTCGATGGTCGGCTACCGCGCGGCCCAGCGCCGCGACGACCGCCCGCACGGCGGCTTCTACACCCAGGACGACCTGCGCGAGATCGTCGCGTACGCGGCCGCCCGCGGGGTCACCGTCGTCCCGGAGATCGACCTGCCCGGCCACACCCAGGCCGCCGTCGCCGCCTACCCCGAGCTGGGCAACACCGACGTGGTGGACACCGCCGCGCTCGGCGTCTGGACGGACTGGGGGGTGAGCCACCACGTGCTCAACGTCTCCGAGGGCACCCTGCGCTTCTTCGAGGGCGTGCTGGAGGAGGTCCTGGAGCTCTTCCCGTCCGAGTTCATCCACCTCGGCGGCGACGAGTGCCCCAAGGAGCAGTGGAAGGAGAGCGCGGCCGCCCAGGCGCGGATCCGCGAGCTCGGGCTGGCCAACGAGGACGAGCTGCAGAGCTGGGTGATCCGGCACTTCGACCGCTGGCTGGCCGAGCGCGGCCGCCGGCTGATCGGCTGGGACGAGATCCTGGAGGGCGGGCTCGCTCCCCACGCTGCGGTGTCGTCCTGGCGGGGCTTCGGCGGCGGGATCGCGGCGGCGGAGGCCGGGCACGACGTGGTGATGTGTCCCGAGCAGCACGTCTACCTGGACCACCGGCAGGCGGACGGCCCGGACGAGCCGATCCCGGTCGGATTCGTCCGCACCCTGGAGGACGTGTACCGCTTCGAGCCGGTGCCGCGGCAGCTGGACGAGACCGCCGCCCGGCACGTGATCGGCACCCAGGCCAACCTGTGGAGCGAGTTCACCGACAGCGCCCGGGACGTCGACTACCGGGCCTTCCCCCGACTGGCGGCGTTCGCCGAGGTCGCCTGGTCCGATCTGTCCACCGAACCGGCCGAACGTGACTGGCCCGGTTTCGAGCGCCGGCTCACGGCGCACCTGGAGGTGCTGGACGCGCTCGGTGTGGAGTACCGCCCGATCGCCGGACCGCACCCCTGGCAGCGCCGCCCCGGCGTGGTCGGGCGCCCGATCGAGGGCCCGCCCCCGGCTCGGTGATCTTCCGGTCGGGAACTCCTGACCGGTCGTCGGACGTCAAGAACAGATGAACATCTGCCCCGGTCCGGTCCGGGCCGGGGCAGATACCGCCCGGTATCCGTCCCAATCGGGCAGTCCCGTTCACCGGCCCCGAAATGATCATCGAGCATTGTGTGCCAGAGTTGCCCAACCCGGCCCGATCGCCCGTACCCTACGGGCCAGGCCGGGCTGCTGACGCGGACACCACGGCCGAGGGCCGCGGGCGGCAGGCGATCGATGAGCAAGTGGAGCACGGTGGGACCCAGGTGAACCGGACGATCATGCTGCCGGCCTCGCTCGACGAGGCCGTCGAGGCGCTGGCCGCCGCGCCGGCCGCGGTACCGGTGGCCGGCGCCACCGACCTGATGGAGGCCGTCAACGCCGGACGACTGCGCCCCGCCGCCCTGGTCGGCCTCGGCCGGATCACCGAACTGCGCGGCTGGCGCTACGAGGACGGCGGCACCGCCGTCCTCGGCGCCGGACTCACCCACGCCCGGATGGACCGCCCCGACTTCGCCGCGCTCATCCCCGCGCTCGCCGACGCCGCCCGCACCGCGGGCCCGCCGCAGGTCCGCAACGTCGGCACCCTCGGCGGCAACATCGTCACCGCCGCCCCGGCCGGCGACACCCTCCCGGTGCTCGCCGCCCTGGAGGCCAGCGTCACCCTCGCCCGGGCCGGCTCCACCCGCGAGGTCCCGGTCAGCCACCTGCTCACCGGCCTCGACCCGGTGCGCCCCGGCGAACTGCTCACCTGGGTGCGCGTCCCGCTGCTGCACGCGCCGCAGGTCTTCCTCAAGGCCACCGGCCGCAGCGGTCCGGCCCGCGCCACCGCCTCCGTCGCCCTGGTCCTCGACCCCGCCCGGCGCGCCGTGCGCTGCGCGGTCGGGGCCGTCGCCCCGGTGCCGCTGCGCCCGCTGGAGGCGGAGGCCTGGGTGGCCGGCTGCATCGACTGGGACGGCAGCCGGGAGATCGACCCGGCCGCCACCGCCGCCTTCGGCGAGTACGTGGCCGCCGCCTGCGTCCCCGACAGCTACGGCGCCGAGGGCGCCTGGGAGGCCGTGACCGAGGGGCCGAGCGCGGCCGCCGTTCGGCTACGGCGTACCGTATCGGTGCTGGCCCGACGGGCACTGGGAAGGGCGCTGAAGTGACCACAGACCCCATCGAGACCCTCGACGCCGACCCGCTCGGCCTCACTCCCCCGGTCAGCCGCGAGCTGCGCCCGTGCGCCTCCTACACGCTGCGCGTCAACGGTTTCGAACGGCCCGTCACCGACGCCTGGATCGGCGAGAGCCTGCTCTACGTGCTGCGCGAGCGGCTCGGCCTGGCCGGCGCCAAGGACGGCTGCGAGCAGGGCGAGTGCGGCGCCTGCTCGGTGCAGGTGGACGGCCAGCTGGTGGCCGGCTGCCTGGTGCCCGCCGCGCTCGCCGCCGACAGCGAGATCAACACCGTCGAGGGCCTGTCGGCCGCCGGCGGGGCGAGCGACGTCCAGCAGGCGCTGGCCGAGTCCGGCGCGGTGCAGTGCGGCTACTGCGCCCCCGGCATGGCGATGGCCGTGCACGACCTGCTCCAGCGCAACCACCGGCCCACCGAGGTCGAGGCCCGGCAGGCGCTCTGCGGCAACCTCTGCCGCTGCACCGGCTACCGGGGCGTGCTGGCCGCCGTCCAGAGCGTCGCCGACGCGCGCGCCCTGGAGGCCGAGGAGGCGGAGGAGGCCGCGGCCCTGGAGGCCGAGGAGGCCGCCGCGGCCGCCGTCGCCGCCGGGGTCGAGCAGCCCGCGCCGGAGCCCGAGCCGACCGCCGAGCCGCCGGTCTACACCGACGCCGACGCCTGGATCGAGCACACCCCGCAGCCCCCCGTCGAGGAGCCGCAGGCCGACGCCGGCCTGCCCTACGGCGACCCCCAGGGCGGCTACGACACCGGGGTGTACGACACCGCCGGGCCGGCGCCCGTCCCCGGCGTGCCCGCCCAGGCCGTCGACGACGCGGTGTACTACCCGCAGCACCAGCAGCCCGGCTACCCCGAGCAGCCGTACCAGACCACCCCGGCGCACGGCACCTACCTGCCCGGCGGCTACCCGGAGGGCTACCCGCAGCAGCCCGGCTACGACGCCGGCTACGACGGCCCGGTCTACGAGCCCACCCCCGCGCACGGCACGCCCCTGCCCGGCGCCGCCTTCGACGGCACGCCCGCGCACGGCACGCCGTACGTCCCCACGCCCCCGCACGGCGTCCCGGCCGAGGGCAGCGCCCCCGCCGGTGTCCCGTACGGTGCCACCCCCGCCCACGGCATCCGGCTCCCCGAGGACGACCACGCATCATGACGTCGCCTACCGACATCGGCGCAGCACTCCAGCAGGACGGCGACGAGGGCGGCGCACCGGAGCCGTTCGGACTGGGCAGCTCCCCGCTGCGCAGCGACGCGCTGCCCAAGGCGCTCGGCATCTACCCGTACGCCGCCGACCTGTGGGCCGAGGGGCTGCTCTGGGGCGCGGTGCTGCGCTCCCCGCACCCGCACGCCCGGATCCGCGGCATCGACACCTCCGCCGCGCTGGCGCTGCCCGGCGTGCACGCCGTGGTGACCGCCGCCGACCTGCCGCCCGGCCCGGACGGCACCCCGGACGGCGCCCCGGCCGGGCCGATCGTCGCCGACCGGCCGGTGCTGGCCGCCGGCGTGGTGCGCCACCACGGCGAGCCGATCGCCGCGGTGGCCGCCGACCACCCGGACACCGCCCGGCTGGCGGTCGGGCTGATCGTGGTCGACTACGAGCCGCTGGAGGCCGTCACCGACCCGGAGCAGTCCTTCACCGCCCCGCTGCTGCACCCGGACGGCAACCTGTTCCGCCACCTGCCGCTGCGCACCGGGGACCCGGACGCGGCCGGCGAGGTCATCGTCGAGGGCCTGTACCAGGTCGGCCGGCAGGACCCGGCCCCGCTCGGCGCCGAGGCCGGGCTGGCCGTCCCGCGCCCGGACGGCGGGGTCGAGCTGCACCTGTCCTCCACCGACCCGCACGGCGACCGCGACCGCACCGCCGCCTGCCTGGGCCTGGAGCCGGACCGGGTCCGGCTGGTGGTCACCGGCGTGCCCGGCGCCACCACCGACCGCGAGGACCTGTCCTTCCAGGTCACCCTGGCGCTGCTGGCGCTGCGCACCGGCCGCCCGGTGAAGATGACCCTCACCCGCGAGGAGTCCTTCCACACCCACACCTCCCGCCACCCGGCGCTGCTGCGCTACCGCCACCACGCCGACGCCGAGGGCCGGCTGGTCAAGGTCGAGGCGCAGATCCTGCTGGACGGTGGCGCCTACGCGGACGTCTCGGCCGAGGCGCTGGCCGCCGCGACGGCCTTCTCGGTCGGCCCGTACGTCTGCCCGAACGTCTTCGTGGACGCCTGGGCGGTGCGCACCAACAACCCGCCGGCCGGGCGGATGCGCGGCGAGGGCGCGTTGCAGGCCTGCTTCGCGTACGAGTCCCAGCTGGACCAGCTGGCCGCCCGGGTGGGCGTGGACCCGGTGGAGATCCGCCGCCGCAACGCGCTGGCCACCGGGGACCCGATGCCCACCGGACAGGCCGTCACCTGCCCGGCGCCGGTGAAGGCGCTGCTGGACGCCGTCGCGGCCGAGCCGCTGCCCGCGCTGCCGGTGGACGACCCGAACGCCGAGTGGCTGCTGCCCGGCGGGCCCGGCGGCGCGGGCGACCCGGCCGCGGTGCGGCGCGGGATCGGCTACGCGGTCGGCATGGTGCACATGCTCGGCGCGGAGGGCGAGGACGAGGTCTCCACCGCCACCGTGCGGGTCAGCGGCGACCACGCCACGGTGATCTGCGCGGCCGTCGACTCCGGTCAGGGCTTCGCCACGCTGGCCCGGCAGATCGTGCAGTCGGTTCTGGGCGTCAGCGAGGTCTACATCGCGCCGGCCGACAGCGACCAGTCGATCGCCGGGCCCTCGGCCCGCGGCCGGCACACCTGGGTCTCCGGCGGCGCCGTCGAGCGGGCCGCGCTGATGGTCCGCCACCAGCTCCTCCAGCCGATCGCCGCCAACTTCGGGATGTCGGTGGAGCTGCTCCAGATCTCCGACGGCAAGATCACCTCGTACGACGGGGTGCTCGGGATGCCGGTCGCCGAGGCGCTGGAGGGCAAGGAGCTGTGGGCGACCGCGCAGTGCCGTCCGCACCCCACCGAGCCGCTGGACGAGGCCGGGCAGGGCGACGCCTTCGTGTCCATCGCGTTCTGCGCGATGCGCGCGGTGGTGGACGTGGACATCGAGCTGGGTGCCGTCCGGGTGGTCGAGATGACGGTCGCGCAGGACGTCGGCCGGGCGCTGAACCCGCGGCAGATCGAGGACCGGATCGAGGCGGGCGTGGCCCAGGGCGTCGGCCTGGCCCTGCTGGAGGACCTGCGCACCGAGGGCGGCGTGCTGCGGAACCCCTCGCTCACCGGCTACCGGCTGCCGACCGCCCTGGACACCCCGGAGGTGCGGATCGCGGCGCTGCTGGAGGAGCGGGACGTGGTCGCCACCTTCGGCGCCAAGGCGGTCAGCGCCGTGCCCGCGGTGGTCGCCCCGGCGGCCGTCGCCGCGGCCGTCCGGGCCGCCACCGGCCTGCCGGTCGGCCGGCTGCCGATCCGGCCCGAGGACGCGATCACGGCCTGATCGGAAATGCTGGAAAGGGAATTGCCGGTCGACTTTCGAGTCGACCGGCAATTCCCTTTTCCGAGGCCATGGCGGGAATCGAACCCGCGTGTACCGCTTTGCAGACGGTTCCCTAAGCCACTCGGGCACACGGCCAGTGAATTCAGGATGGCGGATTGCTCGAATGGGGTCAATGAAGTTTTGTAAATTCTGTATGGCGAGATGTGCTACGGTCGGAGGCCGTGGCTGTTTTCCCGCCACCCCGGACGAGCGCGTCGTACCCGGTCACGACAAGACGGCGCAGTTCAGCGGCAACCCGGCCGCTGTGGACTGCGAAGGTCGTGGCCGTCATGGCGTGGCTCGTTCTTGTCGTTTCCGGTGTCCTGGAGACCGTGTGGGCGGTGGCCCTGGAGTCGTCCAGGGGTTTCACCCGGCTGGTCCCGAGCCTGGTCTTCGGCGTCGCCCTGCTGCTGAGCATGGGCGGCCTGGCGTACGCGATGCGCACCATCCCGATCGGCACCGGCTACGCGGTCTGGGTCGGCATCGGCGCGATCGGCACCGCGCTCTACGGGATGGCCGTCCTGGGGGACGCGGTGACCCTGGCCCGGATCGGCTGTCTGCTGCTGATCGTCTCCGGCGTGGTCGGTCTCAAGGTGCTGGACTGAGCCGGACCTACGTCCGGCGGCGGAGTCGATCACCGACCCCCGGTCAGGGGCCAAGATGGCGGACGGACCTTACGATGTTCCGTATGACCACTGCCTCCCCCACCTCGGTCGACTCCGCCCCGATACCCCCGCAGGACGACCCCGGCGGCGGGGTGCTGAGCGGTCGCTACCGCGCGCTGACGCTGGGGATCGTGTCGGTGGTCCTGGTGATCGCCTTCGAGGCGACGGCCGTCAACACCGCGATGCCGGTGGCGGCCCGCCAGCTGGACGGCCTCGGGCTGTACGCCTTCGCCTTCTCCGGCTACTTCACCACCACGCTGTTCGCACTGGTCGTCTCCGGCCAGTGGTGCGACCGGCGCGGCCCGCTGCAACCGCTGTTCACCGGCATCGGGGTGTTCGGCGCGGGCCTGGTGGTGGCCGGGACGGCACCGGGGATGTGGATGTTCGTGGGCGGGCGGGCGATCCAGGGGCTCGGCGGCGGGCTGGTCATCGTCGCGCTGTACGTCGTGGTCGGCCGGGCCTACCCGGAGCGGCTGCGGCCGTCCGTCTTCGCGGCCTTCTCCTCGGCCTGGGTGCTGCCCTCGATCGTCGGCCCGCTGGTCGCCGGGGCCGTCACCCAGCACCTGGGCTGGCGCTGGGTGTTCCTGGCCGTCCCGGTGCTGATCCTGCTGCCGCTGGCGGTGATGGGCCCGGCGCTGGCCCGCGCCGAGCGGGAGCTGCCGGTGCTCAGGGCCGCGCAGTTCGACCGCCGCCGCACCCGGCTGGCCGCGATGGCCGCCCTCGGCGCGGGCCTGCTCCAGTACGCGGGCCAGCGGCTGGACCTGGTCGGGCTGCTCCCGGCGGCGGCCGGGGCGGCGCTGCTGCTGCCCGCCGTGCTGGGGCTGCTGCCGCAGGGGACGCTGCGGGCCGGGCGCGGGCTGCCGACGGTGATCCTGCTGCGCGGGGTGGCGGCCGGGGCGTTCTTCGCGGCCGAGGCGTTCATCCCGCTGATGATGGTCAACCAGCGCGGCCTGTCGCCGACGCTGGCCGGGCTCACCCTGACCAGCGGCGGGCTCTCCTGGGCGCTGGGTTCGTGGTTGCAGGGGCGGCCGGGGGCGGAGCGCTACCGCGGGGCGATGATCCGGGGCGGGTTCGTGCTGACCGCGGTGGCGATCGCGGGTGCGGCGCTGGTGCTGGTCCCGGCGGTCCCGGCCTGGGTGGCGGCGGTGGCCTGGGGCGTCGGCGGCATCGGAATGGGCCTGACCGTCGCGAGCATCAGCGTGCTGATGATGAAGCTCTCCGCGCCGGAGGACGCCGGGGCCAACTCGGCCGCGCTCCAGGTGAGCGACGCGCTGGGCAACGTGCTGCTGATGGGCCTGGCCGGGGTGCTGTTCGCGGCGCTGGGCGGCGGCTCGCTGGCCGCCGCCCACGAGGGCGCCGGGGCGGCCGGCCCGGCCGGCGCCTTCGCGGTGATCTTCCTGGGCATGACCGGGGTGGCGCTGCTGGGCGCGCTGGTCTCCGGCCGGGTGCGCAGGGCCTGACGCTCAGCCGGTCACGGTCAGCCGGCGAGAGCGGCGGTGGCGGTGGCGGCCGGGGAGGGCACCGGCGCCGCCGCCGGGGTGCCGAGGAAGGACTCCCAGCCGCCGACCGGGGACTGGCCGGGGGCGAGGCCCTGGAGCTTGCGCAGCACCGCCGGGTCCTGCGCGTCCAGCCAGTCGACCAGCTGACGGAACGAGACCAGCCGGACCTCCGGCTTGCCCGCGACGGTCTTGAGCACGTCCTCGACGGCGTTCATGTAGATGCCGCCGTTCCACTCCTCGAAGTGGTTGCCGATGATGTACGGCGCCCGGTTGGTGGTGTACGCGCGGTCGAAGCCCATCAGGTACGCGTCGCGGGCCTGGGCCTGGAACCCGGGGTACAGCGCGGGGTCGGCCTTGGTGTTGGGGCCGCACTGGTTGTACATGATGTTGTAGTCCATCGAGAGCACCTGGAAGGTGTGCCCGGGGAAGGGGATGGACTGGAGCGGGAGGTCCCACAGGGCGCCGCCCTGGATCTTCTGCGGCCACACCTGGGTGCCGTTGCCGCTGCTGTCGTAGCGCCAGCCGCGCTTGACGGCGGTGGGCAGCAGGTTGCGCTGGCCCTCCAGGCAGGGGGTGCGGCTGCCGATCAGCTCCTTGCGGTAGTCGAAGGGCAGCGACGGCAGGTCGGTGAAGCCGGTGTTGGTGCGCCAGTTCGTCACGAAGTCCATCGCCTGCTGGATCTCGCTGTCCCACTCCTCCGGGGACCACTTGCCGACGCCGGTGGCACCGCAGAAGTGGCCGTTGAAGTGGGTGCCGATCTCGTGGCCCTCCAGCCAGGCCGCGTGCAGGTTCTCCAGGGTCTCGCGGATGTGCGGGTCGCTCAGGTAGCCGATGTCGGAGGCGCCGACCTTGTGCTGCGGCGGGCGGTAGAGGTCCTTCTTGGACTCGGGCAGCAGGTAGAGGCCGCTGAGGAAGAAGGTCATCTTCGCGTTGTGCTCCTGCGCCAGCCGGCGGAAGCGGGCGAACAGGCCGTTGTCGAGCTCGCCGGCGCCGTCCCAGGAGAAGACCACGAACTGCGGCGGGCGCTCGCCGGCCCGCAGCCGTTCGGGGACGGGCAGGTGGGGCTGGGCGCCAGTGTCGGAGGTGGAGCCGTCGCCGATCAGGACGGCCTGCGGCTGGGGGGCCGGGGCTGGGGTGCCGTTCTGCTCGGTGGCGCCGGTGGCGCCGTGGGTCGAACCATGGGGGGCCGGCCCGACCGCCTGCTCGCCGCCGCGGGCGCCGGTGCTGCCGCAGCCGGCGGCCAGCGCGGCGGCGGAGGCCGCACCGGCGGCCAGCAGCGTGCGGCGGGAGAGAGCGTCCATGGTCACTCCGTTCATGAGGCGTTCGGCCGGCGTACAGGTGTGTGAAAAACCGGTCGGACAAGTGGGGTGATAGAACCCGTGACCGGGTCAGCATGGCATGTGGACGCTTTCGGTCGGCTTGGCGCCACAGACGGTCGTAATCGATCGCCCAAATGACGCAACCGGATCGATGTGCTCGACGTCGAAGCTCGTACCGGGTCGTACTCGGGGCGTCGTCCCGTGCGGTGCGACTGTCGCTCTCCGCCACCGGGTGCCCACGCGGCGCAGGGAAGGCGCCCGCGGCCCTGCCGATCGGCGGGTGTCAGTACGACCGTCGTGTGGACGTGCCTTATCGTCCGATCCGATTCAATTGTTCCCAGGAAACTCCCAGGAATCGGGAATCCGCCGACAGAGGGGAGCGCCCGTGGGCGTCCAGAGCAGGAGTCCCTGGCCGGGCACGCTGGCCGCCGGGGCCGCGCTGGTGCTCGGTGCCTGGCTGCTCAGCGGTGGCGGCGGCACGCTGCCGCCGACTCCCGGCGCGGCCCAGACGCTGTCCGGGTTCGCCCCGGTCTCCGTCGTGCCGCCGCTGGGCCCCTCCGCCCCGACCCGGATCCGCATCCCGGCGGTGCGGCTCGACGCGCCCGTCACCGCGCTCGGCCTCGACACCGAGGGGCACCTCCAGGCGCCGCCCGAGGGGGACCGTAACCTGGCCGGCTGGTACCGCGGCGGGGCCACCCCCGGGCAGCGCGGAACCGCCATCCTGGCCGGTCACGTAGACAACCGGAGCGGTCCGGCGGTCTTCTACCATCTTGGGGCGCTCCACCGCGGCGACCGGATCGAGATCGCCCGCGCGGACGGCGCCACCGCCGTCTACCAGCTGTACGCCATCGAAGTGCACGACCGAAAGGACTTCCCGGACGATCGGGTCTACCGTCAGGCCGACGACGCGCAACTGCGGGTGATCACCTGCGGCGGCGCGTACAGCGCGGAACACGGCTACGAGGGCAACGTCGTCGCCTACGGGTTCCTGGCCGACACCACCCGCCCGGGCAAAGCCGCATGACCACGCTCACCCTCGCCACCCGCTGGAACCCGCTCGACTGGCCGCTCACCCACGGCCCGGTCCCGAACGCCGTGCTCGCCGCCGGCTGGGGTTCGCTGGTCGTCCTCGCCCTCTCCCGCCACGAGCGCTGGCGGGCCCTGCGCCTGGTCGGCGCGCTGCTGCTGGCCGCCGTGCTCACCGCCCTGGTGAAGATCGGCGTCGACGGCTGGTGGCGCCCGTTCCCGGAGGGCACGCCGGACTTCGTGATGCGCTGGATAGCCGTCGCGCTGTTCGCGATAGCCCTGCTCTGCTTCCGCGGGCCGCTGCTCTCCCTACGCCGCCGGCTGCTGGCGGTCGGCGGCGTCGCCCTGGTGGTGCTGATGGCCTCCTCGCAGATCAACCGGGGCTTCGACCAGTACCCGACCGGTCGGGCCATGCTGGCGCCGAAGAGCCAGCAGCTGACCGTGGGCAAGGCGGCCAGCACCGTCGCCCCGGTCGCCGACCGGCCGCTCGCGGAGCTCTGGCAGGCACCGCCCGGACTGCCCGCCAAGGGCACCGTCTCCACCGTGAACATCCCGGGCGTCAAGTCCGGCTTCAAGACCCGCGACGGGTACGTCTACCTGCCGCCCGCCTACCAGGCCACCCCCCGGCCGCTGCTGCCCGTCGTGGTGCTGCTGCCCGGCCAGCCCGGCGCCCCGGAGGACTGGATCAACTCCGGCGCCATCCAGGAGACCCTGGACGCCTTCGCCGCCGAGCACCAGGGCCTCGCCCCGATCGTGGTGGTCGCCGACCCCACCGGCAGCTCGTGGACCAACACGCTCTGCATGGACTCCCGGATCGCCAAGGCGCAGACCTACCTGGCCGTCGACGTCCCGAATTGGATCCACCAGAACCTGCAGACCGCCACCGGCCGCAAGGCCTTCGCGATCGGCGGGCTCTCGCTCGGCGGCACCTGCTCGCTCCAGCTCGCCGTCAACGCACCCGACGTCTACGGCAGCTTCCTGGACATCTCCGGCCAGGACGAACCGACCCTCGGCAGCCACGGCGAGACCGTCGGCAAGGCCTTCGGCGGTGACGAGGCCGCGTTCGCCGCCGTCGACCCGCTGACCGTCATGGCCCGCAAGCAGTTCCCCGACACCGCCGGCATCTTCGTGGTCGGCGCCAACGATTCGGACTACAAGCCGATGCAGGAGAAGGCGTACGCGGCGGCGCAGGCGGCCGGGATGAAGGTCGGCTACCAGACGGTCCCCGGCTGGCACAGCTGGGTGGTCTTCCGGCAGGCCTTCGAGCAGAACCTGAACTGGCTCGCCCAGCAGACCGGGCTGGTCGGGTGAGCGCGGCCGGCACCGCGACGGCCGCCACCGCGACGGTCGTCGACATCCGCGAGCAGCGCACCGGGCGCGGGCCGGAGCCCGGCGCCGACCGCGGCCCGGTCACCCGGACGCCGGAGCCCCGCCCGCAGCGGGTCCGCCGCGCCGCCCGGGCCCTCGGCCTGCGGCTGAGGTCGGCTCCGCTGACCCTGGTGCTGCTGGCCGGCCTCTGGGTGCTCGGCGCGGCCACCGGCAGCCTGGCCCACGGGCCGTCCGAGCGCCTGCTCGCCCGGACCGGGGTCGGCCTGCCGACGCTGTCCGAGGGCCGGCTGTGGACGCCGTTCACCTCGATGTTCTGGTGCTCCGGCATCGGCTCGTACGTCTTCACCAGCCTGCTGCTGCTCCTGGTCGGCCCGGCCGCCGAGCACCGGCTCGGCCGGCTGCGGACGGTCGCGGTGCTGGTCGGCGGGCAGCTGGCGGGCACCGTGCTCGGCACCGCGGTGGTCGCCGTCGGCTCCAAGCTCGGCGAGCAGTGGACCGCCTCGGTGTCCGACCAGACCGCGATCGGCCCGGGCGTCGGCCTGTTCACGCTGGCCGGGGTGCTCGGCTACCGGCTCACCGTGCTCTGGCGCCGCCGGCTGCACCTGCTGGTGCTGCTCGTCCCGCTGGTGATGACGCTGTACGTCGGCCACCTGCAGAGCATCCAGCGGTTCTCCGCCGCGTTGGTCGGGCTGGGCGCCGGCGCGCTGCTCAGCCGGGGCCGGCCGCACCTGCGCTCGCACCGCTCCTCGCACACCGAGACCCGGGTGCTGGTCGCGCTCTGCCTGGTCGCCGCCGCCTTCGGCCCGCTGATCGCCTCGCTGTACGACAACGCCACCGGGCCGTTCAACACCTTCTCCGAGCTGTACTTCTCGCACCGGCTCAGCCCGGAGGAGGTGGCCGACTTCTGCGCGCTGTCGGCGCACGACTGCGCCCGCGCGCACGCCGTCGAGCGGATCTTCGACACCCCGGGCCGGCTGATGGCCGCGCTGTTCCCGGCCCTGCTGCTGGTGCTCGCCGAGGGGCTGCGCCGGGGGCTGCGGTTCGCCTGGCGGATCACCGTGGCCACCGAGTTGCTCTGGGTGGCGCTGCTGGGCTGGCTGTACCTGGACGCCGGACCGGTCACCGCGGACCTCGTCCAGTACTTCGTCGAGGCGATGCTGCTGCCGCTGCTCACCACCGTCCTGTTGCTGGCCACCCGGCAGCGGTTCCGGCTGCGGCTGGCGGGGCGCGAGGTGCACCGGCTGGGCGCGGTGCTCGGCGGCGCCGCACTGGTCGCCGCCGCCACCTACGTGGGGCTCGGGCGGGCCGTGGCCGGGCAGTTCGAGCCCGGCGCGGGCGTCCGGGGCCTGCTGCACGGGCTGCCGGCGCAGTTCCTGCCGCCCGCGTACAACGACCTGCTGCCGGACTACCCGATCGCGGTCGGCCCGGTGGCGCGGCTCCTGGAGACGTACTGCGGGCTGGCGTTCTGGGTGGTCGCGCTGGGGGCGCTGCTGACCGCCTTCCGCCGGCCGGTGGTGCACACCGACGCGGCGGCCGCGGCCCGGGCCAGGGCGCTGCTCACCGAGCACGGCGGCGGGACGCTGTCGTTCATCACCACCTGGGACGGCAACCACTACTGGTTCGACGAGGACGGCCGGGCGGCGGTCGCCTACCGGCTGCTCGGCACCGTCGCGCTGACCACCGGCGACCCGTTCGGCGAACCGGAGGCGAGGGCCCGGGCGGTGGCCGGGTTCGCCCGGTACTGCGACGCGCGCGGCTGGACCCCGTGCTTCTACAGCGTCACCCCACAGACCCGGGCCGCCGCCGGGCTGCTCGGCTGGCGCTCGGTGCAGGTCGCCGAGGACACCGTGGTCGCGCTGCCCGAGCTGGCCTTCACCGGCCGCAAGTGGCAGGACATCCGGACGGCGCTGAACAAGGCCGGCAAGCAGGGCATCACCGCCGAGTGGTGGGCCTACCACGAGGCGCCGCTCGCGCTGAAGGACCAGATCCGCGCGATCTCGGAGGAGTGGGTCTCCGAGAAGGGCCTGCCCGAGATGGGCTTCACGCTCGGCGGGCTGGAGGAGCTGGACGACCCGGACGTGCGGGTGCTGGTCGCGGTGGACGAGCAGCGCGTCGTGCACGGGCTGACCAGCTGGATGCCGGTGTACGAGGACGGCGTGCCGGTCGGCTGGACGCTGGACTTCATGCGCCGGCGCTCGGACGGCTTCCGCGGCGTGAACGAGTTCCTGATCGCCTCGGCCGCGCTCGGCTTCAAGGAGGAGGGCGCGCGCTTCCTCTCCCTCTCCGGCGCCCCGCTGGCCCGCGCCGGGCGGGACGAGGAGCCGACCGGGCTGCAGCGGATGCTGGACTGGATGGGCCGGGTGCTGGAGCCGGTGTACGGCTTCCGCTCGCTGCTCGCCTTCAAGGCGAAGTTCCAGCCGGAGTACCGGCCGATGTACATGGCGTACCCGGACCCGGCCGCGCTGCCCAGCATCACCCGGGCCATCGGCAAGGCGTACCTGCCGCACCTGACGGCCGCCCAGGGCGTCCGGCTGATGCGCCGGCTCTCGGGCTGACGCGTCGCCTCACCCGCCGCGTTCAGCCGAGGAGCTCGGCGAGTGCGCGGTCGGCGTCCAGGTGCAGGTGCTCCTCGCCCTCGGGGACGAGCAGCCGGCTGCGCCACAGGAAGCGCCGCAGGTCGGCGGTGTCGAAGCGGATCAGCGCGGTGCCCTCCGGCGCCCGCAGCTCGACCGTGGTGCGTCGGCCGGCCGTGGGCCGGATGTGCACGTCGCCGACGCCGGCCGGCAGGTGCAGGCCGGCCGCGAGCAGGTGGCGGGCGAACACCCAGACGATGTCCTCGGCGGGTTCGGCGGACTCGGCGGGTTCGGGGTCCTCCTCCAGCGAGAACTCGGCGGGGAAGGCCATCCGGACGGCGAGCGGGTCCTCCGGCAGGTAGCTCAGCAGGACCCGCAGCCGGACGGAACGGTGCGCGGAGAGGATCAGGCGGGCCTGGACGGTCTCCTCGACGGAGGTGTGCACGGCGGGTCCCTTCGGTCGGTGTGAGGCCGGTCGACAGGGGGGAGGGTTGGGGCGGCCTCACCCTGGTGAGAGTGCTGGGACGGGCCGTGATTACCCGGTTCCGGAGCCGATCCGGTGTGATCCGGGTCACGGCGATTTCCGGCCGCCGGGGCCCCGCGCGAGGCCTCGCCTGGCCGCCCCGCGAGCGTCGGACCGGTACGCTGGGCGGGTTGTCCGATCGCCGCCCGACCGCGGGACGGGGCCGCAAAACCGCCTCTGACCTGCGATGATCCCCCACGGAGACCGTGAGTACTGCCGCCGCCTCCTCGATGCCGCTGTTCTCCGACGTGTCGGAGCCGCCGGCACCCGTCCGGGCCGTCGGCCACGCCGCGCCCGCCGGTTCGCACCACCTCTCGCCGGCCTTCCCCGGCCGCGCCCCCTGGGGCACCGCGGGCAAGCTGCGGGCCTGGCAGCAGGGTGCGCTGGACAAGTACATCGAGACGCAGCCGCGCGACTTCCTCGCGGTCGCCACCCCGGGCGCAGGTAAGACCACCTTCGCGCTCACCCTGGCCTCGTACCTGCTGCACAACCACCTGGTGCAGCAGATCACCGTCGTCGCGCCGACCGAGCACCTGAAGAAGCAGTGGGCCGAGGCCGCCGCGCGGATAGGCATCAAGCTCGACCCGGCGTACTCCTCGGGCCCGCTGTCCCGGGAGTACCACGGCATCGTGGTCACCTACGCGGGCGTCGGGGTCAACCCGATGCTGCACCGCAACCGCACCGAGGCCCGCAAGACCCTCGTGATCATGGACGAGATCCACCACGCCGGTGACTCCAAGTCCTGGGGCGAGGCCTGCTTCGAGGCCTTCGAGCCGGCCGCCCGCCGGCTGGCGCTGACCGGGACGCCGTTCCGCTCGGACACCAACCCGATCCCCTTCGTCCAGTACGAGGCGGGCGGGGACGGCATCCGCAAGTCGGTCGCCGACTACACCTACGGCTACGGGCACGCGCTCGCCGACCACGTCGTCCGCCCGGTGATCTTCCTCAGCTACAGCGGCAACATGCGCTGGCGCACCAAGTCCGGCGACGAGCTGGAGGCCCGGCTCGGCGAGCCGATGACCAAGGACCTCATCGCCCAGGCCTGGCGCACCGCGCTCGCCCCGCAGGGCGAGTGGATCCCGAGCGTGCTCCAGGCCGCCGACCGCCGGCTCACCGAGGTCCGCAAGGCGATCCCGGACGCCGGCGGGCTGGTCATCGCCACCGACCAGACGGTGGCCCGCGCGTACGCCAAGATCCTGCGCGAGATCAGCGGCGAGAAGGTCACCCTGGTCCTCTCGGACGAGGCCGAGGCGTCCAAGCGGATCTCCGACTTCTCGGAGGGCACCTCCCGCTGGATGGTCGCGGTCCGCATGGTGTCCGAGGGTGTCGACGTGCCCCGGCTGTCCGTCGGGGTGTACGCGACCTCGATCTCCACCCCGCTGTTCTTCGCCCAGGCCGTCGGCCGCTTCGTGCGTGCCCGCAAGCGCGGCGAGACGGCCTCGGTGTTCCTGCCGACCATCCCGATGCTGCTGGGCTTCGCCAACGAGATGGAGCTCCAGCGCGACCACGTGCTGGACCGGCCGAAGAAGGAGGGCGAGGGCCTCTTCGACGAGGAGGACCGGCTGCTCGCCGAGGCCGAGCGGGCCAACGACGGGCCGGACGGCGCGGGCGGCGAGGAGTTCTCCTACGAGGCGATCGGCTCCGACGCGGTCTTCGACCGGGTGCTGTACAACGCCATGGAGTTCGGCATGCAGGCCCACCCGGGGAGCGAGGAGGAGGAGGACTACCTCGGCATCCCGGGCCTGCTGGAGCCGGACCAGGTGCAGATGCTGCTGCAGAAGCGCCAGCACCGGCAGATCCAGCGCAGCAAGACCAAGCCCGCCGAGGAGGCCGACCTGCTGGAACTGCCGGCCGAGCAGCGGCCGGTCGTCACCCACCAGGAGCTCCGCGAGCTGCGCAAGGAGCTGAACGCGCTCGTGGCCGCCTGGCACCACCGCACCAGCCAGCCGCACGGCACCATCCACAACGAGCTGCGCCGCCAGTGCGGGGGCCCGCTCACCGCGCAGGCGACCGCCAATCAGCTCAAGGCCCGGATCGCCAGGATCCGGGAGTGGGCGAAGTAGCGGGAACGGCACGGCGGCGGACGGGGCCCGGCGGCCCCGTCTGCCCCGAAGTGTCCGGACTTCGAACCGAGGTCGAACTTGTGCGCTGATGCCCCCTGTGAATTGGGGTGGTTTGTCCGGGTTTCGCGGCGCCGTTGAAGTCGATCACGCCCGAATTTTGGACAACCACTTCCGTCGCGACATTTCCTTCACTACCTTTCCCCCACGCTCTTCCGCCGGGTAACCCCCGCGGGACGGGCGCCGCAGGACCGTACGGTCGTCAAGGACGACACCGCACGGCCCGAGCGCGGCCACCCCCACCTGCGCGCGACACCGAACCCGGACCGGCGCCGCCCGCCCCGCGAGCGCCGCGGAAAGGATTGCCCGTCGTGACTGCCGAGACCTCACAGACCCTGGACCGTGGTGTCCGGGTACTCAAACTCCTCGCCGACTCCGAGCGGGGGCTCACCGTCACCGAGCTGGCGGCCCGCCTCGCCGTCAACCGCACCGTCGTCTACCGGCTGCTGGCCACCCTGGAACAGCACGGCCTGGTCCGCCGCGACATCGGCGGCCGGGCCCGGGTGGGCCTGGGCGTGCTGCGCCTGGCGCACCGGGTGCACCCGCTGCTGCGCGAGGCCGCGCTGCCGGCCCTGCGCAGCCTCGCCGAGGACCTCGGCGCCACCGCCCACCTGACCCTGGTGGACGGCAGCGAGGCGCTCGCCGTCGCCGTGGTCGAGCCGAGCTGGACCGACTTCCACGTCGCCTACCGGACCGGGCTGCGCCACCCGCTCACCGAGAGCGCCGCCGGCCGGGCGATCCTGGAGGCCCGGACCTTCCCCAGCCAGCGCCGGCCGGAGCAGGGCTTCGTCATCACCCGTGCGGAGGAGCAGTCCGGGGCGTGCGGGGCGGCCGCCGCGCTGCTCGGCCTGAGCGGCATCGAGGGCAGTGTCGGCGTGGTGATGCTCAACGGACTGGTGCCCGAGCGGGTCGGCCCCCGGGTGGTGGAGGCGGCGACCGAGGTGGCCGACGCGCTCAGGTAGCGCGCCCGGGGCGGTGGACGCGCTGAACCGGTGGCCCGGGTGTGTTTGGATGCCTCTGTGTCCGACACCAAGCTGCCCAAGGCCCTCACCTCCCCGCGGACCCGCACGCTCACGCTGTGCGGGGTGCTGGTCCTCGCGCTGTTCGGCGTGGCCGCCTTCGTCCCGCTGCCGTACACGCTCACCTGGCCGGGCCTGACCGCGGACACCCTCGGCACGTACCAGGGCAAACCGGTGATCACCATCACCGGGGCGCCGCTGCGCACCACCGAGGGCGAGCTGCGGATGGTCACCATCTCGGCCACCAACCCGGGGGAGAAGACCACCTTCTGGCGCTCGCTGACGGCCTGGTTCGACCAGGACGAGGCGATCCGCCCGACCGAGACGGTGTACCCGCAGGGCAACCCGGCCAAGGCGGAGGAGGAGACGATCAAGCAGATGGCCGAGTCGCAGAACAGCGCGACCACGGCCGCGCTCGGCTACCTGCACCTCTCGCCGGACCAGGTGAAGGTCTCCGTCGACCTCGGCGACGTCGGCGGCCCGAGCGCCGGCCAGATGCTGGCGCTGGGCATCGTCGACAAGCTGGCCGGCGACGGCAAGGGCGGCGACCTCACCGGCGGGATGAAGATCGCGGGCACCGGCACCATCGACGACCAGGGCGTGGTCGGCGCGGTGGGCGGCGTCCCGCTGAAGACGCAGGCGGCCGCCCGGGACGGCGCCACGGTGTTCCTGCTGCCCAAGGACGAGTGCGCGGACGCCAAGGTCAACACGCCTGCGGGGCTGCGGCTGGTGCCGGTCGGCACGCTCGGCGAGTCGGTCGCGGCACTGGAGGCGCTGAAGAGCGGCGGCAGCGTCCCCAGCTGCTGACCGGTCCGAGGGGCCCGGCGTGCCCCGACCGTGCCGCGGCTACTCGGCGGCCGCCTGGTCCACCAGCGGCAGGATGCGGTACGGCACCGGGTTCTCCAGCGCGATCGCCGTGGACGAGCGGACGATCCCGTCGAACCCCACCACCCGGTCGATCACCCGTTGCAGATCGGCGTTGGACCGGGCCACGATCCGCACCATCATGTCCCCGGCGCCGGTGATGGTGTGCAGTTCCAGCACCTCCGGAACGCTCGCCAGGTGCGCCCGGACGTCCGCGCCCTGGCCCTGGGAGATCTCCAGGGTCGCGAAGGCCGTCACCGGGTAGCCGAGCGCCGCCGGGTCCACCTCCGGGCCGAAGCCGCCGATCACCCCCTTGGCCTGTAGCCGGTCCAGCCGGGCCTGCACGGTGCCGCGGGCCACCTGGAGGCGGCGCGAGCACTCCAGCACCCCGATCCGGGGCTCCTCCGCCAGCAGCCGGATCAGCCGGCCGTCCAGCGCGTCGATCGCGTCGTTCCCGCCGCCCGGGGCGGTGGCCGTTCCGGTGGCCGGCGCGGTGGCGGAAGCCCCCTGGGGGGTGGGGGAGTTGGGCGAGCCGGGGGAGCTCGGGGAGTGGGCGGGGGGCATCGCGGCTCCGTCCTCCGGTGGGCATTCTGTACAGCGGTGCCGTCGATTCTCCCGCCCCGGCGCACAGCTTGACCAGGAGGAAACGGAACAGTTGCGTGGTGGTCGGCTCGGCGTCACCCTCCAGCCACCACCCCGTGCAACGGGCCCCACCCCGACGCGCGGGCCCCACCGTGGTCCGTACGCCTTCCGGGAGGCCGTCATGACCGACACCGCCGCCGAACCCGTCCTGCTCGCCGCGGGGCCGGGGGAGCCCGAGCCGCTCCCGGTGGGCCGCGCCGACGCGGTGGTCTTCGCCGTCGGGGACGCCGAACGCGCGGCTCGCCGCTACGCCGCCGCGCTCGGGCTGCGCTGTACCGCGTACGCCGGGCCGGAGACCGGGGAGCCGGAGACGGTCTCGTACGTGCTGGCCGCGCCCGGCACCCGGATCGTGCTCACCTCGCTCGTCCAGGTGATCGGCCCGCGGGGGCGGGAGCTGGCCGCGCACCTGGCCCGGCACGGCGACGGGGTGCTGGACCTCGCGGTGAGCGTGCCGGACGTCTACTACGCCTACGACTACGCGGTCGACCGGGGCGCGGTGTCGCTGGCGGAGCCGTACGAGGCGCGGGACCGGTTCGGCACGGTGGCACTGGCCACCATCACGGTGCCCGGCGGGACCAGGCACACGCTGGTCGACCGCAGCCGGTACACCGGGCCGTACCTGCCGGGGTACCTGCCGTTCGCGGGGTGGTGAGCGGGGCTCAGCGGATCGCGGTCTCGACCACCGGGGGGTGGCCGTTCCAGTAGACGAAGACCGAGTTGGCCTGGGCGTCCTTGGTGAAGTCGATCCGCATCCACTGGTCGCCGTTCCACACCTGCATCTGCCAGCCCGGGTCCGGGGTGGCGGAGACCAGGGAGGCCTTGTCGGGGCGGATGTCCAGCGCGACCTTGCCGCCCGGCACCGGGTAGCTCTTCACCGAGGACGTCGCGGTGGCGGTCGGCGAGGGCTTGCGGACGGCCGTCGCGGTGGCGGTGGCGGTGGCGGTGGGGGCGGGGCCGTGCGGGCTGCCGGCGGCGGCCGGGGAGGCCGGCGGGGCCGGGGTCTCCGTCCGGGTCGCCGAGTGGCCCTCGGCCGGGGTGGCGGTCGAGGCGTGCGGGGTCCCGGCGGCCGGGGCGGAGGGCAGCGGGAGCGCCGCGGGCTGCTCGAACGCGGCGCCGGTCAGCACCGCGTGCACGCCGAACCAGGACAGTGCCACCGCCGCCCCGGTGGCCGCCGCCCAGGCGCCGAGTTGTACCAGTCCGTTCCGCATCGTGCGCACATCCTGCCGTACGTCGGGCCCTGCCAGGTGGGCACCCCTGCTGTTCGGCAGGGGAGTTGCACAATGATCCGGACCCACCCCGAGGTACAGACCACTGCCCGCCGATGGCGTACCGTGCAGGCCCATGGCAACAGTGCTCGTGGTCGAGGACGACCCCTTCGTACGTTCCGCCCTCATCCGGCACCTGACCGACACCGGTCACGCGGTCCGCAGCGTGGGCACCGCGCTGGAGGCGCTGCGGGAGGTCGCCCAGGTCGGCTGCGACCTGGTGATCCTCGACCTGGGGCTGCCCGACCTGGACGGCAGTGAGGCGCTCAAGATGATCCGGGGCCTGACCAATGTGCCGGTGATCATCTCGACGGCGCGGGACGACGAGGCCGAGATCGTCCGGCTGCTCAACGACGGCGCTGACGACTACCTGGTGAAACCTTTCTCCGGGGAGCACCTCAGTGCCCGGATGGCCGCCGTCCTGCGCCGGCTCGGCGGCGGTGCGGCGCCGGTCGCCCAGGTGCTGCGGGTCGGCGGGCTGGCCATCGACCTCCAGCGGCGCGAGGCCGTCCTGGACGGGCGGCTGCTCGACCTGACCCGCCGTGAGTTCGACCTGCTGGCCTTCCTGGCCGGCCGCCCGGGCGTCGTGGTGCCGCGCAAGGAGATCCTGGCCGAGGTCTGGCAGCAGACCTACGGCGGCGACCAGACCATCGACGTCCACCTCTCCTGGCTGCGCCGCAAGCTCGGCGAGACCGCCTCCAACCCGCGCTACCTGCACACCGTCCGCGGCGTCGGGGTCCGGCTGGAGGCCACCGGGGGCGCGGCGGAGCACCGGACATGAGGAGGATCGGGAGGTTCGGACGCTCGCTGCGCTGGGCCCTGATCAAGGCGGCCGTCGCCGGGACCACCATGGTCGCGCTGGCCTTCCTCATCCCGCTCGGCCTGATGGTCCAGCAGACCGCGCGGGACCGGGCGTTCACCGCCGCCGAGCGGCAGGCCGCCGCGCTCGGGCCGGCCCTCGCCATCACCACCGACCAGGAGGCCATCAACCGGGCGCTGGCCAGCACCGACGCGGGCGGGCAGGGCCGGATGGCGGTCCACCTGCCGCCGCCGGCGGTGGCGGCCGGGGTGGGCGGAGTGGGCGAGGCGGTCGGGCCGGGCGGGGTGCCGGCGGCCGCCGGGGGGTCCGCGGTCGGGTCCGCGGCCGGGGGTCCGGTGGCGGAGGCGGCCGGGAGTCCGGCGGCAGGCGGGGGAGCGGCCGGCTCCGGTGCGGCGATCGCTTCCGGGGGCGCCGCCACCGGGCCCGGTGGGCCCACCATCGGGGAGGGCCGCGCGCTCGCCGCCGACGTGTCCACCGCCGGCGGGCAGGGCCGCTCCTTCCGGGTCGAGGTGCCCGGCGGCTACGCGCTGCTCCAGCCCGTCGCCGTGGACACCGGCCGGACCGCCGTGGTCGAGGTGTTCGTGGCCGATGGCGACCTCACCCGGGGCGTCGCCACCGCCTGGCTGGTGCTCTCCGGGGTCGCGCTCGCGCTGGTCGCCATCTCGGTGCTGGTCGCCGACCGGATGGGCGCCCGGATCGTCGCCTCCGCCCGCCGGCTCGCCGCCGCCGCCCGCTCGCTCGGCGCCGGCAACCTCGCCGTCCGGGTGCCGGTCGACGGCCGGCAGGCCGCCGGCAGCCCCGAGGAACTGCGCGAGGCCGGCCACGCGTTCAACACCATGGCCGACCGGGTGGTCCAACTCCTCGCCGCCGAACGGGAACTGGCCGCCGACCTGTCCCACCGGCTGCGCACCCCGCTGACCGTGCTGCGGCTCAACGCCGCCTCGCTCGGCCACGGCGACGCCGCCGAGGCCACCCGGCACGCGGTCTCCCAACTGGAGCGCGAGGTCGACCAGATCATCCGCTCGGCCCGCCGCGCCCCCGAGGACGCACCCGCCGTCGCGGTCGGCTGCGACGCCGCCGAGGTGATCCGCGAACGGGTCGGCTTCTGGTCCGCGCTCGCCGAGGACGAGGGCCGCCGCTGGCAACTCGCGGGCGCCGACCGGGCGGTGCCGGTCCCGGTCCAGCGGGGCGACCTGGCCGCCGTCGTCGACGCGCTGCTCGGCAACGTCTTCCGGCACACCACCGTCGGCACCGCCTTCTCGGTGGACGTGCTCGCCACCGCGACCGCGGTGATCGTGCTGGTCGGCGACGCCGGGCCGGGCTTCACCGACCCGGAGGCCGCGCTCCGACGCGGCGAGGGCGACGGCGGGGAGGGCTCCACCGGCCTCGGCCTGGACATCGTCCGCAAGCTCGCCGAGTCCACCGGTGGCGACCTGGCGCTCGGCCGCTCCGCCGTGCTCGGCGGCGCCGAGATCCGGCTGCGGCTCCAGACCCGCCAGGACGCCGAGCCGGTACGGGCGGGGCGGCGGCGCGGCCGGGGCGCGCTGTTCCAGAGGTGACGGTTCGCGAAGTGACCGTTCGTGAGCGACCGTTCGCGAAGTGGCCGTTCGGCGAGGAGAGGAACACGTGATGCGCTGGCAGGTCGAGTCGTACGAACGGGACGGTGACGCCCACCTGGCGGACCACGTGCTGCCCGGGTTCACCGTCGCCGACGCCGCGCGGCTGGTCGGCGACCACCCCGACCTGATCGGTTCGGCCTTCCCACTCGACGCCGGGCAGGTGGCGGCGGTCTCGGCGGTGCTCGGCACCGAGCTGGATCCGGCTGCCGCCGCCCACTTCCTGATCGCGCGTGCCGACTGACCGCCGGTCCGGGTTCGTGGCTCCGGCGGGCCCGAACACCGGTCGGCGCGAGATCTTCCTTAAGCGCGGCCTAAGGGAGTTCTACCGCTCGCTCAGCAGGCGGTTTCGGCCCGCCGGGCGCCGCTAGCGTCATCCGCGCCGGTCACCCGACCGCCGGTCCCACCCGGACCCGGCTGCCCATCGCGGAGGTAACGCGCCATGACGACGACCCAGCCCAACCGCCGTTCCGGCCGCCGCAGGCGCAGCCGCAAGGGCACCCTGATCGGGGCCTCGGCGGTCGCCGCCGCGCTCGTCGCGGGCGGTGTCGTCGTCCTCGCCTCCTCGGCCAGCGCCGCCTCGCTCGGCGCCGTCTACAGCCGGACCAGTGCCTGGGACTCCGGCTACACCGGCCAGTACCTGGTCAGCAACCCGGACAGCAGCCCGATCGAGGACTGGACGCTCAGCTTCGACCTCCCGGCCGGGGCGAAGATCGACTCGCTCTGGAACGCCACCTTCACCACCGCCGGCCAGCACGTCACCGTCCGGCCGGAGGCCTGGAGCAAGCGGCTGGAGCCCGGCAGGAGCGTGGTCGTCGGCTTCGTCGCCCAGGGCTCCGGGGCCGCGCAGGCCGAGCCCGGCAACTGCCTGATCAACAACGCCTCGTGCAAGGCCGGCGACGGCACCGCGCCCACCCCCTCCGGCCGGCCGACCGCCACCGCCTCGGTGACGCCCGCCCCCACGGCCACCGCGAGTGCCTCCGCGACGGCCACCCGCACGCCCACCCCCACCGCGACCGCTACCGCTACCCCCAAGCCCAGCCCGACCGCGACGGCGAAGCCGACCACCCCGGCGCCGGCCCCCACCCCGACCGCCACCCCCACGGCGACCGGTGTGCCCGTTCCCCCGGCCGCCGCCGGGGCCGGCTTCGCCCCGTACGTGGACACCTCGCTCTACCCGCCGTACGACCTGGTCGCCACCGCCAAGGCCACCGGGGTGAAGAACTTCAACCTCGCCTTCGTGGTGTCCGGCGGCGGCTGCGTCCCCAAGTGGGGCGGCGTCAGCGACCTGTCCGCCGACGCGGTGGCCGCCCAGATCGGCGCGCTGCGCGCGGTCGGCGGCGACGTCCGGGTCTCCTTCGGCGGCGCCAACGGCAGTGAGCTGGCGCTCGCCTGCGGCTCGGCCACCGAGCTCGCCGCCGTCTACCAGAAGACCGTCGACGCCTACGGCCTGACCAAGGTCGACTTCGACGTCGAGGGCGGCGCGATCGCCAACGCCGCCGCCAACACCCGCCGCGCCCAGGCCGTCGCCCAGCTGCAGAAGAACGCCGCCGCCAAGGGCAAGGCCCTCGACGTCTCCTTCACCCTGCCCGCGCTGCCCTCCGGCCTGACCCAGGAGGGCGTCAACCTGGTCGCCGACGCCAAGGCCAACGGCGTCGCGATCGGCGCCGTCAACATCATGGCGATGGACTTCGGCGACGGCGTCGCCCCCAACCCGCAGGGCCGGATGGGCACGTACGCGATCGCCGCGGCCACCGCCACCCAGGCCCAGGTCAAGAGCGTGCTCGGGCTGGACGACGCGGCCGCCTGGCGCAAGGTCGCGGTCACCCCGATGATCGGCGTCAACGACGTCGCCAGCGAGGTCTTCACCGTCGCCGACGCCAAGCAGCTCGCCGATTTCGCCGGCACGAAGCACCTCGCCTGGCTGGCCATGTGGTCCGGCACCCGTGACAAGGCGTGCGAGGGCGGCGCCAAGGCCTACGCCGACGCCACCTGTAGCAGCATCGCCCAGCAGCCGCTGGACTTCACCCGGACGTTCGGCGCCTACACCGGCTGATCCGCGGTCGCTCCCGTCGACCTGCCCGACCTGCCCGACCTCCCCTCCCGGCCCCGGTCGTCCGTGCTCCGCCCGCAACGGAGCACGGCCGGCCGGGGCTCCTTCGTTACGCTGGGTAGCGGACCGTGCCCGGGCCGGGGCGGCGGGCATCCGGTATCGTCGCTGGTTGGCCGAGCGGTGGACGGAGTGAACAGTGACAGCGGTGCAAGACGAGCGCAGCCCGGGGCGGATCGCCTCCGACCCCGCGCCCGCCCCCCTGTCGGACCGGCTGACGCAGCGGCTGACGGACACGGTCGGCGCACCCGTGCGCGCGCTGCGCGAGGCGCCCCGCAGGCCGCTGCTGGCCGTCTCGGCCGTGGCGTTGCTGTCCCTGGTCGTGTACGCGGTGGTCCGCCACTTCGTCCACACCTCGATGGTGGACATGGTCGTCTACCGGGCCGAGGGCGCCGCCGTCGCCAACGGCACCGACCTCTACGCGCTGCGCGTCACCGAGTGGAACCTGCCGGCGACCTACCCCCCGTTCGCGGCGATGCTGTTCGTGCCGACGACCTGGTTCCCGATCCCGTTCCTGCGGGTGGCGATCACTCTCGGCAACCTCGGGCTGCTCGCCCTGCTGGCCCACCTGTCCTTCAAACTGGTCGGCTGGCCGCGCCGTGAACTGCGGCCGCTCGGCGTCATCCTCGTCACCGGCTGCGGCGTCTGGCTCGAACCCGTCTTCACCACGCTCCGGTACGGCCAGATCAACCTCGCGCTCGCCTGCCTGATCCTCTGGGACCTCACCCGGTCGGACACCAAGCGGAGCAAGGGCATCGCGATCGGCATCGCCGCCGGCATCAAGCTCACCCCCGGCCTGTTCGCGGTCTACCTGCTGATCACCGGCCGGATCCGGGCCGCCTTCGTGGCCGGCCTCACCTTCCTCGGCACCTTCCTGCTCGGCGCCGTCACCCTGCCCGACGCCACCTGGGGCTTCTGGACCAAGTACCTGTACGACTCCTCCCGGGTCGGCAAGACCCAGATCGTCGACAACCAGTCGCTGCGCGGCGCCTTCGCCCGCCTGCTGCACACCGCCGACCCCGGCACCGTGGCCACCCTCGCCTCCGGCCTGGTCGCGGTGGCCGGCCTCGCCGTCGCCGCCTGGGCCGTCCGCAGCGCCCACTGGCTGCCCCGGGCCGAGGCCTGGGGCGTCTGCTGCGCCGCCGTCACCGCCGTGCTGATCTCCCCGATCAGCTGGACCCACCACTGGGTCTGGTGCGTGCCGGTGCTCGTCCTGCTCGCCGCCGAGGCCTCGGTCGAACACGCCCGCCCGGCCGCCGTCCGCCGCCTCCGCTGGCGGGCGGCCTTCTGGGCCACGCTGGTCGCGTTCCTCTCCTTCGCGATGTGGGCCGCCAAGCCGCTCGGCGCGGCCGTCCTGCACATGGGGCCGCTGCGCCAGCTGCCCACCTCGGTCTACCCGTGGGTCGGGCTCTGCTTCCTGGTCGCCGCCGCGATCCGGATAAGGGCACGGCGGCGGTCCGCCGGCGCGCCGCTGATCAGGCTGCCCGCCCAGCGCGACGGCGGCGGCCCGGATGCCGCCCGCGGCCGTCAGCAGGCCCCCGCGGCCCGCTGAGCCGGCGGGGGCGCGGCTCCTGTCCTTCCGTGCGCTTGCCCTGGCCCGTGCGCTCGCCTGTGCCCGCGCCTGTGCCCGCGCCCTTGCCCGCGCCCTTGCTGTGCGGCGGGCGGCTGCTCACGCGAGCAGCTCGGCGAGCGAGCCGTCCAGGTCCAGCGCGGCCAGCTCGCAGCCCGGCGGGACCAGCCGGTGCGCCCGCTCCAGCCAGGCCGCGACGGCCGGCAGCGGCGCCTCCAGCAGCGCGTCCCCGGCCGGTGAGCTCAGCGCCATGCAGAGCACGCTGCGCCGGCCAGACCGAGTAGGCCAGATCCGCACGTCGCCCTGACCGCACGGGCGGAAGGTGCCCTCGACCAGCAGCTCGCGGGCGAACACCCAGGTCACCGGGGAGCCGGTGTCCAGGTGGAAAGTGATGTGCACCGCGAACGGGTCGTGGCTGCCGTACGACAGCCGGGCCGGGACGGGGATGCTGTGCTCCGGGGAGAGCACCAGATTGAGCTCCAGCTCGTGCTCGACCACGCTGACGGGGCGCTCCATGATCGTCTTCCTCTCCACCTTCGGTTCGTGCCCGGTTTCGGGCCCGTTGGCCTTTGAGAGGGCGGTCCGCGCGGGTCCTTACACACGTTTCCGGGATTTCTTGGGGACGTTCGCCGAGAGGTGGTGAAGCGCCCGGCGGCGGCGTGCGGATGCCGTCCTGCGCCGGGGGCGCACGGCGGCCCCTACCTCGGACGGCCCATCGCTGTCCGGGGATTCGCCAACTTCCCGCCCCCGCCGTGCCGAGGTACTACCCTTTGTGACTGCCCGGCGACTGTGCGCCCACCCGGGTGGCGCCCCCGCGCGCGCCGACGGCACGGCCGCCCGCCGCGCGCCGGGCTGCCTGCGGGCGCGCCGTCGTACGTCGTACCGGCTCTGCCGGAACCGCCCGGGACCAGCCGGAAGCACCTGCGATCCACCGGAACCACCCGCGACCCACCGGAACCACCTGCGACCCACCACCCGTGACCAGCCGGAAGCCGCCGGAACCTGCCAGGAGAGAAGACCCCCATGACGGACCGCCCCTCCGCCGCCGGCGGCGACCCGGCCGTCGGACCCGTGCCGGGTTACTACCCCGACCCCTCCATCCCCGGCTTCGTCCGGTACTGGGGTGGCTCGGCCTGGGTGCCCGGCACCAGCCGGCCCGCACCGGCCGACGGCGAGGTGCTGGAAGCACCCCGGTTCGCCACCCGGCGGCCCGCCCCGGGTGGGCCGGGGGTGCGGGTGGTGCCGCCGCCGGTGGTGCCGGAGCCGCCGGTGTCGGAGGGCGGCGGCGGGGTGGTGGGCGACGGTGTGGAGGGGCGTGCGGCGGGGCCGGCGAGCGGGGAGACCGGGCCGGTGTACCTGGACCAGACCTCGGGCGGGGCCTCGTTCGTGTTCGGGCCGAGGGTGGTGGAGCCGGTGCTGGGCGGGCCGGTGTTCCGGACGCTGGGGCCGGAGTCCGCGGAGTCCGCGGAGTACACGGAGTCCGCGGAGTACACGGAGTACGAGGAGCCTGCGGACCCGGCGGGCGTGACGGGCCTCGCGGGCCTGGCGGGCCTGGTGGATCCGTTGGCCGCGGTCACGGCGCCGGCCCCGGACGGGCCGGAGGGCCCCGGCTGGCAGGCCGATCCGCAGGCGCAGCGGGGCCTGATGGAGACCGGCGGTGCGCCGCGCTGGGTCTCCTGGGGAGTGCTTCCGGGGGCGCCCGCCGAGGAGGAGGGGCGTGCAGAGGACGATCGTGCTCCGGCTGCCGTGGAGGTGGCCGCCGCCCTTCTGCCGGCGACGGCTGCAACGGCTGTGACGGCAACGGCGGCGACAACGGCTGCGGCTGCGGCTGGGACGGTGGTGGTGCGGGAGGCGTCGCTGCTCGCCTCCGCACCCGCGCCCGGGCCCGTGCCTGCGCCCGAGCGCGCCGAGCCCGCGCCCGACGCGTCCACCGACGCCGCCCCCCGGCCGATGGCGCGTCCGGGCCGGGAGACCCCCGCCCGGCGTCGGCCCGCCGCCGCGGTGCCGGCCGGGCTCGGCCGCCGACTGGCCGCGCGGGCGGTGGACACCGCCGTGCTCGTGGTCGTCGCCGTCGCCGCCGGGATCCCGCTCGGCAGCTCGGTGTCCGACCACCTCCGGCAGAAGCTCGACCAGGCCAAGATGGCCAGCGCCCTCACCCGCCACCAGGTCAAGGTCTGGCTGGTGGACGACGTCGTCCTGGGCAAGCTCGCCGTCCTGCTCGGCATCCTGCTCTTCGTCGGCGTGCTCTACGAGGTGCTGCCGACCGCCCGTACCGGCCAGACCTTCGGCAAGCGGCTGGCCCGGATCCGGGTCGTGGACGCCGCCGCCCCCACCGCGCCCGCCGGCCGGACCCGGCTGAGCCTCGGCCGCTCGCTGCTGCGCTGGATCGTCCGACAGCTCGGCCTGGTCCTGCTGATCGGTCTGCCCTGGCCGCTGTTCGATCGTCCGGCCCGGCGCGGCTGGCAGGACCGGGCGGCCCGGACCCGGGTGGTGCGCAGCTGAGGCTCGGCGCCATCGGCGGCCCCGGTCGGCAAAACGGACAGAATGTCACGAATGCCAAGAATCCGTGATGTTCTACTCGGGGCATGAGCACCCAAGACCCCTCAGGCTCCCAGCCGGAGGGGGGCGGCAAGCCCTCCTTCGACAAGCCGTCCCCGCCGCCCGCCGACGGGCCCGGCGGCGCTCCCGGTGACGGCCCCACCGACCGCCCCGGGGCGTACGGCGGCACCTACGGCGCCGACCCGCACGGCGGCCCGCCGTACGACCAGCCCCCGCCCGGCTACGGCCCCACCGACTACGGCAGCCCCGGCGGCGGACCCGTCCCCGGCATGCCCCCGCTCGGCAGCTGGCCCAGGCGGATCCTCGCCCGGCTGATCGACTACCTGCTCGTCCAGGCCGTCGCCGTGATCGTCGTCGCGCCGTTCGCCAGCCTCAGCGACCGCTCCGGCGAGGCCGGCGCCTTCTGGTTGGCCTGCGCCATCTACCTCGTCTACGACGCCCTGATGCTCAGCCACGACGGCCAGACCCTCGGCAAGAAGGCGGTGAAGGTCCGCGTCGCCATGCTCGTCGACGGGAACATCCCCAGCCCGGCCGCGGCCTGGACCCGCGCCGCCGTCTTCATCCTCCCGGCGGTGATCTGCTGCGCCGCCCTCTGGTGGGTCATCGACGGGCTCTTCGGCGTCTTCGACCAGCCGTACCGGCAGTGCATCCACGACAAGTCCGCGAAGACGGTGGTGGTCTCCACGGCCTGACCGGTGCCGGCCCGGGGCCGCGTGAGCGCTCGCCGGAGCGGTCGACGGGGCGGTCGCCGGGGCGGTCGCCGGAGCGGTTCGCGGGAACGGGGGAGACGACGCCCGGCGGCGGATCAGCGCTGCCGGGCGTACTCGCGTCCGGACGCCGACGAGGACGCCGCCCGGGCCGAGCCCGCCTTCGCGAACGACCCGGCGGCCGCGTTGGAGAGGGACCACGACAACACCGTCACGACGGTGCCCAACGCCAGCGCGAACCCCACCAGCACCGCGACCGCCAGGACGCCCGAGGCGCCCGAGACGGCCAACAGCACCACGGTGGCGGCGACGACGGTGAACGAGCCGAGGCAGACCTGGGCAGCGGAGGGACGCGGCATGGCAGAGGTCCTTCGCACGTCGGGGGAAACGGGCGGGCATGACGCCGGTCCAGAAGTCCTACCCGGCACGGGAGTTCGGTAAGTCCAGACTAACCCGCCGACCCCCGGGGCACAGGGGGCGCACAGGCTCACCCCGGGGTCGTCCGCCCCCTCGGTACCGTGAACGGGACCCGAACCGCCCCACCCACACCGGGGGAAACCACCCGTGCCCATCCCTGCCGACTGGCCCACCACCGAAGCCCAGGCCCTCGCCGAACAGGAACGCCTGCGCCCCCTCGTCCGCGCCCACGACGACCACGAGGCCGACGCGGACCCCGGCGCCGACCGTCTGGTGGCCGGCGTCGACGTCGCCTACGACGACGAGCACGACCTCGTCGTCGCCGCCGCCGTCCTCCTCGACCGCGACACCCTCACCGTCGTCGAACAGGCCACCGCCGTCGGACGGATCGCCTTCCCCTACGTCCCCGGACTCCTCGCCTTCCGCGAACTCCCCGCCGTCCTCGACGCCCTCGCCGCCCTCACCCGCACCCCCGACACCGTCGTCTGCGACGGCTACGGACTCGCCCACCCCCGCCGCCTCGGCCTCGCCAGCCACCTCGGTGTCCTCACCGGCCTGCGCACCCTCGGCGTCGCCAAGACCCCCTTCACCTTCGACCACCAGCCGCCCGACACCCCCCGCGGCTCCACCACCCCCCTCACCGACCCCGCCACCGGCGAGGAGGTCGGCCGCGCCGTCCGCACCCAGCCCGGCATCAAACCCGTCTACGTCTCCGTCGGCCACCGCATCGGTCTCGACACCGCCGTCCGCACCACCCTCGACCTCGCCCGCCGCTACCGCCTCCCCGAAACCACCCGGCACGCCGACTCGCTCTGCCGCCGCGCCCTCGCCGACGCCCTCCGCACCGGGACGCCGACGAACTGACCGTGTCCCGGGCGGAGTTCAGGCCCCGTGTGTTAGACATGACACACCGGGGCCCGGCCCGCCCCGACAGCGACGGACGAACACGGGAACGTACGACGCACGGGGAGGCGCCGAAGTGGCAACGGGAACCGGTCCGGGCGGAATCGGTGGTACCGGTGGTGCCGGTGGAGTCGGCAGTGCCGGGCAGGGCTATCGGGTCGAAGTCGACCAGCTCCGCGCGTTCGCCGCCCAAGTCCGCCTCCTGCTGGCCGAGTTCCAGCGCCACGCCGACGGCGGCACGACCCACGGACAGAGCGGCATCGGCAAGACCGCCTTCGGCACCTTCGCCGAGGCCACCGAACTCCACAACCGCTACGACACCATGCGCGACTCACTCCGCGACGTCCTCAACCACCTCCAGCAGGCCGTCGACGACGCCCAGAAGAACGCCGAACTCACCGCCACCACCTACGAGGAACACGACCAGCGCACCGCGAAGACCCTCAAACTCGGCGACGACGGCTGGTCCGTCGCCACCCCCTCCGCCGCCAGCAAGACCGCCTACCAGCAGGCCGCCGCCCCGCCCACCCACGACGGCGGCAAATCCGCCCGCTGACCACCGGACCGCAGCCGAGCCCCGAACGGAGGCGAACCACCCATGACCTACACCGACTTCACCAAGTACAGCCACGCCCAGCTCCGAAAGATGGCCGAAGCCCTCAACCCCGGCGAGGTCATGGCCGCCGCCGACCCCTGGCGCCGCGCCGCCGACACCCTCAAAGCCATCCGCACCACCCTCACCCGCGCCAGCACCGACGCCGCCGACCACTGGGACGGCGCCACCAGCGACGCCTTCCACACCCGCATGCTCCACCTCGCCGAGAGCATCAACAACGCCGCCTCCTACGCCAACGACGCGGCCAACACCCTCAAGAACATGTCCGAGGCCATCGCCAAGGCCAAACGCGACATGCCCGAAGAACCCGGCACCTGGGACAAGGTCACCGACACCGTCGGCGACTTCTTCAGCGGCGACGACGACCACATCCCCGTGGCCGACCAGAAGAAGGCCGAAGCCGCCACCGTCATGCAAACCCTCGCCATGCACTACCGCATCGCCACCCCGGCCCTGAAATCACCCCAGAGCCTGCCGCCGGCGGGGAAGACGTTCCGAAACGACGATCGTGACGTGCCGTCGACGGGCGCCCCCGACGGTTCGAGTGCGGCTGTGGGGGCCATGATGGCGGGCGCGATTGCCGGTAGTGATGGTGTGGCACCGGCGACAACCGGCGGATCCGTGCCGCAGGCGCGGAGGTCGGCCGGTCAGTCCGCGGTCGTGAGCCCCGGTGCGACGAGGCCGGCAGCGCCGTCCGATCCCGGTATCAAGGGGGGAACCGCACAGCCGGTGCAGAAGCCCCTGCCGTCTGCGGTGCCCGCGGGCACCAGTACTGCGAACGGCACCGGTACCAGCGCCGGAACACCATTCGGGCCCGGCGGAACCGGTCCCGGAACGGGAATCGACGGCGCCCGGACGGGGACGAGCCCGGGCACGGGGACCCCGGCTCCCAGCAACGCGGTTGCCACGCCACCGAGCGGCGGCGGTGGCGTGCCGAACGGGCCGCAGGGGCAGGTCGTCGGTCCGCCGAATCGAGCCGCGGCAGGCGAGACCGGTCGTGGCCCCGGGGCCAAGGGCGTGATCGTCGGGGAGCGCGAGGTGATCGGTCAGGCGCCTCGCGCCGGCCGTGCCGCAGGGTCCGGTGAGGTGATGGCGGGGCGATTCGGATCGGGCGTTCGCGCGCGCCCCGAGGGCGGGTCCGGGAGCGGGCTGCCCGGGCGGGCGGGTGATGTTGTCGGAGGGGGCGGCCGTCCGGGCGGACGCGAGAGTGGCCGGCAGGCTTTCACCGAGGGGGGTTCCGGCCTTGGGGCTCGGAGCCGGGCCCGGGCCGAGCTCGGGTCCGGTGGGAGTGGCGTGATGGGGCCGGTGATGGGCGTCGGGGGCGGTCGGCGCGGTGGGAAGGACCGGGAGAAGGGCGGCAAGCGCCCGGACTACCTCGTCGAGGACGCCGAGACGTGGGCGCCGGACAAGCCGAGCAATCCGAACGTGGTGGAATGAGTGAGCTCCGCCAACGTGCGGACGTACAAGACCCGTTGTCCCGCAGGACGGAGAGCCTAGGGGCGCATCGCTGACTGGGGTGAACGTGTCGGGTAGTCGACTGGTGCGGGGCGCGGGTGTGCTGACTGCCGGGGCACTGCTGTGGGGGATGGTCGCTTTCCCGGCAGCAGCCGATCAGATTCGTGACTCGCAGTGGATTCTGCGCACGTTCGAAGTCGAGGCCAAGGTCTGGCCGCAGAGCCAGGGCGAGGGCGTCGTCGTCGCCGTGATCGACAGTGGGGTGATGCCGGATCACCAGGACTTGACGGGGCAGGTGCTGCCCGGTGCGGACTTCTCCGGGCCGAGCACGGACGGCCGGGTCGACTCGGTCGGTCACGGAACGGGAATTGCGAGTCTCATCGCGGGTCATGGGCACGGGGACCGAGCCGGTGTGGTGGGCCTTGCACCCAAGGCCAGGATTCTGCCCGTGCGGATCAGGACCAACGGTGAGTCCCCGGAGCTCGTTCAGTCCGACATCGCGCTGGCGGTTCGCTACGCGACCGATCACGGCGCCAAGGTCATCAACATGTCGGTCGGCGGATACTCGCGGTTCGATTCGGCGGCCCGTGACGCGATCAACTACGCGGTGTCCAAGGACGTCGTCCTGGTGGCGGCGACCGGGAACACCGCTGGTGATTCCGTGGAGTACCCCGCTGCCTTCCCGGGCGTTGTCGCCGTGACGGCGATCGACGAGCAGGGGAAACCGTGGGAGAAGGCGACCGCTGGACCGGAGACCACCCTTGCGGCGCCGGGGGTCGAGATCTATCACGCGTCGGCGAAGTCCACGTCGAGTTACGGCATCAGCCAGGGGACGTCCGACGGAGTTGCCTACGTCTCCGCCACCGCCGCGCTCATCAGGTCGAAGTATCCCTACCTCTCCGCCGGGCAGGTGATCAACCGGATGATCCGGTCGGCTTCCCGCCCGGCGGACGGGGCCGCGGTGCCGAACGACCGGTACGGGTTCGGGGTGCTCGCGCCGGCGAAGGCGTTGGAGGTGGATCCGGTGGTGGATGGTGGGCCGCGGGAGAATCCGTTGGTGGGGCGGCGGGAGTCGCAGGGGGCTCCGGCGGGGGTGACGGAGGAGCCGTCGGAGGTGGCGGTGGCGCCGGGGGCGGAGGGGGACGCGGGGTCCGGGGGGTTCGAGGTCGCGGTGTGGGGGGTGTTGGGCGGGCTGGTGGTGCTGGTGGTGCTGGTGGTGGGGCTGGTCGGCGTGTTGGTGGTGCGGGCGCGCCGGCGGAGGCGGCGGGGGGCCGAGGAGGTGTGGCCGCCGCGGCCGCCGGAGCAGCCGTACGGGGGGTCGTACCCGTATCAGCGGTGAGCCCGGAGCCATTCCTCGCGCAGGGCGGCCATGTGCAGGACGTCGTGGTAGCGGCCGTTCCACTGGTGGGCTTGGCGGGCGCGGCCTTCGATGGTGAAGCCGGCTTTGCGGTAGGCGTGGGCGGCGCGTTCGTTGTGGTCGAAGACTTCCAGGTGCACGCGATGGAGGCGGATGGTCTCGAAGGCGTGGCGCAGGACGAGGACGGTGGTTTCGGTACCGAGGCCACGGCCGGTGCTGTCGGGGGTGAGGGCGATCCGGTAGGAGGCGGAGGCGTTGTCGGGGTCGACGTCGGTGAGTGCGGTTTCGCCGAGGAAGCGGCCGGTGGCGGGGTCTTCGATGACGAGGTCGAGCCGGTCGGTCTGGTCGGGGCGGGTGGTGCACCAGCGTTGGATCTGGTCCCGGGTGAACGCGGTGCGGGTGCCGGTGAGGCGGTTGGTCTCCTCGTCGTGGCAGAGCTCCCACATGGGGTCGGTGTGCCGGGCTTCCATGGGGACGAGGCGGACGGTGGGGCCGTGCAGGGTGGGTTTGTCGGCGAGGGCGGCGAGGTCGACGGGGGTGTGGGTGGTCATGATCCACAGGATGAACCGGCGGGTTCCGTTGCGGCCACGTGTTTTCGCCCGCCCCGCCCCGTCGTCCCCCGCCCCCCGCCCCGCCCCGTCGTCCCCCGCCCCCCGTGGCGCCCCACCGCCCCCTCACCGCCGGGCCGTTACTCGGCGACGGCGATCTGCTGCCGGTGGTGGACCGGTGCGCTGAGTTCGTCGACGACGGCGACGGCGAGGTCGGCCTGGGCGATCCGGGGGCCGAGGACCTGGGGGCCGCCGGAGCGGTAGCGGCCGGTGCCGGGGGCGGTGCGGTCGAGGTCGAGGGGCGGGGTGACGACGACCCAGTCGAGGTCGGCGGGGGATTCCCGGAACAGGTCGAGGGCGACGGCGTGGCCGAGCGAGAAGGTGCGGTAGGCCTCGGGGAAGTCGGGGTCGTCGTGGACGGCGACGCCGGGGGCGGTTTCCAGCGTGGTGGCGACGCCGATGCTGACCAGGCGGGGCACTCCGGCCCGGTCGAGGCCGGTGACCAGCGCGGTGGCGGCGGCGCGGTAGAACTCGGCGGAGGGGACGTCGGGGGTGTAGACGGAGCTGACGGCGGTCGGGTGCCCGTGGGCGGTGGCGGCGACGGCGGCGGCGTCGGTGACGTCGCAGCGGACGAGGGTGACGCCGTCGGCGGCGAGGTCGGGGTGTCGTTCGGGGTCGCGGACGGCGGCGGTGACGGTGAGGCCGCGTCGCCGGGCCTCGGCGACGACGGCGCGGCCGACCTGCCCGCCCGCGCCGTACACGATGACGTCCGCGCGGTTCCGGTTGGCGGTGCTGCCCATGGTGGTGGTCTCCCGTTGGTTCGGCTGATCCGGCGCGGGCTCGTCGCCCGCGGTGGCCGTGACGGTAGACCGGGGGGTGCCGGTTACTTCAACGGTACCGGCGCCCAACGACGCTGACGGGAGTTCGGCTCCTGGGCCCGGTCGGCTACCGTCGGGGCATGACACAGACCGCGCTGGAACCGCTGCCGCCGGACCTCTTCCCCGCCGACTGCCCGGTGGAGTCGGTTCCGGTGCTGGGCGGCCGGAAGTGGGCCTGGAAGATCATGCGGTGCCTGGAGTCCGGGCCGCGCCGGTTCTCGGAGCTGCGGGTGCCGTTGGTGGGCATCACGCCGAAGGTGCTGGCGGAGTCGCTGCGGGCGATGGAGCAGGACGGCGCGGTGGTCCGCACGGAGTTCGACGAGAACCCGCCGCGGGTGGAGTACGCGCTGACGCCGCTGGGCCGGACGCTGCTGGGGCCGATGGACGCGATGTGCGCGTGGAGCCGGGAGCACCTGGGCAGCCTGTTGGCGGCCCGGGAGGAGTACGAGCGGGCCCACTAGGACAGGGCCCGGCGGGGCGGGAGGGCTGGCAGCATTTCGGCGGCCGCTGGCGTCAATGCCGCTGGTGGGGCGGGTGTCGCGGCGGCCATCCTGGGGCCATGAGCACTTCTGAGCACGCCCTGACCCCGGCCGACACCGCCGACGGAACCGCCGCTACCGCCGCTACCGACGCGATCGCCCCCGACACCAAGGACTGGACCTGGGTGCTCGAACGCCCGTGCCCGGACTGCGGGTTGGACACCCCGTCGGTGGTCCGCGAGGACGTCGCCGGGATGATCCGCGCCAACGCCGAGGGCTGGCTGGCCGTGCTGGCCGGGGACGAGGCGGCGCTGCGCCGCCGACCGGCCCCGGGGGTCTGGTCGGAGCTGGAGTACGCGTGCCACGTCCGGGACGTCTTCCGGCTGTTCCACGTCCGACTGAACCTGATGCTCGACCAGGACGGCCCGCTGTTCGCGAACTGGGACCAGGACGAGACGGCGGTCGCCGAGCGCTACCGGGAGCAGCGGCCGGAGGTGGTGGCCGGGGAACTGGCGGAGGCCGCGGAGACGCTGGCCGCCGCCTTCGCGCGGGTGGCGGGGGAGCAGTGGGCGCGGACGGGTGACCGCAGCGACGGGGCGCGGTTCACCGTGGAGTCGTTCTCCCGGTACCTGATCCACGACCCGGTCCACCACCTGTTCGACGTGACGGGCGCGCGGGCCTGAGCCTTGCGGCTCTGAACTGCGGGGCCCGGGCCGGGGTCACCAGCCGGAGGCCTCGCGCAGCATGGTGCGCCGGAGTCGGCCGGCCACGCTGGCGGTGTCGGTGCCGATGCAGTCGGCGATCTCGGGGGCGGCCAGCCCGACGACGTAGTGCAGGATCGCCAGGTCGTCGTCGGCCGGGTGGCGGTCCGAGGGCGCGGCGACCTGGCGGGTGTGTTCGGCGACCGTGCTGCGCAGGATCTGCCAGGCGCGCGCGGTCGGGTTGGAGCTGCCCAGTAACTCGCGCCACTGGACGGCGATTTCGGCGAATGCCTGCTGGACGGCGGTGGCCGCCGCGGTCTGCTCGGTCAGCCACACCCGGGCATAGCTGAGGTACCGGGGGCGGTGGAGTTCGCAGAAGGCGGCGAACTCCAGTGGTACGTCCTCCGGTTCGCCGGGCCTCGGGGGCGGCTCGGCTGAGCTCGTGTGACGGTTGGTCATCTCGACTTCTCGGCAAGGGAGATGGGTTTCTGGCGGTCGATCATCTGTGCTCACTCTACGGTAGGCCCTCGGTGCGCTGGGTGACCAATCTGATGGAATGCCCGGAACCTGCCGCCGCTCGGCCGGTTCCGGTACTGGCCGGTACGGCGGGGCGGTGTGGCCGCCGGGCGGAGGATCGGCGGGGGAGTGGTGCGCAGTGGCGTGGGGGCGTGGGCGTGAGCCTGTCGTGGCTGGTCAGAGGCTTGGAGCGGCGGTGCCTGCACGGCGGTTGATGTGCCACCGTAGGGCCTGCGGCGGCTGACGTCCACGCCCACGGCGCGAAGCCGCGCCCGCACAACCGTCCGCGCGACCGCCCGCACGACTCGGGCCCACGCCGCGCGCCGGGTTCGAGGCGGGGAGGGGGCGGGAAAGGGCGGGAAAGGGGTGGCGGTGCAGGCGCAGACCCGGTCGGTCCCGCGCCTGCCGGCCGCCACCGCGTCCGTCGGTGTCGCGTCCGTGGCCGCCGCGCGCCCGTCGGTCACGCCCGGCGGGGTCGGCGCCGGGGTCGGAGCCGGGCGGAGGGGCGGAGTCGGTGGTCAGTGCTGCGGCCGGGCCTCGGCCTCGGTCGGGCGGAGCAGGTCGTCGACGGTGCTGCCCCGTTCGAGCTGGGTGGGGAAGGACTCGACGGCCCGTCGCCGGGCCAGCTGGGCGGCCGCTGCCGCCGCGGCCGAGGCGGCGGCAGCGGCCCCGGCGACGGCCTCCTCGCGCTCGCACCGGTGCACGGCCGCCGGGTGGACGCCGACCGGGTGTGCGCCGGCCGCATGGGCGCCAGCCACATGGGTGTTGGCCGCCTGGGCCCCGTTCGCGTGCCCGCTACCCCCGTGCCCGCCCGTCGAGCGTCGGCGGCGGGTGAGCGCGGCGCGGGCGGCGTGTTCCTCGGCCGCCTGTCTCGCGGCCAGGTAGGCCTGGACGGCTGCCATGCCGTAGACCGGCTGGATCAGCTGATGGCCTTTGAAGAAGGGTCTGGCCGGGGCGAATCCGGCGGCGACCACGAGGTCGCGGATCTCGGCTATCTCCGCCTCGCTGCGGGCGGTGAAGCGGACCTCCCAGCCCTTCTTGTACGTATGGCCCTGTTCGCCGCTGCGGCGGGCCGGGTCCGGGCGGCGGACGTATCCGGGCAGGCGGCCGAGGCGGAGCTGGGCCGCGCGGAGGCCGGCGGTCTCGTCACGTGACATGACGTAAGCCTAGGCAATCCGAGGGGTGGGATTGACGCCTTGAGGGTCCCTCGGAGTATGCCTTTGGTCACGCTGGGTCAGACGTCCAGGTCGGCGATCGTTTTCGATCAGATATGACAACCTTACAGCTGCCCATTACTCCGAATGAGTGAGGGTATGGGGACTTTAGTGCGGGCTGATCCCGGTTTCGCGACGGTTGCGTAACAGTGCGTCAGGCTGCCGGTCGCGGATTGGGCCGGTTGGGGATGGTGTCCGCATGAGCTACCGGATTCCCTCGCCGCCGCCGTCCCTGGAGGAGCTGGCGCAGCGTCAACAGAACGTCGTCACCGCGAGCCAGCTGCGCGCCCGGGGCGTGCCGACCCGGGTGGTCAGCGAACACTGCCGTCGCGGCGGTCCCTGGCAGCGGCTGCTGCCCCGGGTCTACCTGTTGCAGTCCGACGGGCCGACGCCGGAGCAGCGGATGTGGGCCGCGCTGCTCTACGCCGCGCAGAACGGCCGCGAGGAGGGCCGCCGCGAGGGGGCGGTGATCACCGGCGCGGCCGCGCTCGCGCTGTACGGCTTCGCCGCCGTGCCCCGGCTGCCGGCGGTCACCGGCGTGGACGTCCTGGTGCCGCGCCAGCGCCGGCTGAAGGACGCCGGTCAGGTGCGGATCCGGCGCACCGAACGGGAGTTGGTGGCCCGCTCGGTGCACGGACTGGCCTGCGCGCCGGTCGCCCGGGCGGTCGCGGACGCACTGTGCGAGTGGACGGCGGACCCGACCACCCCGGCGCCGGTGCGCGAGGTGCTGCGCGAGGCCGTCTCCCGCCCCGACAGCCGGTGCACGGTACGGGAGTTGGCGACCGAGCTGGTCGAGCACGGGCTGACCGCGGACCCCCGGGTGCGCGCGGCGCTGGACGAACTCCTCGCCGCCGAGCGGGACTTCGTGCTGGAGCGGCTCGGCGAGCTGGTGGACGAGTGGCTGCTGCCGGTCCCGCTGTCCGGCCCCGAGCTGCGGATGCGCGGCGGCACCTACATCGCCGTCCCGGACCTCTACTGGCCGGAGCAGGGCGTCGCGGTGGAGGTGGACTCGGACCTGCGCTGTGTCAGCGAGGGCGAGGCCGCCTGGGTGCGCGGCGGCCAGCACCGGATGGAGTACCTGGGGATCCGGGTGGTCTACGTGTCCGGTGCCCGGCTCGCCGCCGACCCGGAGGCGGTCGGCGGCGAACTGCGCGAGGCCTACCGGGCCGGCGGGACGGACGTCGTCGAGCTGCTGGTGGTCCAGTAGCCGGTCCGGTACCGGACGGACCGGCCGTGGGTCCGGTGACGCCCGGACCGGCAGCGGGTGCTAGGAGCGGACCACCGGAGCGCCGACCAGTTCGACCCCGGCCGCCCGCAGTTCGGCGAGCGCGGCGGCGGTGGTCTCCGGCGCCACCCCGGCGGTGAGGTCGAGCAGGACGCGGGTGGTGAAGCCCGCCCGGGCGGCGTCCAGCGCGGTCGCCCGGACGCAGTGGTCGGTCGCGATGCCGACCACGTCGATCTCGTCGACCTGCCGCTCGCGCAGCCACTCCACCGGGCCGCGGTTGTTCTCGTCCAACCCCTCGAAGCCGCTGTACGCCGCCGAGTAGGCGCCCTTGTCGAAGACGGCCTCGACCGCGCCGGAGATGACGGCCGGCGCGAAGTTGGGGTGGAAGCCCACGCCCTCGGTGCCGGCCACGCAGTGCACCGGCCAGCTGTTGACGTAGTCGGGGTCGGCCGAGAAGTGGTCGCCCGGGTCGATGTGGTGGTCGCGGGTGGCGAGGATGTGCTGGTAGCCGGCGGGGGACTCGGCGATCAGGTCGGTGATGGCGGCGGCCACCTCGGCGCCGCCGGCGACGGCCAGGCTGCCGCCCTCGCAGAAGTCGTTCTGCACGTCGACGACGATCAGTGCCCGGTGCATGACTCGCATCCTCGGATCTCGGGGGCGTTCGCCGGTCGGCGGTGCGCCCCGGTGGGCGAGCCCTCGGAGGGGTGCCCGGCCCCGTGGCGGGGACTCGGGGTTCTCGGGGGCTCAGGGGAACTCTACGGCTGACTCTAGGGAGTGGCGCGCGGGGGCGGAAGGTCTGCGGCCGTCCGCCGGTCCGCCGGATCCGCTCCGGGTCGGTGGATGAGCGGATCGGTGGATCGGCGGATCAGCGCCCGGTGGCCCGGCGGCCCGGCGGTCAGTGGATCAGCAGCTCGGTCGGCAGCACCGGGTCGCCCTTGGAGAGCTGAGTGGCCGACAGCGGCAGCGCGGCCCGGGCCCGGACGTGGCGCTCGCGGGCGGCGTCGAGCGGCTCGCGGCCGACGGTCTCGCCGGCCAGCACCAGCGGCACCTGGACCAGGTGCGGTTCCAGCGCGGGCGGGACCGCTCCGGTGCCGACCACCTCGGCCTCGGCCACGCCGTCCGGGTCGGGCCGGCGGGCGGCCCACTTGCGGCCGCCGATGCTGGTCTTGCCGCCGGCCGCGCGCTTGGCGACCGGCACCAGCGGCCCGCCGTCGGCCTCGGCGCGGGCGACCAGCTTGTAGACCATCGCGCAGGTCGGGTGGCCGCTGCCGGTGACCAGGCTGGTGCCGACGCCGTAGCCGTCCACCGGGGCGGCGGCCAGCGCGGCGATCGCGTACTCGTCCAGGTCCGAGGTGACGATGATCCGGGTCTTCTCGGCGCCGAGCTCGTCCAGTTGGCGGCGGACCCGGTGGGCGAGCAGGGTGAGGTCGCCGGAGTCGATCCGGACCGCGCCCAGTTCGGGGCCGGCCACCTCGACGGCGGTGCGGACGGCCTCGCGCAGGTCGAAGGTGTCGACCAGCAGGGTGGTGCCGCGGCCCATGGAGGCGATCTGCGCCTTGAAGGCGTCCCGTTCGCTGTCGTGGACCAGGGTGAAGGCGTGCGCGGCGGTGCCGGTGGTGGGGATGCCGTGGGTGAAGCCGGCCTCCAGGTCGGAGGTGGCGGCGAAGCCGGCCACGTAGGCCGCCCGGGCGGCGGCGACGGCGGCCTGTTCGTGCGCGCGCCGGGCGCCCATCTCGATCACCGGACGGCCGCCGGCGGCCGCGGTCATCCGGGAGGCGGCGGCGGCGATCGCCGAGTCGAAGTTGAGGATGGACAGGATCACCGTCTCCAGGATCACCGCCTCGGCGAAGCTGCCCTCGACCGTGAGCAGCGGCGAGCCGGGGAAGTAGACCTCGCCCTCGGGGTAGCCGTGGATGTCGCCGGTGAAGCGGTAGTCGGCGAGGTAGCGCAGGGTGTCCTCGTCGACGACGCCCTGGGCGGCGAGCCAGTCCAGCTGGGCGGTGGTGAACCGGAAGTTCTCGACGGCGTCGAGCACCCGGCCGGTGCCGGCCATCACGCCGTAGCGGCGGCCGCCGGGCAGTCGGCGGGTGAACACCTCGAAGACGGAGCGGCGGTGCGCGGCTCCGCTGCGCAGGGCTGCCTGCAGCATGGTGAGCTCGTAGCGGTCGGTGAGCAGCGCGGTCGAACCGGCCGCGCGCACGGAAGTGGCGTCCATGAGGATGATGCTACTACCACTTAGCGTCAAAGTGACGATTTCTCTCGATGGGGCCGGGCCGGAATCGCCCGGGGGTCCCCCGGATGGCAGCATGGGGCTGAAGGGGCCATGGACCGAGAGCCCAGCGAGGAGGACCCGGCGGTGAGTGTCGCGCCCGTGGAGATCGAGCGCCCGGAGGTCGAAGGCCTGCCGGTGACGGAACCGGACACGCCCTGGGTGACCATCGTGCACAACGACCCGGTCAACCTGATGAGCTACGTCCAGTACGTCTTCCAGGCCTACTTCGGCTACCCGAAGGACAAGGCCCGGAAGCTGATGATGGAGGTGCACACCAAGGGTCGGACGGTGGTGTCCAGCGGCTCCCGCGAGGAGATGGAGCGGGACGTCCAGGCGATGCACGGCTACGGCCTCTGGGCGACCCTGCAGCACGACTGACGGCGGATCCGGGGCACCCGGCCGGGGCGGGACCCCGGCGGAACCCCGCCCGAGACCAAGCGACGACGAAGAAGACGGGCTGACCGATACCGATGGCTGGGTTGTTCGAGAGTGCCGGCGGCGGGAGCGCGGCGATCGCGCTGGACGAGCTGGAGGCGTCCATCCTGCGCTCCCTGGAAGTGCAGATGCTGGAGCTGATCGGCCCCGGCCCGGGCGGGGACGGCGGTGACCCGCTGGCCGCCCTGTTCGCCGAGGGTCCGACCGAGGCGCCCGCCGACCCGGCGCTGGCCCGGCTCTTCCCGGACGCCTACGGCGATCCGGCCGAGGCGGGGCCCGCGGACGAGGAGACCAGGGCGGCCTCCGGCGAGTTCCGCCGCTACACCGAACTGGACCTGCGGGCCCGCAAGCGCGAGGACGCGCTGCACGTCGTCCGGGCGCTGGACGCCCTCGGCGGCGACGGCGGGGTGGTCAAGGTGGACGCCTCCGGGAGCGGGCGCTGGCTGGGCGCGCTCAACGACCTGCGGCTGACCTTGGGCGTCCGGCTGGAGGTCACCGAGGAGGACGAGCAGGGCCTCTACGAGCTGCCGGACAGCGACGAGCGCAAGCCCCTGGTGATGGCCTACCTCTGGCTGGGCGCGCTCCAGGAGTCGCTGCTGGAGGCGATCACGGACTGAGCGCGCGGACCGATCGTGCCCGCTCCCGGACAGGCCCCGGCCGTACCGTCCAGTATCTGGACAGTCGGCCGGGGCATTGTCGTTCAAATCGGGCGAAACCCTAGCGTGACTCCTCAAATATCGCTCAGATGAACACCGCTGGCCGAACCGTGCGTGGTACGACTTTTGCTCCCAAAAGACCATCCAGGACGGTGCACCTTGGCCGAGCAGCAGTACGACGAAGTCGTCGACGCGACACCGGACGAGGAGGGGTACGAGCGGGGCCTCGGCAGCCGCCAGATCCAGATGATCGCGATCGGCGGCGCGATCGGCACCGGCCTCTTCCTCGGCGCCGGCACCGCGATCTCCAAGTCCGGCCCGAGCCTGATCCTGTCCTACGCCGTCGCCGGCGTGGTGATCTTCGCGATCATGCGGGCGCTCGGTGAACTCCTCACCTACCGCCCGGTCTCCGGCAGTTTCGCCGAGTACGCGCGGGAGTTCCTCGGCCCCTTCGCGGGCTACGTGACCGGCTGGACGTACTGGCTGTTCTGGGTGGTCACCGGCATGGCCGAGACCACCGCCGCCGCGGTGTACGTGAAGTTCTGGGCGCCCGGCATCCCGCAGTGGCTCAGCGCGCTGGTCTTCCTGGTGGTCCTCTACGCGGCCAACCTGATCTCGGTGAAGCTGTTCGGCGAGATCGAGTTCTGGTTCTCCATGGTCAAGGTCACCGCCATCCTCGGCATGATCCTGATCGGCATCGGGGTGCTCACCCTGGGCTTCAGCAAGGCCGGTGACACCGCGTCGATCACCCACCTGTGGGAGCACGGCGGCTTCTTCCCCAAGGGGATCGGCGCCACCGTGATGACCCTGCAGATCGTCATGTTCGCCTACCTGGGCGTCGAACTCGTCGGTGTCACCGCGGGCGAGAGCGAGAACCCCGAGAAGACCCTGCCGCGCGCCATCAACACCCTGCCCTGGCGCATCGCGCTGTTCTACATCGGCGCCCTGGTGGTCATCCTCTCGCTCGTGCCGTGGACCGAATTCCAGCCCGGCGTCAGCCCGTTCGTCGCCGCCTTCGGCAAGATCGGCATCCCGGCGGCGGCCGGCATCATCAACTTCGTGGTGCTCACCGCCGCGCTCTCCTCCTGCAACTCCGGCATGTACTCCACCGGCCGGATGCTGCGCGACCTCGCGCTGCGCGGACAGGCCCCGGGGCAGCTGACCAAGCTCAACTCCCGCCGCACGCCCGCCTTCGCGATCACCGTCTCGTGCCTGCTGATGGGCCTCGGGGTGGGGCTCAACGCGCTCGTCCCGGCCCGGGCGTTCGAGTACATCACCTCGGTCGCCACCGTCTGCGGCCTGTGGACCTGGGCGATGATCCTGATCAGCCAGATCCGCTACCGGAAGGCCTGGCAGGGCGGCCACCTGCCGCCGCCCACCTTCAGGGCCCCCGGCGGGGTCTGGACCAGCTGGGCCGCGCTCGGCTTCCTCGCCCTGGTCCTGGTGCTGATCGGCATCGACGAGGACTCCCGGATCTCGCTCTACGTCTTCCCCGGCTGGGCGCTGCTGCTGGTGATCGGCTACCGGGTGCTCAAGAGCCGCAACCCGCAGGCCGTCCACGCGGTCGCCCACGACCACCTGCACGCGTCCGGCGACGCCGAGCGCACCGGCTGACCGGACCGGCCGGCCGGTCCAGTTGGGCGGGTCGGCCGGCCGGTGGTCCGGCGGGCCGACCGCGCTGTGGACACCCCGGCGGACACCCGCCGGGGCGTGGCTATCCTGACCGCATGCTGACCATCACCCGAGAACTCCGCGACCGGATCGTGGCCCACGCCCGCGCCGACCACCCGGACGAGGCCTGCGGCGTGGTCGCCGGACCGGCCGGCACCGGACGGCCCGAACGGTTCGTCCCGATGCTCAACGCCGCCCGCTCGCCCACCTTCTACGAGTTCGACTCGGGCGACCTGCTCAAGCTCTACCGCGAGATGGACGACCTGGACGAGGAGCCGGTGATCGTCTACCACTCGCACACCGCCACCGAGGCCTACCCCTCGCGCACCGACGTGAGCTACGCCTCCGAGCCGTTCGCCCACTACGTCCTGGTCTCCACCGCCGAGGGCAACGGCGAAGACGACCCCTACCAGTTCCGCTCGTTCCGCATCGTGGACGGCGAGATCACAGAGGAAGACGTCCAGGTCGTCGAGGCCTACCCGGCCTGACCAGCACCCACCTGGACGCGGCCCGTCGACCCTCCGCGAGCGGTCGGCGGGCCCGTGTTGTCTCAGTACGGGATACGGAAACATCCGGATCCCGAGACAGGCATGTCGAAGCGGGCCCGGGAATCTATACGATGAGCCCATGCGTTCCGTCGATGTGAGCAACCAGGCCCCGGGCACCCGCCTCGTGGCGCGCCTGCACATCGACCTGTGCCGGCTCGCCAGCGCGATCTGTCCCGGCACGCCCGCGCGCTCGCGCTGAGCCGCCCTCGCCCCACCCGGGCCCGCCGCCGGAACGCGGTGCCGCGCCCCGGGAACATCAGCCCTGCCGCGCCCGCCGCGGCCCACCCACCTCACGACTCGCACAGGAGCGCACCCATGGCCATCGAGGTCCGCATCCCGACCATCCTCCGCACGTACACCGACGGCGCCAAGGCCGTCGAGGGCGCCGGCAGCAACCTCGGTGAACTCTTCACCGACCTCGACGCCCGCCACCCGGGCATCGCCGCCCGCCTGGTCGAGGGTGGCGAGCTGCGCCGCTTCGTCAACGTCTACCTGAACGACGAGGACGTCCGGTTCCTGGAGGGCATCTCCACCGCCCTGACCGACGGCGACAGCGTCACCATCCTGCCCGCCGTGGCCGGCGGCGCCCGCTGACCTCCCGCCCTCCCGCCCGTCGCCACTCGGGGGCACGGGCGGGAGGGCACACTCGTACCGACCCTCACCGCCGTGGCCGGAGGCCTCCCTTGCGTTACGACAGCCCGCTCGAAGCCGTCGGCAACACCCCGCTGGTCCGCCTGCCGCGGCTGTCCGCCGCCGTCCCCGGGAACGCCGACGGGCTGGTCACCCTCTGGGCCAAGCTGGAGGACCGCAACCCCACCGGCTCGATCAAGGACCGCCCGGCCCTGCACATGATCGAGCGCGCCGAGGCCGACGGCCGGCTCACCCCCGGCTGCACCATCCTGGAGCCCACCAGCGGCAACACCGGCATCTCGCTCGCCATGGCCGCCAAGCTCAAGGGCTACCGGATGGTCTGCGTGATGCCCGAGAACACCAGCGAGGAGCGGCGCGAGCTGCTCCGCATGTGGGGCGCCGAGATCATCTCCTCCCCGGCCGCCGGCGGCTCCAACACCGCCGTCCGGATCGCCAAGGAGATCGCCGCCGAGCACCCCGACTGGGTGATGCTCTACCAGTACGGCAACCCCGACAACGCGGGCGCCCACTACGCCACCACCGGCCCCGAGATCCTCGCCGACCTGCCGGGCGTCACCCACTTCGTGGCCGGCCTCGGCACCACCGGCACCCTCATGGGCGTCGGCCGCTACCTGCGCGAGAAGGTCCCCGGCGTGCGGATCGTCGCCGCCGAACCCCGGTACGACGACCTGGTCTACGGCCTGCGCAACCTCGACGAGGGCTTCGTCCCCGAGCTGTACGACGCCGAGGTGCTGACCACCCGTTTCTCGGTCGGCTCCGCCGACGCCGTCCGCCGCACCCGCGAACTCCTCCAGCAGGAGGGCATCTTCGCGGGCGTCTCCACCGGCGCGATCCTGCACGCCGCGATCGGCGTCGGCCGCAAGGCCGCGACGGCCGGGGAGCGCGCCGACATCGTCTTCGTGGTCGCCGACGGCGGCTGGAAGTACCTGTCCACCGGCATCTACACCGCCGAGTCCACCGAGGCGGCGGTCGAGGCGTTGCAGGGCCAGCTCTGGGCCTAGCTGTTCTGGACGGCCCGCTCCGCGCGGGCCCAGATCTGCCGGTCCACCACGCCGGCCCGGCGGCGGAAGGCCGACAGCGGCACCTCGCGCAGCTCGTCGGTCTCCAGCCAGCTGGTCCGGCCCTGCCGGTCGCCCACCGAGCCGGGCGGCAGCGGCAGCACCCCCGGCCGGTCGGCGTGGTGCTTGCTGGTGATCTTCGCGACGGTGGCGGTCCGGCCGTGCACCCGCAGCACCAGGCACGGGCGGTCCTTGGCGCCCGGCCCGTCCTCGAACGGCACCTCCGCCCACCAGATCTCCTGCGGTGCCGGCCCCGGGCGGCCCTTGGTCGCCGGGCGCCGCGGCGGGTGCGCCGGCCCGGAGGGCCGCGGGGCCGGGCGAGTGCGCCGGACCAGTACGGACACGACGGCGGCCAGGAGCGCGACGCCCGCCACCGCCAACACCACCCAGATGCCAGTCATGCGGCGAACCGTACCGGGCCGACGGCGGCCGTCACCAGCGGGGCGGCCGTGACAGTTGAGTATTTGTCCGCACGATGCTCCCGGTTCGTCACGAATCGACCACAGCGACCCATCCGCGGCAAAGGCACCGCCACCAGCCGGTAAGGCTGCCTCACGACCGACCCCCACGCCCCGGAGGTGGACTCGTGAACCAGCGCAGCGACCTGTGGTCCTACGTCGAGATCGCCCGCCACATCAACGTCCGGCCCGAGACCGTCCGCAACTACCGGCGGCACGGACTGCTGCCCGACCCGGACGCCGCCGACGGCGCCGGACACCCCCGCTGGTACCCCGACACGATCCGCGAGTGGGCCCGCAACCGCCCCCGGCACCGCTGAACCGGACGCACCGCCCCCCGGCCCCGGCGTTCTGGTGATTCCAGCCACAGCCCGGCACGGGGACGGGGGCAAAGTGCCGCTCCGCCCTTACCCTCGACACACCAACGCAGTGCTACCGGCCGGTCCCCGGCCCGGCCTGCCGTTTTTCCAGCAGCAGCAGTGCAGCAGCCAGGACGTGTCGGGGCGGAGGGGCTCGGATGAAACTGACCGTGGTGGGGTGCTCGGGGAGCTTCCCGTCCGCCGACTCGCCCTGCTCCAGCTACCTCGTCGAGGCCGACGGCTACCGCGTCGTGCTCGACCTCGGCAATGGTGCCCTCGGCGCCCTGCAGAAGTACGTCAGCCTCTACGAGGTCGACGCCGTGCTGCTCAGCCACCTGCACGCCGACCACTGCGTCGACCTGTGCGCCTACTGGGTCGCCCGCAACTACCGCGCCGAGGGCTGCCCCGACCCGATGCCGGTCTACGGCCCGGCCGGCACCGCCGAACGGCTCGCCCGTGCCTACGACATGCCGGAGAACCCGGGGATGAAGGAGGTCTTCGACTTCCACACCCTCACCCCCGGGAGCTTCGACCTCGGCCCGTTCCGGATCGAGGTCGCCCAGGTCAACCACCCGGTCGACGCCTTCGCCTTCCGCGTCGAACACGGCGGCCGCTCGCTGGTCTACTCCGGCGACACCGGCGAGAGCGCCGCCCTGGTCGAGCTCGCCCGCGACACCGACCTGTTCCTCTGCGAAGCCGCCTACATCGACGGCCGCGACACCTACCGGGCCGTCCACCTCAACGGCCGCGAGGCCGGCGAACACGCCACCGCCGCCCACGCCCGCCGGCTCGTCCTCACCCACATCCCCCCGTGGACGGACGCCGAGCACAACCGCCGCGACGCCGCCGCCGCCTACGCCGGGCCGGTCGAGATCGCCCGGGCCGGCGCGGTGTACGAGATCTGAACCCCGCGCCCGGACCGGTCAGTCCACCGGCGTCAGCCAGTGCCGGTAGCGCGGATCCGCACCCGAGACGGCGGCCGCGTAGGCCTCGCGCAGGCGGGCGGTGACCGGGCCCGGCGTCGCCGGCGGCTCGCGGTCGTCCAGGGCGCGGACCGGGACGATGCCGGCGGCCGTACCGCAGACGAACAGCTCGTCCGCCGCGTACAGGTCCGAGCGCAGCAGGCCCTCCACCCGGACCGGCAGGCCGAGGTCGCGGGCCAGCGTCAGCACGGTGTCCTGGGTGATGCCCTCCAGGGCGCCCGCGCTGCTCGGCGGCGTACGCAGCACCCCGTCCCGGACGGCGAACACGTTCTCCCCGGTGCACTCGCTCACCGAGCCGTCCGGGCCCAGCAGCAGCGCCTCGTCGTACCCCGCGTCGTTCGCCTCCCGACGGGCCAGCACCGAGTTCAGGTACGGGCCGGTGGCCTTCGCGGCGGGCGGCACCGCGTTCGGGTCGTTCCGCCGCCAGCTGCTCGTCTTCAGGGTGATCCCGGCCTCCGCGTCCGGGAGTTGGCCGCGCCACTCCCAGCTCGCGATCGACACCGCCACCGGCGAGTGCCGCATGTCGATGCCCATCGAGCCGTAGCCCAGGAACGCGAAGTGCCGCAGATAGCAAGCCCGGTGGCCGTTGGCCCGCACCAGGTCGAGCGTCGCCTTGGTCAAGTCGTCGACACCGTAGGGGAGTTCCATGCGGAGCATCCGGGCGCTGCGGTCCAGCCGGCGCAGGTGCTCGGGCAGCCGGAACACCGCCGGGCCGTCGTCGGTGGCGAACACCCGGGTGCCCTCCAGCACCCCCGTGCCGTAGTGCAGGCCGTGCGTGAGGACGTGCACCCGGGCCTCGTGCCAGGGCACCAGCGCGCCGTCCAACCAGATCGTCGAAGCTTCGGGAAGAGCCATGCCGACCATCCTGCGGGCCGCCCCGCCGCAGGTCAGCCCGTCGACGGCGGCCGGGACCGGCCATGGCCGGGAGCGGCAACGGCGTCCCAGCCCGTGGACGCCGGGTTGCGGAACGCCGGCCGTCCCACGGAGCGGAAGCCCCCGCCCCCGCGCCGCCGCCCTCACTAGGCTGCGCCGATGGAGAGCCCCACCGGCACCGACGCCACCCAGCTCTACGCCCGCCTGCTCGCCGAACCCGGCCGCCCGCCCGCCGCCCTGGGCCTCGACTGGGACGAACCCCGGCTCGCCGCCGCCACCGCCGAACTGCGCACGCTCGGACTCCTCCAGCCCGCCGCCGACCACCGCGGCGGACCGGCCGCCGTCTCCGTCGACACCGCCGTCCACCAGCTCCTCCTCGACGCGGACGCCCAGGTCGCCGCCCTCGTCGAGGCACTGCGCCGCACCCGCGGCGCCGTCGACCGGCTGCACACCGGCTACCTGCCGGTCCAGCACCGCCACCACGCCGGCACCGCCGGCAGCGCCCTCGAACTCGTCCGGGGCGCCGACCGGATCGCCGCCCTGCTGGAGGACGCCGCCCGCGGCGCCCACACCGAGGCGCTGTCCCTGCGGCCCGGCCAGGACCTCTCCGGGCCCGCACTGGCCGGCAAACTCGCCCGCGAACGGCTCGCCCTCGCCCACGGCGCCGCGCTGCGCACCATCTACCCGGCCGCCGCGCTGCGCCGCCCCGCCGTGCTGGCGCACGTCCGGGAGCTGACCGGGGCCGGGGCGCGGATCCGGGTCGCGCACTCGCTGCCGCTCTGGCTGATCGTGGTGGACGCCCGGCTGGCGATCCTGCCCGCGCCCGGCTCCGGGCCGGGCGGGGACGCCCCGGTCGCCGCCGCGGCCGTGGTGGTGCGCGAGCCGGCCCTGGTCGCGCTGGTGGCGGAGCTCTTCGAGTACTTCTGGTCGGCGGCCTGGCCCCCGCCCGAACTCGGCCCCGGAGAAGCTGACCTGACGGATCGTCAACTCACCGTGCTGCGCCTGCTGGCGGCCGGGCTGACGGACGCGGCGATCGCCCGCAAGCTGGAGCTGTCCGAGCGGACGGTGCGCCGGCTGGTCGCCGAACTGACCGCCGGCCTGGGGGCGGAGAGCCGCTTCCAGGCCGGCGTCCACGCGGCCCGGCTGGGGTGGATCTGACCTGTCCGGCAGGGGCCCTAGCGGCGCCCGGGGACGGGCAGTCCGAGGTGGTCGCGCAGGGTGGGGCCGGTGTAGTCGGTGCGGAACACCCCGCGCTCCTGGAGCAGCGGCACCACCCGGTCGACGAACTCGTCCAGGCCGCCCGGCAGGAGGTGGGGCATGAGGATGAAGCCGTCGGCCGCGTCCTGCTGCACCAGGTGGTCGATCTGCGCGGCGACGGTGGCCGGCGAGCCGATGAAGGTCTGCCGGCCGGTCACCTCGATCACCACCTCGCGGCTGGTCAGGTTCTTCTCGGCGGCCAGCGCCCGCCACCGGGCGGCGATGGCGAGCGGGTCGCCGATCCGGGTCCGGCCCCGCACCGCGCGGCCGTCCGGGTCGGGGTCGACGGTGGGCAGCGGGCCGTCCGGGTCGTGGTCGGACAGGTCGATGCCCCAGACGTGTTCCAGCTGGACGATCGCGGTCTGCGGGCTGATCTGGGTGCGGCGGATCTCGGCGGCGCGTTCGGCCGCCTCGGCGTCGGTGTCGCCGAGGGCGAAGGTGGCCCCGGGCAGGATCTTCAGCTCGTCCGGCTTGCGCCCGTACGCGGCCAGCCGGCGCTTGACGTCCGCGTGGAAGGCCCGGCCCTCGGCGAGGGTGTTGTGCGGGCTGAAGACGACGTCGGCGGCCGCGGCGGCGAACTCCCGGCCCTCGTCGGACTCGCCGGCCTGGATGACCACCGGGTGGCCCTGGGGCGGGCGGGGCAGCGAGAGCCGGCCCTCGACGTCGAAGTGCGGGCCGCGGTGCTGGACGGGCTGGTCCTCGGCGTCCCAGAACTCCCGTGCCAGCTGGAGGAATTCGGCGGCCCGGGTGTAGCGGTCGGCGGGGTCGAGGTAGCCGCCGCGGCGGAAGTTCTCGCCGGTGAAGGCGTCCGGGGTGGTGACCACGTTCCAGGCCGCCCGGCCCGCCGAGAGGTGGTCCAGCGAGGCGATCCGGCGGGCCAGTTCGTAGGGCTCGTTGAAGGTGGCGCTGAGGGTGGCGGCCAGTCCGATCCGGTCGGTGACGGCGGCCAGCGCGGCCAGCACGGCGACCGCCTCGGGGCGGCCGGCCACGTCCAGGTCGTGGATGCGGCCCTTGACCTCGCGCAGCCGCAGGCCCTCGGCGAGGAAGAAGAAGTCGAACCTGCCGCGCTCGGCGGTGGCGGCGAGGTGCCGGAAGGAGTCGAACGAGATGTTGCTTCCGGCGGCCGGGTCGCTCCACACCGTGGTGTAGTCGACGCCGGGGAACAGCACGGCGAGGTGGATCTGCTTGAGCGAGCGGTCCGTCATCGGGTCACCTCGGCGAGAACGGCGGAGTCGGCGGCGGTGTTGGCGGCGGTGTTGGCGGCGCTGGAGGCGGCGGTGTAGCGGCTGGCCGGGCGGGCCAGGCCGAGGTGGTCGCGCAGGGTGCGGCCGGTGTACCCGGCCCGCAGCAGCCCGCGGGTGCGCAGCTCGGGGGCGACCCGGTCGGCGAGGGCGGCGAGGTCGCGCCCGGGGTCGGCGGGTATCAGGTGGAAGCCGTCGATGCCGGTGCCGGGCGCGGTGAGGTCGGCGAGCAGGAGCTCGACCGCGGCCCGGTCGGGCAGGGCGGCGTCGAGCCGGGCGAGGATCCGCAGCTGTTCGCCGGCCCGCAGCCGCAGTTCGGTGGCGGCGGTCAGCCGGGTGGCCGGGTCGGGGGCGTCGAGCAGCACGACGTCGGCGTACCGGATGGCGGTGGCCACCCGGGCGCGGCCGCCCGCGGAGGCCTCCAGGGCGAGGTCGTCGGCGGCCACCGGCACCACCACGACCGGGCGGCCCTGCGGCGGGCGCGGGGTGATGGACGGGCCGCGGACCGAGAAGTACCGGCCCTCGAAGTCGATGTGGTGCAGCTTGGCGCGGTCGAGGAAGCGCCCGGTGGCGGCCTCGCGGATCTCCGCGCCGTCCTCCCAGCTGTCCCAGAGCCGGGCCGCGACCTCGGCGGCCTCCGCGGCCTCCGCCCAGAGCTCGTCGGCGGGGGCGGCCGGCCGGCGGCCGAAGGCCCTGGCCTCTGCCTCGGCGGGGGAGACGCCGACCAGCCAGCCGCCCCGGCCCTCGCTCACCCAGTCCAGGGTGTTGACCGCGATCGAGGTGCGGAACGGCTCGGTGTGGGTGGTGGTGACGGTGGGCACCAGGCCGATTCGGCTGGTCAGCGGGGCGATCCGGGAGAGGACGGCGAGGGCGTCGGCGCGGCGCGGTTCGGCGGTGAAGGAGTCGTCGAGGGTGACGAAGTCCAGGGTGGCCCGCTCGGCGAGCCGGGCGAGGTCGGTGAAGTGCCCGGCGTCGAGGTGGCCGGGGCTGTCGAGGGCGGCGGACAGGTGCAGCTGGCGGGGCATGGTGAGCCTGACTTTCCTCGTGCGGACGCGCGCGGGCGCGGGCCGGCGTACGCGACGCGGGCGGGCGCGTGCGGACGGCGAACGGGAGGTGTGGAGAACGGGCGCGGCGCCGGGCGGGACGTCAGCCGGGCGGCGGCGGGGGAACGGTCAGCTCAGCCGCGACACGCCGCGGACCACACGCGACCGAAGTCGATGTGGCTGCGGGTGACCAGCGGGCACGAGGCGTTCACGGCTTCAGTTGACCAGGGCCTCCGGCGGTTCGTCAACCGTCCTTCGCAAGGCCTGGCACGCCTTGGCACGGGCTTCACACCGGCCGCGGCCGGACGTACGACGACCCCGCCCCGCCGCTGGGGGAGCAGCGGCGGGGCGGGGCCGGGGGTGCGGTCGGGCGGGCCTGGTCGTCAGGCCTTGGTGACGTCCTCGATCTCGTCGTCGTCCTCGCGACCGGGGGTCTTGAGGTCGAACTTGGTGATCGCGAAGCGGAAGAGGAAGTAGTACAGGGCGGCGAAGGCCAGGCCGATCGGGATGATCATCCACGGGTCGGTGGCCTTGTTCCAGGCCAGCGCGTAGTCGATCAGACCGCCGGAGAAGGTGAAGCCGTCGTGCACGCCGAGCGCCCAGGTGACGGCCATCGAGACGGCGGTGAGCAGCGCGTGGATGACGTACAGGGCCGGGGCGATGAAGACGAAGGCGAACTCGATCGGCTCGGTGACACCGGTGACGAAGGAGGTCAGGGCCAGCGACAGCATCATGCCGGTGACGGCCTTGCGGCGGTGCGGCTTGGCGGCGTGGGCGATGGCCAGCGCGGCGGCGGGCAGCGCGAACATCATGATCGGGTAGAAGCCCGACATGAACTGTCCGGCGGTCGGGTCGCCGGCGAAGAAGCGGGTCAGGTCGCCGTGGACGACGGTGCCGTCCGGCTTGGTGAAGTCACCGGTCTGGAACCAGGCGTAGGAGTTCACGAACTGGTGCATGCCGACCGGCAGCAGACCGCGGTTGACCAGGCCGAAGGCGCCAGCGCCGAACGCCCCGGCACCGATCAGGGTGTCGTTCAGGCTCTTGATGGCGTCGCCGATCGGGCCCCAGGCCAGGCCGAAGAAGACGCCGACGGCGGTGCCGACGAAGGCCATCAGGATCGGGACGAGGCGGCGGCCGTTGAAGAAGCCGAGCCAGTCGACCAGCTTGGTGCGGTGGTACTTCTGCCACAGCACCGCGGCCAGCAGACCGATCACGATGCCGCCGAGCACGCCCGGGTTCTGGTAGGTCGCGGCCTCGTCCTTGCCCGGGAGGATCTTGTACTCGGTGATCGGGAACGCGGTCAGCACGTTCTTGTACACCAGGTAGCCGACCAGGGCGGCGAGGGCGGTGGAGCCGTCCGCCTTCTTGGCGAAGCCGATCGCGATGCCCACCGCGAAGAGCAGCGGCAGGTTGGAGAAGACGCCGTCACCGGCGGCGGCGAACACCGAGGCGACCTTGTTCCAGCCGAGGCCGTCCTTGCCGAAGACGTCGTCCTGGCCCAGGCGCAGCAGCAGACCGGCGGCGGGGAGCACCGCGATGGGCAGCTGGAGGCTGCGGCCGACCTTCTGCAGACCCTGGAGGAGGCTCTGGCCGAACTTCTTGCTGGGGCTTGGCGTGGCCGGAGCCGTGGCGGGCGCCGGTGCCTGCGCAGACTGACTCATGGGGGTGGGTTCCTAACGGCATGGCGGTCGGTCGGGGGAAGGCACAGGGGGCCGAACCGCGAACTGGTCTACACCACGTGTGGTGTAGACCAGTTTTGTAGCACGGGCGGAGAAGGCGGGGAACCCCGGAAAGCGGAACCGCCGGGAAGCGCTATGAAATCGAAACCTACCTGCGGAACGGCGATCATGATTACCCGCCGTGATTGGGATTTTGGCTATTTGCGCAACAAAAGCACGACCGTGCCCGTCAGGGCCGTAGGTCCTTTCCGGAAATGCCGAAGGCCCTCGGACCGGCGGGTCCGGGGGCCTTGCGGGAACTGGGTGGTGACGCTCGGTATCAGGCCTTGGTGACGTCCTCGACCTCGCTCTCGTCCTCCCGGCCCGGGGTTTTCAGGTCGAATTTGACGATGATGAATCGGAAGAGTGCGTAGTACACCGCGGCGAAGCCGGCCCCGATGACGATGATCAGCCAGGGTTTGGTGGCCAGCCCCCAGTTGATCACGTAGTCGATCAGGCCGGCCGAGAAGCTGAAGCCGTCGTGCACCCCCAGCCCCCAGGTGATCGCCATCGACGCGCCGGTCAGCAGGGCGTGCACGGCGAACAGTGCCGGGGCGATGTAGGCGAAGGAGTACTCGATCGGCTCGGTGACGCCGGTGACGAAGGAGGTCAGGCCCACCGAGAGCATCAGGCCGTAGATCTCCTTGCGGCGGTGCGGCTTCGCCGAGTGCGCGATCGCCAGCGCCGCGGCCGGCAGCGCGAACATCATGATCGGGAAGAAGCCCGACTGGAACTGTCCGGCGGTCGGGTCGCCCGCCAGGAAGCGCGGGATGTCGCCGTGCACGACGGTGCCGTCCGCCTTGGTGAACTCGCCGAACTGGAACCAGACGAAGGTGTTCAGCAGCTGGTGCATGCCGATCAGCAGCAGGGCGCGGTTGAACACCCCGAAGATGCCGGCGCCGGCCGCCCCCAGGTCGGCCAGGTGCTGGCTGAAGTCGTTGAGGGCGCGGCCGATCGGCGGCCAGACCCAGAGCGCCAGGCAGGCGAGGAGCATGCCGACCAGGGCGGTGATCATCGGCACCAGGCGGCGGCCGTTGAAGAAGCCCAGCCAGTCCACCAGCCGGGTGCGGTGGAAGCGGACCCAGAGCCAGGCCGAGATCAGGCCGATCAGGATGCCGCCCAGCACCCCGGGGTTCTGGTACGTCGCGGCCGCCGCCTTCGCCGAGGTGTAGTCCACGCACTGGTCGCTCACCAGGACGGTCGGCGGCTTGCAGTGCTCGGGGAAGGCGTGCAGCACCCGGTAGTAGACGAGGAAGCCGACCACGGCCGCCAGCGCGGTCGAGCCGTCCGCCTTCTTGGCCATGCCGATCGCCACGCCGACGCAGAACAGCATCGGCAGGCCGAGCGAGGAGTCGAGCAGGGCGCCGCCGGCCGCCGCGAACACCCTGGCGACGTTGTCCCAGCCCAGGCCGTCCTTGCCGAAGACGTCCGGCTGGCCGAGCCGGTTGAGGATGCCGGCCGCGGGGAGCACGGCCACCGGCAGCTGGAGCGAACGGCCCATCTTCTGGAGGCCGCCGTAGAAGGTGTGCCACCACGTGGTCCGCGGGGCTGTGGCTCCTGCCGAACTCATCCTTCGCCCTCCGGGTGCGGATGTCGGCCGGTGGCCCCCGGCGGGACCCCGGGCGGGGCTCCGGAACTCCCGGGGTCCTTTCTGCGTTCATCGGAGTACACATATATTGGTGTAGACCACTTTGGAACGCAGGCCGCACGCCGAGGCGTGGCCCCGCTGATCGTCATCCTCCGGTGAGGGTCGGGGCCGTGCGCGCCGAACTGGGCCAAAAGTGGACTAACGTGGCAGATCGGACCGACGCGGGCGATGCTGGTCGCGCTGCCCGGCAGCACGACGGCAGCTGAACCCGCGTCAGCGCCGGCCGCGACCTCCCGGCCGCTCGGACCGGGGGGACCCCAGCACAGCGCAGGACGGCACCCGGCAGAGCAGCCGGCGGGCCGAGACAGAGGGAGAAATCAGATGGCCAGCAAGGCTGAGAAGATCGTCGCCGGTCTGGGCGGCATCGAGAACATCGAAGAGGTCGAAGGCTGCATCACCCGCCTGCGCACCGAGGTCAAGAACGCCGCCCTGGTCGACGAGGCCGCCCTCAAGGCCGCCGGCGCCCACGGCGTCGTCAAGATGGGCACCGCGATCCAGGTCGTCATCGGCACCGACGCCGACCCGATCGCCGCCGACATCGAGGACATGATGTGAGCTGAGCCGTCCGGCTCACCCCCACGGCCCGCCGCACCCCCACCCGGGGGCGGCGGGCCGAGGCCTATCCGGACCACCCGACCCGAGCGACTACGCTCGGTACCTATGTCACGCATCGACGGCCGCACCCCCGACCAGCTCCGCCCCGTCACCATCGAACGGGGCTGGAGCAAGCACGCCGAAGGCTCCGTCCTCATCTCCTACGGCGACACCAAGGTGCTGTGCACCGCCAGCGTCACCGAAGGCGTCCCCCGCTGGCGCAAGGGCAGCGGCGAAGGCTGGGTCACCGCCGAGTACTCCATGCTCCCGCGCGCCACCAACACCCGCGGCGACCGCGAAGCCGTCAAGGGCCGCATCGGCGGCCGCACCCACGAGATCAGCCGGCTCATCGGCCGCTCGCTGCGCGCCGTCGTCGACCACCGCGCCCTCGCCGAGAACACCATCGTCCTCGACTGCGACGTCCTCCAGGCCGACGGCGGCACCCGCACCGCCGCCATCACCGGCGCCTACGTCGCCCTCGTCGACGCCGTCGCCTGGGCCCGCGACAAGAAGCTCCTGCGCGCCAAGGGCCAGCCCATCACCGGCGGCGTCAGCGCCGTCAGCGTCGGCATCATCGACGGCGTCCCGATGCTCGACCTCCAGTACCAGGAGGACGTCCGCGCCGAGACCGACATGAACATCGTCTGCACCTCCGACGGCCGCTTCGTCGAGGTCCAGGGCACCGCCGAGGGCGCCCCCTTCGACCGCGCCCTGCTCGACCGGCTGCTCGACCTCGGCACCCTCGGCTGCGCCGAACTCGACGAGATCCAGCGCAAGGCCCTGGAGGGCTGAGACGGGCTCAGCACCACGCGGCGCACGCGCTGTACAGGGCGGGCCCCGAGCCCGTACGGTTCCCGCAGCACCCCCGCTGCGGGAACCGCGCACCCCACCACGCGCGTCCTTCCCACGGAACCCGCGCCCCCCAGGAGGACCGGATGCCGTCGAGCATCGCCCGCCCCGCCGCCCTCGCCGTGGCCGGTCTGATCGTCATCCTCCCGCTCAGCGTGGTCAGCTGCTCGGCCGCGCAGAAGGCCCTCGACTGCGGCACCACCGCGGTGAAGATCACCGGCGACGTCGCCGACGTCACCAGCGCCTACCACAACGCGAGCAACGACTCCGCGGCCGCCGGCCGGGCCCTGCAGAAGCTCAAGAACGACCTCGACCAGGTCGGCAGGAACTCCAAGAGCACCGACGTCGCCAAGGCCGTGGCCGACCTTCAGAAGCAGGCCGACAAGGTGCAGCAGGCCGTCGACAAGAAGGAGGTCCCCGACCTCAAGCCGCTCGGCGACGCCGCCGGCAACCTCACCTCGGTCTGCACCGGCTGACGCCCGGTCATCGCGGCCTTGGTTATCGTGGGCCGCATGTCCACCCGCCTGATCCTCGCCACCCGCAACCAGCACAAGGTCGCCGAGCTGCGCGCCATCCTCGCCGACGCCGGCCTGGACGTCGAACTCGTCGGCGCCGACGCCTACCCGGAGATCCCGGACGTCCCCGAGACCGGCGTCACCTTCGCCGAGAACGCCCTGCTCAAGGCGCACGCCCTGGCCCGCGCCACCGGCCTGCCCGCCGTCGCCGACGACTCCGGCCTCTGCGTCGACGTCCTGAACGGCGCCCCCGGCATCTTCTCCGCCCGCTGGGCCGGCAAGCACGGCGACGACCGGGCCAACCTCGACCTGCTGCTCGCCCAGCTCTCCGACATCGCCGAACCGCACCGCGGCGCCCACTTCGCCTGCGCCGCCGCCCTCGCCCTCCCCGACGGCACCGAACGCGTCGTCGAGGGCCGCCTCCTCGGCACCCTGCGCACCACCCCCGCCGGCGACGGCGGCTTCGGCTACGACCCGATCCTCCAGCCCCTCGGCGAAACCCGCACCTGCGCCGAACTCACCCCCGCCGAGAAGAACGCCATCAGCCACCGCGGCCACGCCTTCCGCGCGCTGGTGCCGGTCGTGAAGGACCTCCTGGGCTGACACGCCGTCCACTGAATGCCGAAGGCCCGCCCCGGAGAACTCTCCGGGGCGGGCCTTCGATTTGAAGGTTTGAGGTTGGTGCGGCCTGAGGGATTCGAACCCTCACGGGGTTTCCCCCACCGGATCCTAAGTCCGGCGCGTCTGCCGAGCTCCGCCAAGGCCGCGTGGCCTCTAGTCTAGGGCTTCGATACCGATGGGGACACCGCGATTCCGTGCGGCGCTTTGCGCTTGTTCTTGTTCCTCCCGCAGTAGGTGTCGGTGACGGAGTGGCAGTTCGGGCAGAGCAGCCGGAGGTTGGCCGGCCGGTTGTCCGACCAGTCGCCGTTGATGTGGTCGACCTCCAGGGTCATCGGCCGGCCGCGCCACTCGGGGCCGGTGCCGCAGTCCTCGCACAGCTCGGGTCGGCCGAGCTCGGTCAGTGCGCTGCGGATTCGCGAGCCGGGAAGCCGCTTGGCTTCCGAGGGGCGTCGGATGAGGAGCTGCTCGGCCGGGATCCTGGTGGGGAGTCGCTTGCCGCGGGCGTGGGCCTGCCCCGTGAAGTGCGAAATGTCGATGCCGAGCGCCTTGATGCGGCGCCCGATGTGGGCCTGGGTGCCGCCGGCCTGGCGCTTGTGGAGGTAGCGCACGACCCCAGCCACGCTGTGACATGCCGAGACGGCCTCCTGGAGGACCTCCCGGGTGTAGACGCTTCCGGTCGGGCGGAAGTGTGAGGTGTCGATCCCGTACTCGGTGAGCTTGCGGCGCAGGTACTTGCGTCGGTCGCGGTTCGGCTCCCGGCTGAGTGCGGTCAGCATCTCGTCGAGCGAGGTGGCAGTGGCGGCGATGCTCGCGAGGAGCTCGCGGGTGTACTCGATCGGCATGGTCGTTCCCCCTTCGGGCAGTTGTGTGCCCGTCCCCCGGTATGCGAACGATCGGCGGGTGGATTGGTTACGGCCTCTGGGATGTTTAGGTGCTGATTACCAATTGGTACAGACCTATTGACCTATGTGGTTCAGACCACATAGCTTCGGCGCCAATTGGAATCCCCCACGTGCGTGCTCCCCCACAGGCACGCGCCGACACTCTCTCCCGGAGGACCGAGTGTTGATCCGAAGCACGGCGGAGCGGCGTCCCACCGCTGCCCACCGCCGCACGAGCCCGGCGGCCCGGGCGGGCGTGGCCTCGTTGGCGGCGGCGAGCCTGGCCGGTCTGCTGATGGCGACGCTGGGCGCGGCGCCCTCGCAGGCGTCGGCGGCCGTCGACAACGCGAGCTGTCGCCCCGACGGCCTGTACCAGGCGCCCGGGGTGGACGTCCCGTACTGCTCCGTCTACGACAGCAGCGGGCGCGAGAAGATGGGCGCCGACCACCAGCGCCGCATCATCGGGTACTTCACCGGCTGGCGCACCGGCAAGAACGGCGACCAGCCCTACCTGGTGAGCGACGTCCCCTGGGACAAGGTCACCCACCTCAACTACGCGTTCGGCCACGTCGGCGGCGACAACAAGATCTCCGTCGGCACCGACGGCCCGACCAACGAGGCCACCGGGATCTCCTTCCCGGGCGTGCCCGGTGCGGAGCTGGACCCGTCGCTGCCGTACAAGGGCCACTTCAATCTGCTGACGAAGTTCAAGAAGCAGTACCCGAACGTCAAGACCCTGATCTCGGTGGGCGGTTGGACCGAGACCGGTGGTTACTTCGGGGACGACGGCAAGCGCGTCAACTCGGGCGGCTTCTACTCGATGACCGTCAACCCGGACGGCAGCGTCAACCAGGCCGGCATCGACACCTTCGCCGCCTCCTCCGTCGACTTCATCCGCAAGTACGGCTTCAACGGCGTCGACATCGACTACGAGTACCCGACCTCGATGAAGGACGCCGGCAACCCGCTGGACTGGCAGCTCGCCAATGCCAAGCGCGGTTCGCTGGCCAAGGGTTACGCGGCGCTGATGAAGACGCTGCGGGAGAACCTGGACCGGGCCGGCGCCGCCGACGGCCGGCACTACCTGCTCTCGGTCGCGGCCCCGTCGTCCGGCTACCTGCTGCGCGGCATGGAGACCTTCCAGGTGGCGCAGTACCTGGACTACGTCAACATCATGTCGTACGACCTGCACGGCGCCTGGAACAAGTACGTCGGCCCGAACGCCTCGCTGTTCGACGACGGCAAGGACGGCGAGCTGGCGGCGGCCAACGTCTACGGCACCGCCCAGTACGGCGGCATCGGTTACCTCAACGCCGACTGGTCGTACCACTACTTCCGCGGCGCGATGCCCGGCGGCCGGATCAACGTCGGCCTGCCGTACTACACCCGCGGGTTCAAGAACGTCCAGGGCGGCACCAACGGCCTCTGGGGCACGGCGTCCGCGACCTCCTGCCCGGTCGGCTCCGGCCTGACCTCCTGCGGTGACGGCGCGGTCGGCATCGACAACATCTGGAACGACAAGGACGACGCGGGCAAGGAGTCCCCGGCCGGGTCGAACCCGATGTGGCACGCGAAGAACCTGGAGAAGGGCATCCTGCCCGACTACCTGGCCAAGTACGGCGTGACGGACACCGCGCTGCAGGGCAGCTACGCCCGCAACTACAGCAGCGCCCTGGTGGCGCCGTGGCTGTGGAACGACACCAAGAAGGTGTTCCTCTCCACCGAGGACGAGCAGTCGGTGGGCGCCAAGGCGGACTACATCGTCAACCAGGGCGCCGGCGGCACGATGATCTGGGAGCTCGCGGGCGACTACAAGTGGGACGCGACCGCCAACGGCGGCAAGGGCCAGTACGTGCCGGGCTCGACGCTGACCTCGCTGATGTACGACAAGTTCAGGTCGGCGACCCCGTACGGTGCGACCCGCTCGACGATCGCGCTGCCGCAGCAGACCCTGCCGATCGACGTCTCGTTCACCAACTTCGCGCTGGGGGACTCGAACTACCCGATCAACCCGAAGATCCACATCGTCAACAACTCGACGACGACGCTGCCGGGCGGCACCGAGTTCCAGTTCGACTACAGCAACTCGGCCTCGGGCAACGCCAAGGACCAGTCGGGCTTCGGCCTCCAGGTGATCCGGCAGGACAACCCCGGTCCGGGCAACGTGGGTGGCCTGAAGGGCACTTACAACCGGGTGTCGGTCAAGCTGCCGGGCTGGCAGTCGCTGGCGCCGGGTGCCTCGGTGGACCTGGACTTCGTCTACTACCTGCCGGTCTCGACGCCGTCGAACTGGACGGTCAACGTGGGCGGCACGTTGTACGGGATCAAGGGCGACCTGACCCGGGGCGCGGTGGACGGCGGTACGACGCCGCCGACCACCCCGCCGACGACTCCTCCGACCACGCCGCCGACGACTCCTCCGACCACCCCGCCGACGACTCCTCCGACCACGCCGCCGACGACTCCTCCGACCACGCCTCCCACCACCCCGCCGACGACGCCGCCGACGACGCCCCCGACCACGCCGGCCGGTTGCGCCGGAGCCCCGAGCTGGGACGCGGGCACCACCTACGCGAGCACCACCAAGGTGTCGTGGAAGGGCCACTACTACCAGAACAAGTGGTGGACCAAGGGCGACGACCCCTCGGCCAGCGGCCAGTGGGGTGTCTGGAGCGACCTCGGCGCCTGCTGATCACGGCGGCCCGCTGAGGTGAGAGACGGCGGTGGCGGTGCACCCGGTCGGGGGGTGTGCCGCCACCGCTGCGTTCCCCGGAGGGACGGATCAGGCCTCGACCTTGAGGTCGCGCAGCAGCTTGGCGACGTGCCCGGTGGCCTTCACGTTGTAGAGCGCGCGCTCGACCTTGCCCTGCTCGTCCACGATCACGGTGGAGCGGATCACGCCGACGTAGGTGCGGCCGTAGTTCTGCTTCTCGCCGAAGGCGCCGTAGGCCTCCAGCACCGTGTTGTCGGGGTCGGACAGCAGGGTGACCTTGAGGTTCTCGGCCTCGCGGAACTTGCCGAGCTTCTCCGGCTGGTCCGGGGAGATGCCGATGACGTCGTAGCCGGCGCCGGCGAACACCTCCAGGTTGTCGGTGAAGTCGCAGGCCTGCTTGGTGCAGCCCGGCGTGAGCGCCTTGGGGTAGAAGTAGACGATGACCTTGCGGCCCAGGTGGTCGGCGAGGGACACCTGGTTGCCGTCGGCGTCGGACAGGCTGAAGGCGGGCGCGGTGTCGCCGGGCTGGAGACGCTCACTCACGGGTTGACTCTCCTGGTGCGTGCTGGGACGGGCGGTCGTACCACGGCAAACTTACCCCCGATGGTGGGTGGGGCCGCGCGGCCGTACGCGGCAGCTGACAGACTGGGTCAGTCGCACAGGACAACATCAGCAAGTGAATGGGGTGGCCCGAGTGGGCGAGGCGAGCACACAGGACAAGTCGGCGCGGACGACCGCCCAGATCGAGGCGGACATCGCGCGGACCCGCACCCAGCTGGCGTCGACCCTGGACGAGCTGGCCGTGCGTGTCCACCCGAGCACGATCAGCGCCCAGGTGAAGGCGAAGGCCGCGGCGGCCGTCGAGGAGCGGGCCGGCCGGGCGTACGTGGCCGCCAACGGCCTGGTGGAGAAGGTGCGCGCGCAGTTCGTCGACGACAAGGGGCAGCCGCGCAAGGAGCGGATCGTCCCGGCCGCGCTGGTCGGGGTGGGCGTGGTGCTGCTGGTCGCCTCCGCCCGCAGGCGCCGCAAGGACTGAGCGGGGCGCGACATCCGGGGCCGGGCGTGGCTGCGCCCGGCCTTCCGTATGCCGGGCTGGCATCACGTGACGCTCCCGGGGGCGGTACCTTCGGGATCGTGAGTACGAACGACGAACCGACCCCGCAGTCCGGCTCCGCCTCGCTGGAGCACGACTCGGCCCGGCACGACCGCCTGGGCGAGAAGCTGCCGATCAAGATGCTGCACGACCGGGTGCTGGTGAAGACCGAGGGCGGCGAGGGCGAGCGCCGTTCGACCGGTGGCATCCTCATCCCCGCCACCGCGGAGCTCAGTAAAAGGTGCACGTGGGCGGAGGCCGTCGCCGTCGGCCAGAGCGTGCGCTCGGTGGAGCCGGGTGACCGCGTGCTGTACGACCCGGAGGACAAGTTGGAGGTCGAGGTGCGCGGCGCCACCTACGTGCTGCTGCGCGAGCGCGACCTGCACGCGGTGGCCGCGATGCGCTTCGGCGACACCGAGGGCTCGACGGGTCTCTACCTCTGACCGTGCGGCCCCGCTGACGGTGGGGCCCCGCTGACCGTGCAGCCCCGCTGACCGTGCGGCCCCGCGCCCGGTACGGCGATCCCGGTCACCCACCCCGTTCCTGACCGGAATTGTCGGTGCCGGGCGCTATGGTCCGGGCATGGTGACACGTGTGCGGATGATCGGCGACGGCGAGCGGCGGGCCAGGGTGGGCCGCCGGCAGCTGCTGGCGCCGTCGGTGCGGGCGGCGCGGGTGGAGGACGTGGCCGACGCGGTGGTCGGGCTGCACGCGACGGACGCGGCGACGGTGTACCTGTCGGCGTGCGCGCGGCTGGCGGAGCCGTCGGCCGCGGAGGTCGAGCGGGCGTTGTACGAGGACGTCACGCTGGTGAAGCTGCTGTCGATGCGGCGGACGATATTCGCCGTGACGGAGGGCTTCGCGCCGTACGTGAGCTCGTCGACGGCGCGGGCGATCGCGGCGAAGGAGCGGGCGACGCTGCTCAAGCACCTGCGGGATCACGCCGAGGGCTGGGACGAGGCGCGGCTGGCCGGGGCGGAGCGGGCGGTGCTGGCCGCGCTGGCGCTGCGCGGTGAGGCGACGACGGCCGAACTCGCGGTGGACGTCCCGGAGTTGCGCGAAACGATGCTGATGTCGGCGGGCAAGCCGTACGAGAGCCGGCAGAGCGTGGGCAGTCGGCTGCTGCGGCTGCTGGCCTCGGACGGGCACGTGCGGCGCTGCCGTCCGCGGGGTTCGTGGCTGAGCAGCAGCTATCCGTGGGCGCCGGTGCCGCAGTGGCCGGACGTGCCGGTGCGGGAGGCGAAGGCCGAGGTGGTGCGGCGCTGGCTGGCCGCGTACGGCCCGGCGACGGTCGAGGACGTGAAGTGGTGGACGGGGTGGACGCTGGGGGACACCCGTAAGGCCCTGGCGGACGTCGGGGCGGAGGCGGTCGAGCTGGCGGGCGGGGTGGCCGCCCTGGTGCTGCCGGGGGACGGCGAGCCGGTCGCGGAGCCGGAGCCGTGGGCGGCGCTGCTGCCGGCCCTGGATCCGGCGGTGATGGGCTGGCGCGGGCGGGACTGGTACCTGCGGCCGGAGGACGTGCCGGCGCTGTTCGACCGGGCGGGTAACGCCGGGCCGACGGTGTGGTGGTGCGGCCGGGTGGTGGGCGGCTGGGCGCAGCGGCCGGACGGCGAGGTGGTGTGGCGGCTGTTCGAGGACGTCGGGTCGGAGGCCGAGCGGGCGGTGGCGGTGGAGGCGGCGCGGCTGTCGGGCTGGCTGGGGGAGGTGCGGGTGACGCCGCGGTTCCGGACGCCGCTGGAGCGGGAGCTGGCGGCGAAGTGAGGTAGGGCGAAGTGAGGTAGGGCGCGCGGTCACCCCGCGCGCCGTCCCTCCGGTGGTCACTGCGTCGGCGGTGTCGCCGGGGGTTTGGCCGCGGGGGTGCCGGTGGCGCTGGTGGCCGTGGGCTGCGGGGTGGTCCTGGTCGGGGTGGGGTGGGCGGTCGGGCTGGGTTGCTCGTGGGTGGGGGTGGGCTGCGGGGCCGGCGGGCTGGGCTCCGGGGCGTGGCTCGGTGTGCCGGGGTCGGGGGCGGCGCTGCTGGGGGCGGGGTGGGTCGGGGCGGTGACCGTGGGGGCGGTGCCGCCGGGGGTCTCGCCGCCGGTGCCGCCGCCACCGAGGCCACCGAGGCCACCGAGGCCGCCGGTGCCGGCGGCGGGTGTGGTGCTGGTCGGCCCGGGGGTGGCGCTGCTGCTGGGGGTGGTGGTGGCGCTGGGGCCGGGGCCGAAGGTGGGCTCGTTGCGGCTGGGCTGGCTCTGGAGGTCGAACTGCCGGACGGCGGTGCCGTCGAGGGCGGCGGTCATGTAGGCGGTCCAGATCTTGGTGGGGAAGGTGCCGCCGTTGATCCGGGTGAGTCCGGCGGTGCCGGACAGCGGTTCCTTGGCGTGGGTCTTCGGGTTCTCGCGGAACAGGCCGACGGTGGTGGCGAGTTCGGGGGTGTAGCCGGCGAACCAGGCGGAGAGGTTGGCGTCGGTGGTGCCGGTCTTGCCGGCGGCGGGGCGGCCGAGGTCGAGGGCGGCGGCGCCGGTGCCGCGCGGGCTGACGACGTCGCGCAGGACGTCGGTGACGGCGTCGGCGTCGTCCCGGTCGAGGGCGTTGGTCGGGGTGTGGTCGGGCATCTTGGGGACGTCGATGGCGCCGCCGGGGTTGACGCGTTCGAGCTTGGCCACGGACCACGGGGTGTGCGCCTGGCCGTGGTTGGCGAGGGTGGCGTAGACGCCGGCGAGGTCGAGGGCGCTGGGGGTGGCGGTGCCGAGGGTCATCGAGGTGTTGGCCGGGTCCATGCCGCGGACGCTGTCGGGGATGCCGAGCTTGATGGCGGTCTGCCGGACGCGGGCGAGTCCGGCGTCGACGCCTTCCTGCGCGTACACGGAGTTGACGGACTTCACCATGGCGTAGCGCAGGGTGATGTCGCCGTAGTCGATGTCGTCCTCGTTGGGCGGCGCGTAGGGGGTGGGGCCGCCGGTGACGGGGCGTTCGCTGGTGCCGTCGTAGTGGCTCTCGGTGGTGATGGGGCGGCCGTCGAGGGTGTGCTGGGCGACGAGGCCGGCGGCGAGGTCGATGGGCTTGAAGGTGGAGCCGATCTGGTTGTCCTGGCGCAGCGCGTCGTTGTAGGGCTGCTTGGCGTAGTCGGGGCCGCCGTAGACGGCGACGACGCGGCCGGTCCCGGGTTCGACGGAGGCGCCGGCCACGCGGACGTCGGTGTCGGTGGTGGGGCGGGCCTTGGGGTCGAGTTCGTCGGTGAGTTCGTCCTGGACGGCCTTGACGAAGGCGTCCTGGCGGGGCTTGTCGAAGGTGGTGGTGATGCGCCAGCCGCCGGCCTTGAGGGTGGCGGCGTCGATGATGCCGCTGGAGACGAGGTAGTCGTCGGCGACGCCGACGAGGTAGCCGGCCTGGCCGGAGAGGCCGGTGGCGGGCTGGGGGTCGGTGGGCTCGGGGAAGGTGGTGGCGGCGCGTTCGGTGGCGCTGAGGAAGCCGAGTTGGACCATGCCGTCGAGGGTGTAGTTCCAGCGGGCGAGGGCCTTCTCGCGGTTGGCGGGGGTGGCGGTCCTGACGTCGTAGAGGCTGGGGGCCTGGAGGAGGGTGGCGAGGTAGGCGCCCTGGGCGACGTCGAGTTCGGAGACGTCGACGCCGTAGTAGGCGTGGGCGGCGCTCTGGATGCCGTAGGCGCCGCGGCCGTAGTAGCTGCTGTTGAGGTAGCCGGCGAGGATGTCGTTCTTGTCGCGCTGCTGGTCGACCTTGAGGGCGATGAAGAGTTCGCGGCCCTTGCGCTCGATGGTCTGGTCCTGGGTCAGGTAGTAGTTCTTGACGTACTGCTGGGTGATGGTGGAGCCGCCCTGCATGCCCTTGCCGGTGAGGGTGTTCCAGCCGGCCCGGAGCATGCCCTTCAGGTCGATGCCGCGGTTCTGGTAGAAGGTGCGGTCCTCGGCGGAGACGACGGCGTGCTGGGTCTGGAGCGGAATCTGCCGGATGGTGACGTCGGTGCGGTTGACCGCGCCGGTGCGGGCGATCTCGGTGGTGCCGTCGGCGTAGAGGTAGATGTTGTTCTGGGCGACGGCGTGGGCGTTGGCGTCGGGCACCGGGACGATGACGTAGAGCACCGCGAAGGCGCCGACGGTGAGCAGCAGCAGGGTGGTGAGGGCGCCGAGGGTGATCCGCCAGGTGGGCAGCAGCCGGCGCCAGCGGGGGAGGGCGCGGCGGGCCGCGCGGCGGGCGGCTCGTTTGGCCTGGCGTCGGGTGCTCAAGGTCATGCCGAGATTATGTGCTATTTGACGTGAGATCAGCGGGGTGGCCCGGGGTCGGCGTGCGTGGGAAAACCGGGTGCGGGGGCCGGGTGGCGGCGGTACGGTGCAAGGTGCAAACCACATAGCGCACGTAGTTTCCGGCAGCTCCGCTCGCCCGGCCCGGCACCCCCGGGTACGGCCGGTCGGAGCCGTTGGGGCGTGCGCCGACGTCGAGGGGCAGCTGTCTGCGCCAGTAATTGTCGATAAGGAGACAATATGCTCTACGCCGCCGTCGCCCGCGGCGCGTTCCGCCGCTACTCCACCTACCGGGCCGCCACCTTGGCCGGCGCCGTCACCAACAGCGTCTTCGGCATCATCCTGGCCTCCTCCTTCCTCGCCCTCTGGCAGGCCAGACCCCGCCTCGGCGGCTACGACCAGAGCCAGGCCGTCACCTACATCTGGGTCAGTCAGGCCCTGCTGGTCACCGTCGCCGTGTGGGGCGGCGGCTTCCAGGACGAGCTCCAGGACCGCTTCCGCAGCGGCGACATCGCCGTCGACCTCTACCGCCCGGTCGACTTCCAGGGCTGGTGGCTGGCCACCGACCTCGGCCGGGCCGGCTTCCAGCTGCTGGTCCGCGGCACCGTACCGCTGCTGGTCGGCGCGCTGGTGTTCCGCGTCCGCCTGCCCGAACACCCGCTGACCTGGGCGGTCTTCCTGCTCACCGTGCTGCTCGCGGTGGTGGTCAGCTTCGGGCTGCGCTTCCTCGCCTCGATTACCGGCTTCTGGCTGCACGACGCGGACGGGGTGCGCTCGGTGATGCTGGTGGTGTCGATGTTCTTCTCCGGGATGCTGCTGCCGATCGCGCTCTTCCCCGGCCCGCTGCGCGAACTCGCCCAGGTCCTGCCCTGGGCGGCGCTGGTCAAGACGCCGACCGACGTCTTCCTGGAGCGCGCGACCGGCACCGGACTGCTCCACGCGCTCGGCTTCCAGCTCGCCTGGGCCGTCGCCCTGCTCGCCGCGGGCCGGGGCGCCCAACTGCTGGCGACCCGCCGGGTGGTGGTGCAGGGTGGCTGAGCCCCTCCTGACCCGGACTGCCGCGGAACCCGCGCTCACCCGGGCCGGCACCGAGCCCGCGCTCACCCGGGCCGCCGCCGAGCCCCTGCCGGCCCGGACCGGCTGGGCCGTCCGCTCCTGGTGGCTGTGCGCCCGGATGTGGATGCGCTCGATGATGGCCTACCGGGCCTCGTTCGCGCTGAACCTGGCGGCCAGCCTGGTCACCCACTCGCTGGACTTCGTCGTCCTGGTGCTGATGTTCCAGCACACCGACCGCCTCGGCGGCTGGAGCCTGCCGGAGATCGCCTTCCTCTACGCCACCGCGACCTTCGCCCTCGGCATCGCCAACCTGCTCGTCGGCTCGGTCGACGGCCTCGGCAGCCGGATCGTCAACGGGACGCTGGACACCATGCTGATCCGGCCCGCGCCGGCGCTCTCCCAGCTCTGCGCCGAACGCTTCTCGCTGCGCCGGCTCGGCCGCCCGGTCCAGGCCCTCGTGGTGCTCGCCTGGTCGCTGGCCGCCCTGGACGTCACCTGGACCTGGGACCGGGTGCTGCTGGTGCCCGTCCTGCTGGTCTGCGGCTCCGTGATCTTCAGCGCGATCTACATCGGCGGCGCGACCGTCCAGTTCTGGTGGGGCGAGTCCAAGGAGCTCCAGAACTCCTTCACCTACGGCGGCGCGACCCTGCTCCACTACCCGCCGACGATCTTCGCCAAGGAGCTGGTCGCGGGCGTCGTCTTCGGCGTCCCGCTGGCCTTCGTCAACTGGCTGCCCGCCCTGCACATCCTCGGCCGGCCCGACCCGCTCGGCCTGCCCACCGCCTTCCAGTACGCCTCGCCGCTAGCCGCCGCGCTCTGCACGGCCGGCGCCGGGCTGGCCTGGCGGGCCGGGCTGCGGGCCTACCGCGGGACCGGCAGCTGAACCCCACCGACCTGATTCCACGTGAGGAGATCCGCATGCCCCTGATCGAAGTCGAGGACGTCCGCCGCACCTTCACCGTCCGCGCCCGCACCGGCCGGTTCACCCGGGTCAAGCGCGAGGTCCGCGCGGTGGACGGGCTGAGCTTCACCGTCGAACCCGGCGAGTGCGTCGGCTACATCGGCCCCAACGGCGCCGGCAAGTCGACCACCATCAAGATGCTCACCGGCATCCTCGTCCCCAGCTCCGGGCGGCTGCGGGTGGCCGGCGTCGACCCGGCCCGCGACCGCGTCACGCTCGCCCGCCGGATCGGCGTCGTCTTCGGCCAGCGCACCACCCTGTGGTGGGACCTCCCGCTGCGCGACTCCTTCGAGCTCGCCCGGCGGATCTACCGCATCCCCGACCGGCGCTACCTGGAGAACCTCGACCGCTGCGTCGACCTGCTCGACCTCGGCGCCCTGCTGGACACCCCGGTCCGCCAGCTCTCGCTGGGCCAGCGGATGCGCGGGGACCTCACCGCGGCCCTGCTGCACGACCCGCAGGTGCTCTACCTGGACGAGCCGACCATCGGCCTGGACGTGATCAGCAAGGGCAAGGTGCGCGAGTTCCTGCGCGAGGTGAACCGGGAGCAGGGCACCACCGTGCTGCTCACCACGCACGACCTCACCGACATCGAGCAGCTCTGCGACCGGGTCATGGTGATCGACCACGGCCGGGTCGTCTACGACGGCGGGCTGGACGGCCTGCACACGGCCGGGGAGAGCGAGCGGACCCTGGTCGTCGACCTGGCCGACGCCCGGCCCGCGATCGAGGTGCCCGGCGCCCGGGTGGTGAAGGTCGAGGGGCCGCGCCAGTGGCTGGCTTTCCCGGCGAAGGAGAGCGCCGCGCCGATCGTCGCGGCGGTCGCCGAGCGCTACCCGCTGGTGGACCTGTCGGTGCGCGAGCCGGCCATCGAGGACGTGATCGCGCGGATGTACGCGGAGGTCGCGATCGGCTGAGCGCTACCGGCTGAGGCCGTCGGGTCGCCGCGATCGGCTGCGGCGGCCCGCGGTTGCCGGACCTCCGGGTCGCCGCGGATGCCGGGGTCGCCGGGCTCCCGGCGCGTGATCGCGGGGCACGCCCTCGCGCGCGCCGGGCAGCGGGCAGACTGGCGGGGTGAGTGACGAAGCCTTCAGCGGGACGGGCCCCGGGGTCCGGTTCACCGCCGCCGACGAAGAGAAGAGCCGTGGCGTCCGCCGGATGAAGACCATCGCGACCGGCCTGCTGGCCTTCGCGACCCTGGTCTTCGCCCTCGCCACCTGGGCCAAGGCGGCCGGCGCCGGCCCCTGGGCCGGGTACGTGGCGGCGGCCGCCGAGGCGGGCATGGTCGGCGCGCTGGCCGACTGGTTCGCGGTGACCGCGCTGTTCCGCCGCCCCTTCGGCCTGCCGATCCCGCACACCGCGATCATCCCGACCAAGAAGGACGCCTTCGGCCGCTCGCTCGGCGACTTCGTCGGCGACAACTTCCTCTCCGGCGGGGTGGTGCGAGGGCGGCTCGCCGCGCTCGGCATCGCCCGGCGGCTGGGGGAGTGGCTGGCCGCGCCGGGCAGCGCCGAGCGGGTCACCAAGGAGGCCTCGGCGGCACTGCGCGGGGTGCTCGCGGTGCTGCGCGACGACGACGTGCAGGCGGTCGTCGCGGAGGCGGTCACCCGGCGGGCGGCGGCCACCTCGGTCGCCGAGCCGATGGGCCGGATGCTGGGCAAGGTGGTCGCGGACGGCGGGCACCACGGCGTGGTGGACCTGGTGGCCGTCCGGGCGCACGGCTGGCTGACCGCCAACCACGAGGAGGTGGTCCAGCGGGTCAGCCAGAAGACCCCGGGCTGGACCCCGAAGTTCATCGACCACCAGGTCGGCGAGCGGGTCTACAAGGAGCTGATGCGGTTCGTCACCGACATCCGGGACGACCCGAACCACCCGGCCCGCGGCGCCATCGACAACTTCCTCGCCGACTTCGCGACCGAGCTGCAGACCGACCCGGAGACCATCGCCCGGGTCGAGCGGGCCAAGGTGGAGCTGCTGGCCCGCCCCGAGGTGCAGGACCTGATCGCCTCCACCTGGGCGGCCGTCCGCACCCTGGTGCTCGGCGCGGCCGAGGACGAGGACAGCGAACTGCGCCGGCGCATCCGCGAGGGCGTGCGGAGCTTCGGCACGCGCCTGGCCACCGACCCCAAGCTCCAGGCCAAGGTCGACGGCTGGCTCCAGGACGCCGCCCAGTACCTGGTCGACACCTACCGGGCCGAGATCACCTCGCTGATCTCCGAGACGGTCGCGAGCTGGGACGCCGACGACGCCTCCCGCAAGATCGAGGCCAACGTCGGCCGCGACCTGCAGTTCATCCGGATCAACGGCACCGTGGTCGGCGCGATGGCCGGCCTGCTCATCCACACCGTCGCGGTCGCCCTCGGGGGGTGACCGGTCGGCTTCGGCCTATCCTTGCCAGCACTGCGGGTACGCGCGTAGAAGCAGAAGCCCGGCAGCGAAGCAGACGCGAAGCGAACGCGAACAGACGCGAAGCAGAAGCGCACGTAGAAAGCGAAGAAGGGAACCACCGTGGTCCAGCCGGACGGAAGTCGGATCGGAAACCTCACCGGAAAGGGCGGCATCGAGGCGTTCATCGCCGGGATGCCCAAGGCGGAGCTGCACGTCCACCACGTCGGCTCGGCCTCGCCGCGCGTCGTCGCCGAACTGGCCGCCCGCCACCGCGGCCAGTCCAAGGTGCCGACCGACCCGGCGGCGCTCGCCGAGTACTTCACCTTCACCGACTTCGCGCACTTCATCGAGGTCTACCTGAGCGTCGTGGACCTGATCCGCGACGCCGAGGACGTCCGCGCGCTCACCTACGGCGTGGCCGAGGACATGGCGCGGCAGAACATCCGCTACGCCGAGCTGACCGTCACCCCGTACTCCTCGGTCAGCCGGGGCATCCCGGACGTCGCCTTCATGGAGGCGATCGAGGACGCCCGGCTGCGCGCCGAGAAGGAGCTCGGCATCGTGCTCCGCTGGTGCTTCGACATCCCCGGCGAGGCCGGTCTGGCCGCCGCCGAGGAGACCGCCCGGCTCGCCGTCGACCTGGCCCCCGAGGGCCTGGTCAGCTTCGGCCTCGGCGGCCCGGAGATCGGCGTGCCGCGCCCGCAGTTCAAGCCGTACTTCGACCGGGCGCGGGCGGCCGGCCTGCGCAGCGTCCCGCACGCCGGGGAGACCACCGGGCCGCAGACGATCTGGGACGCGCTGCGGGAGCTCGGCGCCGAGCGCATCGGGCACGGCACCCAGGCGGTGATGGACCCGGCGCTGCTCGACCACCTGGGCGAGCACCGGATCCCGCTGGAGGTCTGCCCGACCTCCAACATCGCCACCCGCGCGGTGGAGCGGATCGAGGAGCACCCGATCAAGCAGATGGTGGACGCCGGGCTGCTGGTCACGATCAACAGCGACGACCCGCCGATGTTCGGCACCGACCTGAACACCGAGTACGCGGTGGCGGCGCGACTGCTGGAGCTGGACGAGGCCGGGGTGGCGGCGCTGGCGCGCAACGCGGTCGAGGCCTCCTTCCTGGACGCGGCGGGCAAGGCGCGCCTGACCGGGGAGATCGACGCGTACCTGGCGGGCTGGCAGGGCTGATCGACGCTGGTCTTCGGTGCGCAACCGCCCCGTCCGCTTCGGCCGGCGGGGCGGTCGCGCGTCCGGCGCCCCATCTCCGCCCGGCTCAGGAGAACTGCCGGGGCGGGGAGTCGATGCTGTCGGTATCTCGGCCTCGGGGCCCGGCTCAGCGTGGCTCGGCGGCCCGGAGCAGGCGGGGCGGGAGGTACGGGGAGCGGACGCGGATGGTCCAGCCCCGGCGGCGGGCGTGGCAGGCGAGGGCCAGGACTTCGAGGCTGAGCGCGGCGTCCGAGTCGCTCGCGCGGTCCGCGACCAGGTGGTGGTCGCGGTGGGCTTCGAGGGCGTCGGCCAGGGCGAGGTTGAAGCTGGTCTCGTCGCCCTCCACGAGCTGCGAGAACAGCACGGTGGGCGGCGGGAGGAAGCCCGCGTGCTCGGCCTTCGCGACGTCCCGCAGGGCCCGTTCGGTGGCGGGCAGCGGGTCGACGCCCCGGAGGTAGTCGTGCAGGGCCACGCGGTACGAGGCGTACGCGGAGCGGTCCCCGGCGGAGTGCGCCGGGCCGGCGAGGACGAGCGGGGCGAGGTCCGCGCGGACGCCGGTGATCAGGGCGAGGTCGAGGGCGAGCTGCCAGTGGCCGGGGCCATTGTTGTGGTCCCGGGTGGCGGGGCAGCGGAGCGTACGGCCGTCGATCACCACCTCGGCCTCGGTGCCGGGCTCGGCGAGGGCGATGCGGAACAGGGCGGCGCCGAGCTGGGAGGCCAGCCGCAGGGCGGCGAGCTGGGCGTCGGTGACGTCGTCGGACTGCGAGGCGCGGGCGTTGAACAGGCGCTTCTGGTGGCCCAGGGCGGAGGCGAGGGCGGACACGCCGACGGTCCTACCCTCCGCCGGGCTGATCGCCTCGCGGATGCGCTGCTCGAACCAGGCCGCGCCGTCGGGGTGGAGGGGGAACGGCTCCCCCGGCCGGTCGACCAGGAGGGGCCCGGCGGCGAGTTGGGCGAGGGCCTCGGGTCGCGGATCGCGGCCGAGACCGTGGACGCGCGGACCGGCGGTCTCGAAGCCGGTGACCAGGGCGCGCGGGAGGTAGTCGGTGGAGCAGGGCGGGGCCCAGCCGTGGGTGCGGTGGGCGAGGGCGGACAGCGCGAGCGGGAGGAGCGGGAGCAGGCTGCTGGGTCGGGAGCCGTGCGGGGCGCGGAGGAGGGCGAGCAGAGCGGCGTCGAAGGAGTCGCGGTCGGCGGCGGCCAGGGCACGCAGGGCCTGGAGGCCGGGCTGCCGGTCGTCCGGGTCCGGGGGCAGGTCGGTGTCGTTGAGGACGTGGGCCGCGAAGCCGTCGACGAGTGCGCGGGCGGCGGAGTCCGGGGCGTCGGGCATCAACTGCCGGGCGAAGACGAAGGCCTCGCCGTGGCGATCCACCGTGTCGGAGAGGATCGCGAGGCAGAGGGCGTCGATCCACTGCTGCGGGGTGACGCCGTGGACGGGGTCGCGGTCGGCGGAGTGGTCGGACTCGTAGCCCATCCCGAAGTCCGGGTAGTCGAGGAAGACGTGGAAGCTGTCGACGGGGTAGTAGGCGGCGAAGGAGACGGCGCCGACGGCGGCCTCGGTGGCGTCCTTGAGGACGGCCCTGGCCTCGGGGGAGTCGAGGGCGGGGTGCGAGGCGGAGAGGGCGCCGAGGTGGTCGAGGAAGGCGTCGGCGATGAGCTGCCACTCGGTGGTGGTCATCAGGCCGACGCGGGAGTAGGAGTGGACCTGACGGCCGATCCGGTTCGCGAAGTCCTCCCGGGCGGCGGAGATCGCCGACTCGTCGACCTGGTGACGCTCGATGTGCACGGTTGCCGCTCCCCTTTTCGCTGCCCGTTGTCGCTCTGGCGTGGGCTCCAAGCGTAGGGAGGGGGACGGACAGCGGGCCGTCCTCGGAGTCAGGCGGCCGTCGGCACCGGGAGCGGCCGCCAGTTGGCCGGGAGGCCGCGCATGACGAGGGCGGAGTCCAGGGTGGCGCTGCCGGGCGGGAAGTGGCCGGGGTCGTCGAAGAAGGAGGAGGTGACGGACCGGATCCGGCAGGCGTCCATGTCCCAGTGCTCGGTCTGGAGGGCCATGGCGTCCAGCCGGCGGCTGTCCCGGGTGGCGGAGAAGCCGGTGGAGCCGTTGCGGAAGAAGGCGGAGGCGGCGGCGAGGTCGGTGAACAGGGCGCTCCCGTCGAGGTCTTGGGAGACGTCGACGGTGGCGTGCACGCGGGTGGTGCGGTCCCGGCTGGTGTAGGCGACGGAGAGCCGGTCGGGCGTCTCGTGCACGTCGAAGTCGGCGCGGTGGTGCTCGCCGGGGAAGAGCCGGCCGCCGGCGAGGACGTAGAGCCGGGAGGCGGTGTCGCGGCGCGGGATGTAGACGCCGGTCTCGACGCCGTCCGGGCCGTCCCACTCGACGGCGAAGCGGTGGGCGGCGTTCTCGCTGCGCAGACCGAGGCCGGCCGGGGCCCAGGCGGGGCGGACGTCGCCCAGGCGGAGCAGGCAGATGCCGCCGACGGCGTGTCCCCGGACGAGCTGCGGGCGCAGCGGGGCGGGGAGGTGGCGGGCGGCGACGGCGGGGTCGACGCGGTAGTTGACGAGGAGCCGGCGTTCGACGGTGCTGGCGAGGCGGGGCTGGATCACGGGGTCGGGCCTTCCTGCGCGGAGGAGCGCCACTTGGTGTGGCGCAGCACGATCTGTTCGGGGCAGACGGCGCTGAGGAAGCCGCCGACGCAGAGCGCGAGCCGGTCCTCGACGAGGGAGTAGAGGATGCGGTTGCCGTCCCGGCGTTCGGTGATCAGCCCGGCGTGCTTGAGGACGCCGAGGTGGCGGGAGACGGAGGGGGCGCTGATGGCGAAGCGGCTGGCGATCTGACCGGCTGCCAGTTCGCCGTCCTTGAGGTCCTGGAGGATCTGGCGGCGGGTGGGGTCGGCGAGGGCGCGGAAGACCCCTGCGGTGTCGTCGTCGGGCTGTGTCACAGGACAGTATTTAGCATGTTTGCTAAATGGCTAACAAGGGGGCGGGTCTCAGGCGTTCTTGGGGGCGGGGGCGCGGTACGGGCGGAGTTCTAGACGCCAGGGGTCGGTGGGCTTGTCGGTGCGGAGCCTGAGGAGGCCTGGGCGGGGGATGAGGAGGGTTTCAAGGCCCTCGCCGTTGATGTAGAGCATGGTGGCGGACCACCTCGGGAGGCCCTCGGGGGTGGGGCAGTCGCACTCGTCGTCGAGCTCCCAGCGCCAGCACTCGCAGATGTACTCGGCGGCCCAGGAGGACGAGTCGACGTGCAGGACGACCTCGGAGGGGGCGCCGGGGCGGAGGGCGACGACGAGTTGACCGGTGCCTTCGCGGGTGCCGGAGAGTTCGTCGACCTCGGAGGGGGCGTAGAGGCGGACGGACCACTCGGTGCGGCCCTTGGCCTCGATCTTCAGGTGGGTGACGTCCAGGGGGAGGACGGCGCGGGCGATCTTCAGGCCGTCGGAGGAGGAGGCGTAGAGGAGGGCGCTGTGGGTGTGCACGCGGGTGGGGGTGCGGGTGATCGGGGTGATCTGGACGTAGGAGGAGGTCTTCGCCGAGATCTCGACCATGGCGACGGCGGAGGGGTCCGGGAAGGAGATGGGGAACTCGTGGGTGGTGTTCGCGTTCCAGAGCGCGGAGTGGTGGAAGGGGGAGTCGCCCTCGTGGCGGGGGATGGCGGTGGGGAGGTCCTGCGGGCCGGCGGGGGCGAGGCGGGGGAGGTCGTCGGGGGAGGGGGAGGGTTGGGGGAGGGGGGTTGCGCGGGCGGGCTTTGTGGTGGGGGCGACGACGGCGGGGGGTTTGGTGGTCTCGGCGGTTTTGGAGGCGGCGAGGACGGATTCGGCGACGGCCCGGGCGGCGTCGAGGGTGCGGCGGTGGAGGGCGACGGTGGCTATCAGGGCGCCGAGGCCGAAGCCGAGGATGAGGAAGGCGATGGCGAGAAGCATGAGTCCCCCCGGTGGCGCACTGCCCGGCTCCTTCGCGGGGCGAAGGAGCCGGGCAGTGCAGTGGTTGGGATTAGAGGTCGAACTCCCCGGCGCGGATGGCAGAGAGGAGGTCGCGCCATTCCTCGGTGGTGAGTTGGGCGATGGCGGTGGGCTGGAGGCTGCTGCGAACGTAGACCGAGCCCTCGGCTATGGCCACCTCCGGGCAGGCATTGGCGTCGGCGCAGGCCTCGGGGCGCTTCCAGTGCAGGGTCATGGCTTAGATCTCTTTCTTGATGAGCCTGATGGCATCACGAGACTGGCTCTCGGTGAGAGATCGCTCGGTCATCGTGTCAATGATGTGGCGGTAGTTCTCCAAGTGCTTTTGCTCGTGGAGGAACGCCGGGCCGCCAACCGCGTCGAGCTGAACAGCATCCAAGCGAGGAACCGGCCCCTTCGCGTAGAAGATGCCTTGACCTGCGCCCACGAATCCATTGGAGCTGAAGCTGATGACTCGGAGCGTGATGTGCGGTAGCTCCGAGAACTCAAGCAGCTTGTCCAGCTGGTGCTTTGCGGCATCGCGGCCACCGAACAGCATGCGCAGCGCGGCTTCGTGAATCAGCGCTGAGTACGGTTGAGCTCCCTCGCGCATCAGGAGTGCCGAGCGCTGGAGTCGATGCTCAAGGCGGGCTTCGAGAAGGCGCGGTGGGAGTGGCGGGTAGAGATCCTTGAAGATCGCTCTCGCGTATGCCTCGGTCTGCATGGCACCAGGAACATGCGAAACCTGATACGTGCGAATGCTCTTGGCGAAGTACTCCATCTCGGCAATGTCGAGGAATCCGACCGGAACGGAACCGCGGTAGTCCTCCCACCAGCCCTTGTGGCGCTCCTCGGCCATGGCCGCGAGCGCATCGACGAAGGCGATGTCGCTCTCCTGGAACTCCGCGGCGAGCATCCGTACCCGCTCGGCCGTGATCGGGTACTGCCCCTTCTCGATCTGGGTGATCTTCGTGCGGGCGAACCCGAACAGTGCGGCAGCTTCGGCGGTCGTGCGGCCCGCGCAGTCGCGCATCTTCCGCAGCTCAGTGCCTACTCGTTCCTGCCTTGCTGACGGGGTGGTTCGTGGTGGCATGCCCCCAAGCATCCATCGCGACCCCTGGAAGGGTCCAGCAATCCATCGATCGAGTGAAGCCGGGGGGTAGAAGTACCCCTACATGTACCACCAATGCCCTACAGTCGGTGATGCACCGATCACCGACTGGGCGTCAGTAACGCTGCATGCACCGCAGAGCACCCATGCCCCTGGACTGGCTCACGGCGACCGCCCGCTCGGCATTTCCCCTCACCCCCCAGGGAGATCCCTGTGCGTCACCTCAACTCCCCCGCCCTCACCCTCGCCCGCGAGTCCCTCCGCGACGCCATGACCCGCGCCGGCTGGCCCCCGCCCCTCATCGCCGACGCCGAACTCGCCCTCGTCGAACTGATCGTCAACGCCTGGCGCCACGGCGGGACGACCGCCCCCGTCGTCCACACCCTCTTCCTCGACAGCACCCTCCGGGTCGCCGTCGCCGACCGCTCCTCCACCCTCCCCGAGCAGCGATGTCCCTCCCTGCTCTCCGAGTCCGGCCGAGGACTCCAACTCGTCTCCGGCCTCACCCACCGCTGGGGCGTCGAACCCCACCAGCTCGGCAAGTCCGTCTGGTTCGAGTGCGACCTGGACGGTGCCGCATGAGCGCCCACCACCCCATCCACCCCGCCGACCCGGCCCTCCAGCACCTCACCACCCGCGACCTCACCGACCTCATCGTCGAACTCCGCACCGAGGGCCGTGAGTTCGGCCTACTCTGGCCCTCCGCCAAGCCCGGCGAGACCGTCCTCAACGGCCGCGTCCTCGTCTCCCTCGGCAACATCCCGGCCAGCACCCTCATCAACCTCCTCGCGCTCCTCCGCGAGTACAAGCGCGACCGGGACCGCCACCGATGCTCGGACTCCTGACCCTCAACCTCCTCGCCGCCCTCCTCGGCGCCCTCTGCGAAGCCCTCTCCCGCAGCCTCCGCGACCGCGCGACCGCCCACGACTCGTTCAGCCGGGACATCTGACCGAACCGCCCCACAGGCCGCCCTCCGGACGGCATCCTGGTGCTCCACCGAGCGAAGAGGAGTCCATCCATGAAGCTCAAGTTCCTCGGCAGCACCAGCGAAAAGGGCGACTGCCCCACGCTCTACGAAACCGAGGACGGCGACATCGTGGTCCAGGGCGATCGCCTCACTGACCCCGAAGCCCTCGCCCAACTGCGGGATGTCAAGGAATCCGAGGCCTTCGTCGTCGTGCCACGAGAACTGCTCACACGGTTCGCGCCGAAGGAGTAGGCCATGCCCGAGATCACTCCGTTTGCCGAAGCGGCCTACCTGTTCGAGGAATTCGAGCACACTGCGTTCCGCCTGGAGACTCGTCGGGGCTACGCCACAGACCGTCACGGCGCCCGATATCAGGCCTTCCTCGCGGGTGAACACCCGGCCTACGAACCCGATTCGCCCTGGAACGCGGCCGTGCGTGCGGCCGTTGCGCAGGGCAAGCGGTACGAGAGGGTGCGTCTGGTTGACGATCCGCCCACCGATGGGCAGCGTTTCCTCCTCGCCTCCGGCTTGGGCAACGTTCAGGCCGGCGAGGACATTCGTAACCTCACGCGCGCCGACGCCGTTCGCCTTGGCCTTCCGGACTTCGACTACTGGTTGTTCGACTCCCGGATCCTGGCACGGTTCCACTTCGACGACCTCGACGTCACGCTGGGCGTCGAGATTGTCGAGGACGCCCCCACCGTGCTCCGCGCTTGTCAAGCACGCGATGCCGCCTGGCACTTCGCGGTTCCGACGGGCGAGTTCAGTCGGCGGGTAGCCTCCGGGGTGTGAGCACCGATTTCCAGCGGGCCCGGCTGTCCCTCGGTGTGCGGCTACGGGAGTTGCGCACCGAGGCGGGCGTGAACGGGCGTGACCTCGCCGCGCGACTGGGCTGGCCGGCGTCGAAGGTTTCGAAGCTGGAGAACGGCAGGCAGACGGCCACTCCTGCGGACCTCCAGGCGTGGGCCGAAGCCCTCGGGCGGCCCGAGGCCGCTGCGGAGTTGAAGGGGAGGCTGCAAGGCCTGGCCTCCCGCTACCGTGGGTGGAAACGGGTGCTGGCCGGTGGCCACCGAGTGCGGCAGGAGACCGGAGTCGCGCACAGCCGGGAGACGACGGTGACCACCGGCTACGAACCCGCCATCGTCCCGGGCATGTTCCAGATCGCCGAGTACGCCCGGCACGTGCTGACCCACGCGACCAATCTCGACGACGGGCCGCGAGACATCGACGAAGGCGTGCGCGCCCGCTTGAGGCGTCAGGAATCCCTCTACCAGCCGGGGAAACGCTTCCGGTTCATCATGGCGGAGGCCGCGCTGTACGTGCGGATCTGCCCGCCCGAGGTTCTGGCCGCACAGCTTGATCGGCTGGGCGGGGTGCTCGGTCTCGACACGGTCGAGCTGGGGATCGTGCCGATCGGCGCGCCGGTGACCGTCATTCCCAAGCACGGGTTCTGGATCTTTGACGACAGGTTCGTGACCGTCGAGACGTGGAACGCCGAGATGTGCCTCGAAGAGCCTGCCGATATCGAGCTGTACCGGAGGATCTGGGGGAAGTTGCATGCGGCGGCCGTGTACGGCCCGGCAGCACACCGGCTGATCGCCCGAGCACGCTCAACCCTGGCTATCTCCTGAGAAACCCGCGGAAGGCGAGTCGCCGACCGGAGAAAACCCGAGAAATCGGGCTCCGGGCGGTCGAGTTGGGCTCGTACGGTGCTGGTCGCGGCGCAAGAGCCGCGACGATCGGAGGGAGCAGAACCATGGCCACCCCACTTCCCCAGCCTCCGCCCCCGCCGGCCCCGCCGGCCCCGCCGGGTCCCGGGCCGATGATCCCGGTGAGCGGCGCGACCGGCCGCACCACGTCCACCACCACCACGACCAGGTAGGAGACACCCATGGGATGGGGCCTCGGCAAGGGCGGCAGCTCCGGCGGCGGCAGCGGGTCCAACGACGGTGGTCAGGGCAAGCACGCCGGCAAGAAGGACTTCGGGAAGGATGCGCCGAACCAGGACCACCAGTCGCGGAAACCCAGCGGGAAGCACGGCAAGGACGGCGACAAGAAGTGACCAGCACGCAGAATCTCGCGCAGCCGGCCGGGACCACCGAACTGCTTCAGGCCGTCTCCCGCTACCTCGGCCGCGATGTGGCCCCCGAGTGGCGCAGGGCGGGCGAAGCGGCCCCGCGTCACCGTTTCCTCCCCCACCGGATCTGGCTGAGCGACGACGACGCCCTCGAACCCTGTGACCGCGAGCACGACCCCGATCGCTGGTTCGCCGCCGCCTACGCGGACGAGCCCGTGGTGACGCAGATCAACGACGGGCAGGAGCCGGACGACCCGGACGACGCCTGGCCGTCCTCCTCGGCATCGGCGCCCTCGATCGTCTTCCAGATGCTCGAACTCCTCGACCTCACCGCGGGGATGAGAGTCCTGGAGATCGGTGCCGGTACCGGGTTCAACGCCGCCCTGCTCGCCCACCGCCTCGGCGACGTGAACGTGACCACCATCGAGATCGACCCCGTCGTGGCCGATCTCGCACGAGCCAACCTCAAGTCCAACGGCTACGCCCCCGCCGTCGTCTGCGGCGACGGGAGCCTCGGCTGGGGCGCCGAAGCACCGTACGACCGCGTGGTGGCCACCTGTTCGGTGAAGCGGGTGCCCTACTCCTGGATCCGCCAGACCAGGCCCGGCGGCGTCATTCTCGCCCCCTGGTACGACGAGTGGATCTGCGGCGGGCTGCTCCGCCTGACCGTCGGCGACGATGGCACCGCCACCGGCCGCTACACCCCCGACAGCGCGTTCATGCTGATGCGCACCCAGCGCCGCGACCTCCTCCTCTTCCGGGATGTCGTCATGGACGACCACGTACCCGCCGAGTCCTCCACCACCCTCGACCCCTGGGCGGTCGCCGACTCCGCCTTCGAGACCCAGTTCGCCCTCGGTCACCGTCTCGTCGACCTCTGGTACGCCTGGCACCACGACCCCGACGTCGAGGGCGTGAAGACCCGGCTCTGGGTGGCCACGACCGGCGGCGGCTCCTGGGCGGCCGTCGACTGGGACGGCACCGAGAACGCCGAGCGCTACACCGTCTGGCAGCACGGCCCGCGCCGCCTCTGGAACGAGGTGGAGGCCGCACACCAGTGGTGGCTGGACAACGGCCGCCCCGGTCCCGCCCGCCTCGGCCTGACCGTCACCCCCGAGGGCCACCGTGCCTGGCTCGACGACCCCGCCAACGCCTGGCCCCTGCCCTGACCCTGCTCCGGCGTCCAGGATTGCTGTCCTCGGAACTCTTCTTCTCGTGGAACCAAGCGAGTTGAATAATCGTCAGTCCCGTCACGGATGACGATGAGGGGGTTGCCGGGGATGCTGGTTGAGTCATTGAGCGCGCTGGCTGCGGCCGGGGGTGCCGGGATCGTTCAGGCCGCCGGTACGGACGTGTGGACCGCCACCCGGGACCGGGTCGCCCGGCTGTTGGGCCGGGGCCGCCCGGAGGCCGAACAAGCGGCGCGCGAACGCCTCGACCGGACCGGTGAGGCCCTACGGGCTGCGGCCACCCCGGAGGAGCGTGCGGCCGCCGCCAGTCGCCAGGAGGCTTCCTGGCAGACCCGCCTGGAGGACTTCCTCGAAGGCCTCGACCCGGCCGAACAGGCCCAGGCGGCCGATCAGTTGCGCGCTCTGCTCGCTACCACCCCGCCCCCCGCCGTCCAGCTCCGGGCCGACAACAGCGGGGTGACCGCCGGCGGGGACATCAGCAACCAGGGCGGCGCAATGGGTCGCGACTTCAGCGGCCCGGTCACGATCGGTGGCACCGACCGCCCTACCCCGCCGGGGGCGGACCTGCGCTGACCGTCCCCGGAGCCGAGCACGGCCCCGTCGGCCAGCAGGCCGGCGTGCGCAGCGGGCACGACCTCGTCAACTCCGGTGGTGTGGTGGCCGGAAGCATCCGCGACGTCCATGTCCATGGTCCCAGCGCGACCGCTCCGGCACCCCTCGCCTGGCCGGTGCAGGTCGGCGCCGTCCCCACGGTCGCCGACTGCTATCGTCACCGCCCGTCCCTCGACACCATCCTCGCTACGGGCAATGGCGGTGCCGTGGTGCTCAGCGGCCCGGCTGATACCGGCAAGACCCAGGCTGCCGCCCACTACGCCCGGTCGGCGCTGCGGACGGGCGCACTCGACCTGCTGCTCTGGGTCGACGCGTCCAGCCGGGCCGCCGTCCGCCACGACTACGCCCGCGCCGCCGCGCGCCTCGGCTTGTCCACCGGACCGGATGCCGCCGACGTGCTGCTCACCTGGCTGAATACCACCGACCGCCGCTGGCTGCTGGTCCTCGACGGCCTTGCCGCTCCCGGTGACCTCGACGGCCTCTGGCCGGACCCGGCCCCCGGTGCCGCCCTGCTGGTCACGACGCGCAGCGCCGACCCGAGCCTGCGTACCCGCCGCCGCCGGTTGCTCCCGGTCCGCGCCTTCACGACCTGGGAGGCCGTCGGCTACCTGGCCGACCGGCTCGCCGTTCACGACCTGGGTGCGACCGAGGGTGAACTGGCTGTCATCGCCGACGAGTCAACCGGCCTGCCATCCGAACTCTCCTCCGCGGCCGACCGGTTGATCGCGGCGGGTGCCAGCGGTCCGCCGTACCCGCACGGCCTGCGGCGCGGCGCCGTCCGCCTGCGTCGGCCGGTGGACTGCCCGCTGTGCGGCCCGCCCCTGCCGGGCCTGAGCATCGCGCTCCGCCACGCCCCGGAGGACGAGCTCTGGGCCCGCTGGATCGCGGAGGTCCTGGCCCGGGCAGGCCTCGGCCCGCTCGTCACCAGCGACACCGCCCCCGACCGCACGATCGTGCTGCTCTCGCCCGCCTACCTGCGCTCGCCCCTGGCCACCACCACCCCCGCCGACCCCGGCCTGCTGACCGCGCGGATCGACGCCGTCGCCCCGCCCTCCTCGTACCACCAGGGCCCGACCGTCACCCTCGTCGGTCAGTCCGCCGAGCAGGCCGCCGACGCCCTGCTCGCCGCCCTCGGCGGCGCGCCGCACCCGCCCGACCTCACCGGCCTGCGCTACCCCGGCACGCAACCGGCCCACTTCAAGGCGCCGCCCCGCCACCCCTCCTTCACCGGCCGGCACGCCGTCCTGGAACACCTGCACCGGCAACTGGGCGGCGGGATGGCGGCCGTGCTGCCGAGCTCCCAGACCCTGTACGGGCTCGGCGGGATCGGCAAGACCCAGATCGCGCTGGAGTACGCCCACCGGTTCAGGACCGAGTACGACCTGGTCTGGTGGATCGACGCCGAGCAGCCCGACCTGATCGGCCCCGCCCTCGCCGACCTGGCGCGCGAACTCGGCCTCCCGGTCGGGGACTCGGTCGCCGAGGCCAGCGGGGCCGCGCTGACGGCCCTGCGGCGCGGCACCCCGGCCGCCCGCTGGCTGCTGATCTTCGACAACGCCTGCGACCCCGCGGACATCCTCCCCTTCCTGCCCGGCGGCCCCGGGCACCTGCTCGTCACCTCCCGCAACCCGGAGTGGAGCCGGGTGGCCGAGGCCCTCGCCGTGGACGTCTTCACCCGCCGCGAGAGCGTCGAGCACCTGTGCCGCCGGGTCCAGGGCCTGACCGAGCCGGATGCCGACGAGGTGGCCACCGAACTCGGCGACCTCCCGTTGGCGCTGGAGGTCGCGGCGGCCTGGCTGGACGCCACCGCGATGCCGGTCGACGCCTACCTCGCCCAGTTGCGCGCCGCCGCCGCCCAGGTGCTCTCGCTGGAGCACCCGGTGGACTATCCCGCCTCGCTGGCCGCCGCCTGGAGCGTTTCGATCACCCGGCTGCGGACCCGGAACCCGGCTGCCGCCCGTCTGTTGCAGCTCTGCGCGTTCTTCGGCCCGGAGCCGATCGCCATGCGGCTCGTCTACAACGAGCGGATGATCGCCGCGCTCGCCCGGTACGACCCGCGGCTGGACGGGCCGCTCGCCCTCGCCGGGGCGATCCGCGCGATCGGCCGCTACTCGCTCGCCCGGGTCGACGGCGGCCGCCGGACGGTCCAGCTGCACCGGCTCGTCCAGGCCGCCATCCGGTGCGAGATGACCGAGGAGGAGCAGCGGACGGCGGTCCACGACGTCCACCTCGTGCTGGCCGGTGCCCGGCCCGTCCAGGGCGACATCGACGATCCCTCCAACTGGCCCGCGTTCGACGACCTCTGGCCCCACCTGGGTGCGTGCAACATCCACTACTGCGACGCGCCGGAACCCCGCCAGCTGCGCATCGACCGGGTGCGCTACCTGTGGAAACGGGGCGAACTCGAGCGTGCCGACGAGCTCAGTGCCGCCCTCATCCCGGTCTGGACGGAGAAGCTCGGCGCCGACGACCCACAGACCCTGCTGTTGCGCTTCCAGCGTGCCAACGTCCTGCGCTCCCAAGGGCGGTACCGCGAGGCACTGGCCCTGGACGAGGCGGTGCTGGCCCGGCAGCGGGCGACCCTGGGCGAGCACCATCCGCACACCTTGACGACCGCCGGTTCGCTCGGCGCCGATCACCGGGTGCTCGGCCGCTTCGAGGACGCGCTCGCGCTCGACCTCGACACCTACGGCCGCCTGCGGACCCTGTTCGGCGTCGACAATCCGCGGACGCTGTCCATGGGCCACAACCTGGCGATCGACCACCGGCTGGTCGGCGACAGCCGGGCCGCCCACGAGCTCGACCGGGACACCGCGGCCCGGCGCGCCGACGTGCTCGGCCCGCGCCACCCGTACACCCTCACCACCAAGTACTGCGTCGCCCGCGACCTGCGCGACCTCGGCGACTTCCCGGCCTCGATCGACCTGCTGGCCGAGGTGGCCGCCGACCTCGACGCGGTCCTGGAACCGGACCTTCCGGAGAGTCTGCGCAACGCCACCTCGATGGCGGTCTCGCTTCGCCGGGCCGGCCGGCTGGAGGAGGCCCGCGCGATCAACGTCGCCACCTACGAGCGCTACCGGGACCGTTACGGGGAGGACGCGCCCGACGCCCTGATCTGCGCGGTCAACCTGGCGGCCGACCACAGCGCCGCCGGGGACAACGTCGCCGCCCGCGAGCTCATCGTGCGGATCCACGCGGCGTACCGGCGGCTGTTCGGTGCCGACCACCCGTTCACCCTCGCCTGCGCCGCCAACCACGCGCTGTACCTGCGCACCAGCGGCGACGCCGACGCGGCCGTCGAGCGCGGTGAGGACGTGGTCGAGGCGCTCGGCCGACGCGTGGGCCCGGAGCACCCGTTCGCCCTCAAGGCGGTCCTCAACCTCGCCAATGCCTACGCCGACGTCGGCCGCCACCCCGAGGCCCGCAGTTTGCAGCGCCGGACCTTGGACGACCTCCGCGCCCGCTACGGCCCGCAGCACCCCGACACCCTGGCCTGTGCCGCCAACCTCGCCGGCACCCTGCGCGCCCTGGACCACGCCGACGAGGCCGCCGACCTCCACACCCGGGCCCTCGCCGACCTCACTCGCCACCTCGGCCCCGACCACCCCGACACCTGCACCGCCCGCGCCTGGCGCCCGATCGACCGCGACCTCGAACCCCAGCCGGTCTGACGCCGGGGGCCCTGCGCGAGAAGTCGGCTGGGCCGACTTCTCG